>NZ_JCAFRS010000003.1:0-354434 GCF_059368435.1 Stenotrophomonas sp. YJH_SMC_54 | reverse complement strand
GATCTCCACCTGCGCGCCGAGTTCCACCAGGCGGTTGCCCGGAATCCGGAAGAAGCCGGTCGCGGGCGCGGCATTCCGGTGCATCAGCGCGAACAGCTTGTCGCGCCAGATCGGCATGCCGCGGTTGGCGGTGGCCACAATGGTTTCGCGGCTGGCGAAGAAGGTGGTGTCCATCGGGTCGAAGTAGATGCCACCGTGGTCACACGAGCGCATCAGCGCCAGCGGCACGTCCGGGGTTTCCATGAAACCGAAGCGCACATAGACCCGGTAGAACTCGTCGCCCACCGACTCGATCTTCAGCCGCTGCCCTTCCATCGCATAGGGAATGGGCAGGGTTTCCACGTGCAGGAACACGTTGCGCTCGTGCAGCACCTTGTTGTGCTTGAGGTTGTGCATCAGCGCGTGCGGGGCCACGGTCGGGTCGGCGGTGAGGAACACCGCGGTGCCCGGTACGCGTACCGGCGGTGCCAGCATCAGGCCCGGCAGGAAGGTGTCCAGGCGGATGCCGTCCTTGCGGATCTCATCACGCAGCAGCTCGCGGCCACGCCGCCAGGTGCGCATCATGGTGAACAGGAAGATGCCCAGCACCACCGGGAACCAGGCGCCCTGCAGCAGCTTGGCGCCGTTGGCGATGACGAAGCCAAGGTCGATGATGAAGAACACCACGCACAGCGGCAGCAGCCAGCCACGCGACTTCGGCCACAGCGAACGTGCCACCACCGCCAGCAGCAGGGTGTCGATCAGCATCGTGGCCGACACCGAGATGCCGTAGGCCACGGCCAGGTTGGACGAACTGCGGAACGCCAGCACCAGGCCGAACACCATCACCGCGATGCCCCAGTTGATGCCCGGGATGTAGATCTGGCCGATGGTGTCGTGCGAGGTGTGCTTGATGCGCATGCGCGGGATGTAGCCCAGCTGCATGGCCTGGCGCGAGACCGAGAACGCGCCGGTGATGACCGACTGCGAGGCGATCACCGCCGCCATGGTGGCCAGGATGATCATCGGGTACAGCGCCCACGAGGGCACCGCCTCGAAGAACGGGTTCTTCAGGGCCTCGGGGTGGTTGAGCACCAGTGCGCCCTGCCCCAGGTAGTTCAGCACCAGGCACGGCAGCACGAAGAAGTACCAGGCGTGGCGGATCGGGCGCAGGCCGAAGTGGCCCATGTCCGCATACAGCGCTTCGCCGCCGGTCACCGCCAGCACCACTGCACCGAGAATGAAGATGCCGTGCCAGCCGTGCTCCATGAAGAAGCGGATGCCCCACCACGGGTTGAAGGCCTTCAGCACCTCGGGCGCATCGACAATGTTGTAGATGCCGATCACCGCCAGCGATACGAACCAGATTGCCATGATCGGGCCGAACGCCTTGCCGATCTTCTCGGTACCGAAGCGTTGCGCGGCGAACACTGCCAGCAGCACCACCAGGGTGACCGGCACGATGAAGACATGCAGTCCGGGCGCGGCCACCTCCAGGCCTTCGACCGCACTGAGCACGGACATGGCGGGGGTGATCACGCCGTCGCCAAAGAACAGCGAGGCGCCGAAGATGCCGAGGATGCCCACCACATAAGCCGAGCGCGAGCCATTGCGCAGCGTGCGCTGGGTCAACGCCATCAGCGCCATGATGCCGCCCTCGCCATCATTGTCGGCGCGCATGATGATGGTGACGTACTTCAGGGTCACCACCAGGTTCAGCGCCCAGAACGCCAGCGACAGCACGCCCAGCACGGTATCGTGGTCGCTGTTGAGCCCGTAGTGCGGCGAGAACGCCTCCTTCAGGGTGTACAGCGGGCTGGTACCGATATCGCCGAAGACCACGCCGATCGCACCGATGACCAGCGCCAGTCCTCCAGCGGAGGGGGCGTGGCCATGGCCGCCGGGGGCGGCTGCGTGCGGGGTTTGACTGCTGGACATGGGACTCCTGGCGAAGCTCAGGCGGTTTGTTGAAGGAAAGGAAGGCGGATCAACGCAGCGCCGACTGCAGCGCCTTGCGGATCACGGTGGCCACTTCGTCGCCTTCATTGAAGGCATCACGGGCCATGCGCGCGGCTTCGGCCGGCTTGTAGCCCAGCTGCTGCAGGGCCACGGTGGCGTCGGACAGCGGATCGGCCGGGGCCGGGCCGCTTCCGGTGGGCAGCGCGCCGCCGGCACCGAACTGGGCCGCGCGGTCACGCAGCTCCAGCACCATGCGCTCGGCGGTCTTCTTGCCGATGCCCGGAATGCGGGTCAGCGCGGTGATGTCACCGGCCTGGACCATGCGCGCGAACTCCTCGACGGTGACGCCGGACAGCACGGCCAGCGCGATCTTCGCGCCGATGCCGCTGACCTTCTGCACATCGCGGAACAGGCGCCGCTCGCCCTCGCGCAGGAAGCCGTACAGCGAGACGCTGTCTTCCTTCTGCGAGTAGTGGGTGTACAGGGTGACCTCGCGGCCGAGCTCGGGCAGGTCGTAGAAGGTGCTCATCGGCGCCTCCAGTTCGTAGCCCACTCCGTTCACGTCCACCACCAGCCACGGCGGCGCCTTGTAGGCGACGATGCCGCGCAGTCGACCGATCATTGCGTGCAGCTCCTCATTTGCGGCCCCATGCCTGGCGGGCACTGAGCCCCAGGCGGTTGGCCGTCGCCCTTACGTGGGCATGGGTGATCGCCACCGCCAACGCGTCGGCCGCGTCGGCCTGCAGCTTGATTTTCAGGTTGAGCATGAGCCCGACCATGTGTTGAACCTGTTGCTTTTCGGCGCCACCGCGCCCGACAACCGCCAGCTTGATCTCGCTGGCAGCATATTCGTGCACCGGCAGGTCGCGCAGCACCACCGCCGAGATCGCCGCGCCACGGGCCTGGCCCAGCTTCAATGCCGAATCGGGGTTGCGGGCCATGAACACGCGTTCGATGGCCACTTCCTGCGGCTCATACTCGCGGCACAGGTCGGCCAGGCCCAGCACCAGCAGCTTCATGCGCTGCGGGAAGTCGTCAGCGCCCAGCAGCACCAGCGGCTGGTGGTGCACGTAGCTGACGCGGCCGGTGGCATCGACATCAATGATGCCGACCCCGGTCCGCTGCGAACCGGGGTCGATGCCGAGGATGCGGGTCATGCTGCACTCCTGGCGGGGCGGAACGGAATGCGCTGGCAGGCGTATGGGCTCATGACTGTCCGCGGTGACCGTTCAACGGCCCGCGCCCAGGCCGTCGAAGACGGCTCAGGCGTAGGCGTCGGCGCCGAGCTCGGCGTTGGAATACACGTCCTGCACGTCGTCCAGGTCTTCCAGCATGTCCAGCAGCTTCTTGACCTGCAGGGCGACCTCGCCCTCGACCTTGATGTCGTTATCGGCGCGGAAGGTGATCTCGGCGTGGTCGGCGACATGGCCAGCGGCGGTCATCGCGTCCTTGACTGCGCTGAACGCGTCAGGGCTGGTGACCACATCGATCGAGCCATCGTCCGGATAGACCACGATGTCATCAGCGCCGGCCTCGATTGCCGCCTCGGTGATGGCTTCCTCGTCGGCACCCGGGGCGAAGCTGAGCACGCCCAGGCGCTTGAACATGAAGGCCACCGAGCCTTCGGTGCCCATGTTGCCGCCGCACTTGCTGAACGCATGGCGGACATCGGCCACGGTGCGCACGCGGTTGTCGGTCAGGCAGTCGACGATCACGGCCACGCCACCCGGGGCGTAGCCTTCGTAGCGGATTTCCTCGTAGTCGACGCCTTCCAGTTCACCGGTGGCCTTCTTGATGGCGCGCTCGATCACGTCCTTGGACATGTTCACGGCCAGGCCCTTGTCCACCGCCACGCGCAGGCGCGGGTTGTTGTTGGGGTCGCCTCCACCGCCGCGCGCGGCAACGCCGATCTCGCGGATGATCTTGGTGAAAATCTTGCCGCGCTTCGCGTCGGACGCGTTCTTGCGGGCTTCGATGGAGGGGCCTCTACCCATGGGTGCTACCGTCTGGCTGCTTCAGGATCAAGGCGCGGATTCTACCTGATCGGGGACGGCAACCGTGTCTAGGGCGGAGAGATGCCGTCGGGCATGGCCCGGCGAAGCGCGTGCGAACCAACGGTTCGCACCCACCAGGGCAGGACGGTTCGCACCCACCGAGGTAGTCCGGTCGCACCCACCAGGGCAGGACGGTTCGCACCCACCGAGCCAGGGCGGTCGCCCCTACCAGATTACGCGGCGGCGGCGTCGCGGCTGTGGTCGAACTGGCCGTGGCGCAGGAAATGCGCGGTCTGCCGCGCGGCATCCGGCGACACGACCAGGCCGCTGTGGCTGGTGCGCACCACGCAATGATCGGTCAGGCCCGGCAGACGGGTTTCGGCCAGGGCCACGGTGCCATCGGAGGCGTCGTCCATCGCGCCCAGCAGGCTGCCCAGACCATGCGGCACCGAACCGGCGATCAGCCCGACCTCGGCCCTGCCCTGCCAGTCCGGCAAGCCGTCCAGCAGCAGCTCGCTGCTGCGCCCCAGCGCCAGGCCCCAGCCATGATCGGACAACGAGCGCGCGGTGCCACTGCCGCGCAGCGGTGAACCCAGGCAGACCACGCGCTGCACCGGCAGCTGCGGATTGCGCCGCAGCGCTTCCAGCGCCAACAGCCCGCCCAGGCTGTGGCCGACCAAACTCAGCGGGCCGGCGTCGGCCAGCCGCTCCAGCAGCTGCGGTACGGCCACGTCCGGGCCACCGAACACCGAGGAATAACCAAACGCGTGCACCTGGAAGCCGCGCGCGCGCAGGCGCCAGGCCAGCGGCCCGACCCAGGCGCGGGCATTCCAGATGCCATGCAGCAGCAATACGGGGGGAGTCATGCAAACAGCCTGGCGGTCAGCGGGGCAGGAACGTACGGTGATTGAACACGCGCGCGCAGCAAGCGGCAGTGAACATCAGGCCGCGCGCGGTGCGCGGCGCAGGATGAATTCGAGATCGTTCGTGTCGCCCACCGGGAACAGGTATTCGCCGGCCTTCTCGAAACCGTAGCGGGCGTAGAAGCGCTGTGCGCCGAAGTTCTCCGACCACACGCCCAACCACAGGGTGCGCGGGCCCTCGTGTTCCAGCCAGGCCAGCGCGGTTTCCAGCAGGCGGCTGCCCCAGCCGCAGCTTTGCTGCGTCTTGATCAGGTACAGGCGCTTGAGTTCGCCGTCACCGGGCTTCACGTCCGGGTGCGGCAGGCCACAGGGACCGGCGGCGGCATGGCCGACCGCCTCCCCGTCCAGCTCCAGTAGCCACACCGCGTAATCCGGGTGGGCCAGGATCACGCGCTGGCGCTCGACCGTGTAGGCCTCCTCAAGGAAGGCCTGCAGGTCCTGCGGCGGATACAGATGGCCGAAGGTTTCGGTGAACGTGCGGGCGGCCAGCGCCGACAGGGTCGGCGCGTCGTCCACGGTGGCGCGGCGGATGGAATACATGCAGCAAGTTGACGTCAGCGCGGAGGGGCGGTCAAGCCTTTTCCGACGATTCCGCTTCTTCGTCTTCCTCGTCCTCTTCCTCGTATTCCTCTTCGTCCTCGTCTTCTTCGCCTTCCTCGTCCTCGTCGTACTCTTCCTCTTCGTCGTCCTCGTAATCCTCGACGCCGAAGTCTTCTCCATCCCAACGGCCTTCGCCGTCGGCGACGAAGGTCAGGGCCATCGCGGCCGGGTTGGTACCGACGCGGACCAGCCAACCGCCGAACACGCGTGCACGCTCGGTGACCAGGTTGGCCTCGGAGCCTTCATTGCCCAGCTTTTCCCACTCCAGCGAAAACGCAAACTCGGTCATTGCCTGGATCTCCTGATCAGTTGGTCTTGGGGCGAACCTGGATGTGCACTTCGGCCAGCTGCGCGTCGACGATCGGCGACGGCGCGTCGGTCATCAGATCCTGTGCACCAGTGGTCTTCGGGAACGGGATGACGTCGCGGATCGACTCGGTGCCGGCCATCAGCGCGGCGATGCGGTCGATGCCGAAGGCGATGCCACCGTGCGGCGGCGCGCCGTAGTTCAGCGCGTCGAGCAGGAAGCCGAACTTGGCACGGGCTTCTTCGGCACCGATGCCCAGCAGCTCGAACACCGCGCTCTGCATGTCCGGACGGTGGATACGGATCGAACCGCCGCCGATCTCATTGCCGTTGAGCACCATGTCGTAGCCGCGCGAAACGGCGGTACGGGCATTGGCGCGCAGGTCGGCGATGTCGTCCACGGCCGGTGCGGTGAAGGGGTGATGCAGGGCGACGTAGCGCTGTTCTTCCTCGTCCCACTCGAACATCGGGAAGTCGGTGACCCACAGCGGCGCCCAGCCGTCGGCGACCATGCCGAAGTCCTTGCCGGCCTTCAGGCGCAGCGCGCCCATGAAGTCGGAGACCTTGTTGTAGCCGCCGGCACCGAAGAACACGATGTCGCCGTTGCCGGCGCCGACGTGGGCGACCAGCGCGGCGAACGACGCTTCGCTGAAGAACTTCTGGATCGGCGAGCTGATTTCGCCGTTGTCGGCGATCTTGATGTAGGCCAGGCCCTTGGCGCCGTACTTGGCGGCATGCGCGGCGTATTCGTCGATCTGCTTGCGCGACAGCGACGCACCGCCCGGGATGCGCAGCGCGGCAACGCGGCCCTCGGCATCATTGGCCGGGCCGGTGAACACCGGGAACTCGCTGTCCTTGACCAGTTCGGCCACGTCCACCAGCTCCAGCGCGATGCGCAGGTCCGGCTTGTCCGAGCCGTAGCGGCGCATGGCCTCGGCCCAGGTCATGCGCGGGAAGCTGGCGTCCAGCTGCACGTCCACCACTTCCTTGAAGATGGCGCGGATCATGTCCTCGACGAAATCCTGCACGTCGCGCTCGCGGACGAAGGCGAATTCCATGTCCAGCTGGGTGAATTCCAGCTGGCGATCGGCACGCAGGGCCTCGTCGCGGAAGCAGCGCGCGATCTGGTAGTAGCGGTCGAAGCCGGCCACCATCAGGATCTGCTTGAACAGCTGCGGGCTCTGCGGCAGGGCGTAGAACTCGCCCGGGTGCATGCGCGCCGGCACCAGGAAGTCGCGTGCGCCTTCCGGGGTGGCCTTGGTCAGGATCGGGGTTTCGATGTCCTGGAAGCCCTTTTCGTCCAGGTGGCGGCGCAGCGCCTGCACCAGCTTGATGCGGGTGCGCTGCATGCGCTGCATTTCCGGGCGGCGCAGGTCCAGGTAGCGGTACTTCAGGCGGGTTTCCTCGCCCGGGTTCTCGTGGGCGTGGAACGGCAGCGGCGCAGCCTTGTTCAGCACGGTGATGGCGGTGGCGATCACTTCCACCTTGCCGGTGCGCATCTTGTCGTTCACCGCGTGGCGGGCACGCACGACGCCTTCCACCTGCAGCACATCCTCGTAGCCCAGCGACGCGGCCACCGCGAACACTTCGGCATTGTCGACCTCCACCGTCACCTGCACGATGCCTTCATGATCGCGGAGATCGATGAAGCAGACGCCGCCCTGGTTACGGGCCACGTCGGTCCAGCCGGCGAGGGTGACAGTCTGGCCAATCAGGGTCTCGTCGACCAGGCCGCAGAAGTGGGTACGCATGGGGGGAAGCTCCGCTGGAGAACGCCGGCACCGGATGGGGGCCGGAAAGCCTCGTATTCTGCGGCCGAGGCCCCGGCTGGGGCAAATCCGGCCAGTCACACCGGCTTGATCGTCCCCCTCCCTATAGTCGGGCACCTGCCACCGTATGGGATGCCGCCATGAAACCGCTGTCCCTGGCCAGCCTGGCCGTGACCCTCAGCCTGGGTGCGCTGGGCACCCTTGCCCTGCCCGCCCCGTCCGCCTCTGCGCAGAACGGGGTGATCCGCTGCGAAAGCCAGAGCAACCGCGAACGGGTCTGCAACACCGGCTGGCGCGGCGCGCAGCTGGTCCGTCAGTTGTCTGGCAGCCCCTGCGAGGAAGGGCGCTCCTGGGGCAGCCGCAATGGCAGCATCTGGGTGACCAATGGTTGCCGCGCCGAGTTCGTCGAGGCCCGTGGTGGCTGGGGCGGCGGCAATGGCGGTGGCTGGGGAGGCAACAACGGTCGGCCCGGCGAGACCATCCGCTGCGAAAGCCAGAACAACCGCGAGCGCAGCTGCCAGGTCGGCTGGCGCAATGCCCGCCTGGTCCGCCAGTTGTCCGGCAGCCCTTGCGACGAGGGCCGTACCTGGGGCGTGCGCAACGGCGCGGTATGGGTCAGCAATGGCTGCCGCGCCGAATTCGCCGAGGCCCGCGGCTGGGGCGGTGGCAACAGCAACTATTCCGTCACCTGCAGCAGCAACAACAACCGCTCGCAGACCTGCGACTGGGATGAGCGCCAGGGCCGGCCGGTGCTGCAGCAGCAGTTGTCGGGCAGCGCCTGCCAGGAAGGCCGCAGCTGGGGTTACTCGCGTGGCCAGGTGTGGGTGAGCAACGGCTGCCGGGCGCGCTTCGGCACGCGATGAGTGCAGGGTCGGGGTCAGAGCCCTCCGCAGGAGGGATCCGACCCCGGGATCACGGCGCGGGTGCTGTGTCGTCGCCCCACGGTGGCGGTGGCAGGTCGACCGGCTTGCTCAGGTCGAACTGCACGCGGAAGCGGCGGCCGTCCGGGCGCGTCAGTTCGTAGACGAACGTCTGGTCCGGATCGATCTCCATCGCCCAGGTGTTGTGCGTGGAAGCCAGCATGTCGGCACGGCGGAACATCGCCACCGAATCGGCATCAGCAGGGAACTGCTGGCGCTCGGCGGTGCCCGGCGGCGTGCTGTCGCCACCGTACAGGGTGATCGCGTCGGGGCTGCCGTCTTCGTGGCGATGGTCGTGCTTCAGCCGCAGCCCGTTCGGCGTGCGGGTCAGCACCCAGGTCCGCGAGTGGTCATCACCGACATGGAACGGGATGCGCAGCTCGTGCGCCGGGTCGGCGCAGCCGCGCACATGCATGACCAGGCGCTGCCCGGCGAACGGATCCTTGGAGGTCGGTGCAGGCGTGTCCTCCACCACCTTGCCGACGTAGGCCTGGCCGCAATGTGCGGCGACGGCGGCCATGAACGCATCGGCCGGTGCGGTCGCCAGGTCATGAGCGACTGTATCGGAGCGCTGCGTGCACGCAGCGAGGCTGAGCAGGAGGGCGGCAGTAGTGGCAACGGCAATCGGTCTCATGCCCCAACCCTAACGGCCATGGACGATGGGCGCAAACCGCGCGCCAGTCCCGCTCAGCGCTCGGCAGACGGTGCTGCCGGCAGTGCTTCGGTCGCCGCCACCGGTGCGGCCTCGCCCTCGCCGGCCGGCTCCTGCTCCACCGGATCAACGTCAAACGGTGTACGGAACACCAGCGACGGCAACAGCGTGGTCAGCGCCGCGTACAGCAGCAGCGCACCGAACAGCACCGCCGGAATCTGGAAGCGCTCACGCATGATCGCCGCCAGCACCAGGGTGAAGATCAGCGTCGGTGCCAGCGCCAGCGAGACCCGCAGGCTGCTGCGGAAGCTCTCGCCGAACATCACCCGGCGCTGCAGCCAGACCACGCCGATGCGCAGCGGCAGCACCACCAGGGTGATCACGATGCCCAGCCCCAGCGCCTCGAAGCTCAGCGCTTCGGCGGGCACCTTGGTGCCGGCGTTGAAGAAGTAGAACGGCACGAAGAACGAGGCGAACAGGCGCAGCGCGTGCAGGTTCTCGTGCGAGGCCAGCAGCGGCATGCGCTGGTGCAGCAGGCGCGCGACCAGCCCGGCGATGAACGCGCCAACCAGGTAGTACACGCCCAGCAGGTAGGTGATGTAGGCCGCCACCATGCCGACCATCACCAGCAGCGAGAATTCCGAGCCCGGCGCGTGCGGTGCCACCCAGCGGCCCAGCGCGATGAACAGCAGCGGCAGGCCGATCATCATCGCCAGCAGTGCCAGGCTGGACAACGCCATGTGCCCTGGGTCACCGGCCTGCAGCACGATGAACAACGCCGCCAGCGCCAGCAGTTCGCCGGCGATGGCCTTGCTGGTCACCCAGAACCGCTCGTCTTCGCTGAGGCCCAGCCGCGACAGCGAGTCCATGATGAAGCCCGTGGACGGCGTCAGCAGCGCCAGCGCCAACAGGCCCGCGGCCTGCCACGGCAGCCCCGCATAGCGCCAGGCCAGCCAGCCCACGCCGAACAGCGTGCCGGTACGGATCACCAGGTGCGCCAGCAGCGGCCACATGCCACGGCGCAGCGCCTGCAGGTCCACTTCCAGGCCGGCGAACAGGAACAGCGAGGAAATGCCCAGCGTGGCCAGCAGGCCGATCACCGCATCGTGGGCCTGGTCGCCCAGCCAGAGCATGCCGATGATGCCGAACAGCAGGCAGGTCAGCGGCGCGGGCAGGCTGAAACGCTGCAGCGCGCGCGGAATCACCAGCAGCGCGAAGATCAGCAGCAGGTAGATCAGTTCATGGCTCATGGGGGACTTCCGTGTGGTTCGAACGCGCGCAGGATGCGCGCGCCGAACCGATCCGGCAAGCCACGTTTGAATGACCCCGGTTACCTCATCCGATCAACCGGTCGGCAATCCGCCCCACCTGTGCCAGCACGCTAGCGCGTTGCTCGTAGCTGATCGCGCCCGCCTGCAGATAAGCCGTCAACACCCACGGGGCGCCTCCGGCTACGGGCCACAGCACGGCGATGTCGTTGCGCGCGTCTTCACCATTGCTGCCGGTCTTGTCACCCACGCGCCAGCGCTTGCCCAGGCCCGCGCGCAGGCAGGCGTCGCCGGTTTCGTTGTCGATCAGCCAGTCGGCCAGCTGCTGCCGCGAAGCCGGTTGCAGTACCTCGCCCAACACCACGCGCTGCAGGGTCGCGGCCATCGCCGCCGGCGTGGTGGTGTCGCGCGGGTCGCCCTTGGCAAAGCTGTTCAGCTCCGGCTCCAGGCGGTCACTGCGGCTCACCGTGTCGCCGCTGGCGCGCAGGAACGCGGTCACTGCGGGCGGGCCACCGACCACGCCGAACAGCAGGTTGGCGGCGGTGTTGTCGCTGGTGATGATCGTGGCACGGCACAGGTCGCGCACGGTCATGTCCTTGCCGGCGTGGCGGCGGGTGACCGGTGCATGCGAGAGCAGATCGGCCTCGCCCACCGGCACGCGCCTGTCCAGCAATGCCGGCATGCGTTCGGCCTGGCTGAGCACGGTGGCCGCCAGCATGCTCTTGAAGGTGCTGCACATCGGGAAGCGCTCGTCCTGGCGATGACCGATGCGGCGACCGCTGGCAGTGTCCAGCAGGGTCACGCCGAGGCGTCCGGCGCAGGCCTTTTCCAGCGCGGCGAAATCACTGGCGGCGGTGATGGCGGCATCGGTGGGTGCGTTGGCGGTGGCCTTGCCCGCTGCACGTGCCAGCAGCGGCAAGGCAAGCGAGGAAGCCACGGCGGCAGCACTGAACTGCAGGAATCGGCGACGGGCGAGCATGCGGGTTCTCCTGGGGGACTGCTCGATTATTGAAGCCTTGATCGGGGGCGACCAGCGCAAAAAATCTGCGAGAGACATTAGTTCAATTAATGCCTGACGCATTCAACCCCTTAATTTTCCGAAATGTCTCGTTGAAGCGTTAGGATCATCCATCACTCCAGCTCACGACTGCGCGATGTTGCACCCTGCCCTGCCACTGAACGCGCTGCGCGCCTTCGAGGCCGCCGCCCGCCACCAGAACTTCACCCGTGCCGCGCTGGAGCTGTGTGTCAGCCAGGCCGCACTGAGCCACCAGATCCGTGGGCTGGAGGACCGGCTCGGCATCCGCCTGTTCCATCGCCTCCCGCGCGGCGTGGCGCTCACCGATGAAGGCGCGGCCCTGTATCCGGTGCTCAACGAATCGTTCGAGCGCATCTCCGCCAGCATCGCGCGTTACACCGGCGGACCTGCGCGTGAAGTGCTGACCCTGGGCGTGGTCGGCACCTTCGCCACCGGCTGGCTGCTGCCACGGCTGGCCGCGTTCGAGGCAGCGCACCCGGACATCGAGCTGCGCCTGCAGACCCACAACAATCGCATCGACCTGGCCGGAGAAGGGCTGGACCTGGCGATCCGCTTTGGTGATGGCGACTGGCAGGGCCAGGCGTGCACGGCGATCCTCGACGCGCCGTTTGCACCGCTGTGCGCACCGGCGCTGGCGCGGCGCCTGAAACAGCCACGCGACCTGGGCACGCTGCCGCTGCTTCGTTCCTACCGCAGCGACGAATGGCCGCGCTGGCTGCAGGCGGCCGGGGTCAGCGGCGTGGAAGCGCGCGGGCCGGTATTCGATTCCTCGTTGACGGTCGCGATGGCGGCCGCCGGTGGCGCCGGTGTGGCCTTGCTGCCGCTGCGCATGTTCGAGCAGGAACTGGCCGAGGGTCGCCTGCTGCAGCCGTTCAGCACCACGCTGGAGCTGGGGCGCTACTGGCTGACGCGGCTGCGATCGCGTGCCGAACGTGAGCCGGCCAAGCGGTTCCGCGAGTGGCTGCAGGCACAGGGCGCGTAGTCAGTGCCGGCCGCTGGCCGGCAATCCCTTGATCGTTGTGGGCGCATCGCGCTGCCGGCCAGCGGCCGGCACTACCGGTCAGGACTCAAGCAGTTCCATCCAGGCGGCTTCGGCCTTTTCCAGCTGCGCGGCGGCGGTTTCGCGATCGCGGCCAAGCACGGCCATGCGCGTGGCATCGGCGTAGTTGGCCGGGTCGGCCAGCTGGCGGTCCAGCTCGGCCAGGGCACCTTCCAGCTCGGCCACCTTGGCTTCAGCGGCGGCCAGCTTGTGCGGGTTCACCGGCTTCTTCTGCACCACCTGCGCCACCGGGGCGGTCTTGACCACCACCGGCTCTTCCACCTGTTCCATGCGCGCCTTGGTGCCCTGCGCCTGCGGGCGGGTACGCAGCCACGCGGCGTAGGCATCCAGGTCGCCATCGAACGGCTCGACCACGCCATCGGCCACGCGCCAGTAGGTATCGCAGACCAGGCCGATCAGATGGCGGTCGTGAGAGACCATCACGATCGCGCCTTCGAAGGTGGCCAATGCTTCGGCCAGCGCTTCGCGCATTTCCAGGTCAAGGTGGTTGGTCGGTTCGTCCAGCAGCAGCACGTTCGGCTGCTGCCAGGCGATCAGCGCCAGCGCCAGGCGTGCGCGCTCGCCACCGGAGAAGCCATCGACCGGCTCGAACGCGCGGTCACCCGGGAAGTTCCACTTGCCGAGGAAGTCGCGGAACGACTGGTTCGGTGCGTCCGGGGCGATCTCGCGGAAATGCTCCATCGGCGACTGGCCTTCGTGCAGCGACTCCACCGTGTGCTGGGCGAAGTAGCCGATCTTCAGGTCCGGGTGCGCCATGCGCTCGCCGACGATCGGTGCCAGCTCGCCCACCAGGGTCTTCACCAGGGTGGTCTTGCCGGCACCGTTCGGGCCGAGCAGGCCAATGCGCTGGCCCGCTTCCAGACCGAAGCCGACGTTGTGCAGGATCACTGCGTCCTTGCCGTAGCCGGCCTCGACATGGTTCAGGCGGATCAGCGAGAACGGCAGCTTGGCCGGCGGCGCGAACTCGATGCGGAACTCGCGCTCGGCGCGCACTGCTTCGGTGCCGGCCAGCTTGGCCAGGCGCTTCATGCGGCTCTGCGCCTGCGCGGCCTTGCTGGCCTGTGCCTTGAAGCGGTCGATGAAGCTCTGCAGGTGGGCGCGCTCGGCCTGTTCCTTCTCGTGCGCGATCTGCTGCTGGCGCAGCTGTTCGGCGCGCTGGCGCTCGAAATCGGTATAACCGCCCGGGTAGAGCTTGGCGCCGCCGCCGTGCAGGTGCAGGGTGTGGGTGGCCACGTTGTCGAGGAACTCACGGTCATGCGAGATCAACAGCAGGGTGCCGGGGTACTTCAGCAGCCACTGCTCCAGCCAGTACACCGCGTCCAGGTCCAGGTGGTTGGTCGGTTCGTCCAGCAGCAGCAGGTCACTGGGCATCATCAGCGCGCGGGCCAGGTTCAGGCGTACGCGCCAGCCGCCGGAGAACGAGGACACCGCGCGGTGGTGGGTCTCGGCCGGGAAACCGAGGCCGTGCAGCAGCTTGCCGGCGCGCGCTTCGGCGTCGTAGGCCCCCATCTCGGCCATCTTCGTGTGCGCGTTGGCCACCGCCTCCCAGTCTTCGCGCGCGGTTGCTTCAGCCTCTTCAGCCAGCACCGCAGCCACATCGGTATCCCCGCCCAGCACAAAGCTCAGCGCCGGGTCCGGCAGCGACGGGGTTTCCTGGGCCACGCTGGCGATACGGACCTTGCCGGGCAGGTCGACGTCACCCTTGTCGGCCTCCAGCTCGCCCTTCACCGCCGCGAACAGGCTGGACTTGCCAGCACCGTTGCGGCCGACCACGCCCACCCTGTAACCGGCGTGCAGGGTCAGGTCGACATTGGACAACAGCAGCCGCTCGCCGCGGCGCAAGGCGAAATTACGAAGGGAGATCATCGGGGGAGGGGTCCATATAACCGGATGGAATGTGCTGGTGAGCACTGTTCCTGCGACGTAATTCTAGCGTTAACGAATACTTGACGCGCCCCGGGATGCGCGGCGGCAGGCCAACTCTCTCCCTCGTCGGCCCCGCGCAGCCCCCGGGCCCCACCTCCCGCCGCTGCCCTCTGCCGCTAAATGGTTGCTGCTGCAACGTTTTTTCCTGTTGCAACCATTTGACAGGCACTGAATATCCCGTTAATTCCTGCCTTGCGCACCGCAACAACCGCCGTCCGCCTCACCCCCGTGATGTCGATTCCGGTGCCACCCCCGCCAACCGGAGCCCCATCCCGATGACCCGCAAGACCAGCCTGATCGCCGCCGCCGTCGCTGTCGCACTCGGTGGCTCTCCGTTCGTTGCCGCTGCCCAGCAGGCCGGCACCGCCGCCAACACCCTGGACACGGTGATCGTCACCGGCACCCGCGTGGCCGACCGCACCGTCGCCGAATCGCAGTCGCCGATCGACATCATCACCCCTGAAGTGCTGCAGTCCACCGGCACCAGTGAACTGGCCACCGCACTGTCGCGCGCCCTGCCCTCGCTGAACTTCCCGCGCCCGGCCTTGACCGACGGCACCAGTGGCGTGCGCCCGGCGCAGCTGCGCGGCCTGTCGCCGGACCAGGTGCTGGTGCTGGTCAACGGCAAGCGCCGCCACACCTCGGCGATGATCAACGTCAACGGCAGCATCGGCCGTGGCTCGTCGGCGGTGGACATCAATGCGATTCCGATCGCCGCCATCGAGCGTGTGGAAGTGCTGCGCGACGGTGCGTCGGCACAGTACGGCTCGGACGCCATTGCAGGCGTCATCAACATCGTGCTCAAGGGCAGCGGCCGTGGCGGCAGCCTGGCCGTGGACTACGGCCAGTACTCGGCCGGTGACGGCAACAAGTACCAGCTCTCCGGCGATACCGGCGTCGAGTTCGGCAACGGCCGTGGTCGCGTGCACGTGGCTGGCCAGATCAGCCAGCAGGACGAGAGCAACCGCGCCGGCCCGTACCGCGGCGCCGCCCCGAACACCGGCAACTTCCCCAGCATCGGCCAGAAGACCTTCATCGTCGGCGACCCGCGCGTGGATGCCACCGCCGCGTCGGCCAACGCCAGCTTCGACTTCAGCGACCACGTGACCGGCTACGCCAGCGCGCTGCTCAGCAACCGCGACATCACCTCGTTCGCGTTCTACCGTTCGCGCAACCACAGCGGGCAGAGCGCGCTGCTGGCGCAGACCTACCCCGACGGCTTCGTGCCGGAGATCAACCAGTATTCGAAGGACCGCTCGCTGGTGGCCGGGGTCAAGGGCAACACCGACAACGGCTGGACCTGGGACCTGAGCCTGAACCACGGTGAGAACACCCTCGACTTCCACACCCGCAACAGCATCAACTACAGCCTCGGCGCAACCAGCCCGCGCTCGTTCTACGACGGCACGCTGAAATACCAGCAGGACATCTTCAATGCCGACCTGACCAAGTCGCTGGACTGGGGCCTGGCCTACCCGGTCACGCTGTCCTTCGGTGGTGAGTACCGCAAGGAAAAGTGGGACCAGAACCCGGGCGAACTGAACTCGTACACCGGCAGTGGCGCGCAGGGCTTCGCGGGCTTCACCCCGACCAATGAAGTGCATGCGGACCGCCACAACTACGCGGTCTATGCTGGCCTGGAAGCGGACCTGACCGAGAAGTTCTCGGCCGGCATCACCGGCCGCTACGAGGACTACTCGGACTTCGGCGACCGCTTCTCCGGCAAGCTGTCGGCGCGCTATGCATTCACCGACAAGGTCGCGCTGCGGGCCACCGCCTCCAGTGGCTTCCGTGCACCGTCGCTGGCGCAGCAGGGCTACCAGGCGGTCACCAGCCAGTTCCTCAATGGCGTATTCGTCGAGCGTGGCACCTTCCCGACCACCAGCCCGGCCGCGCAGGCGCTGGGCGCCTCGCCGCTGAAGGCCGAGACCTCCACCTCCTACAGCCTGGGCCTGGTGCTGCAGCCGGTCGACCGCCTGTATATCACCGTCGACGCCTACCAGATCGACATCGATGACCGCATCGCATTGTCGTCCAGCATCACCACCAACGCGGCCACCAGCGCGCTGCTGGGCACCCTGGGCCTGCCGCAGGTGACCGCGTTCTCCTACTTCACCAACGGCCTGGATACGCGCACCCGTGGCGTCGACTTCGTGTCCAGCTATACGGTGCCGTTCAACGCCAGCAGCCTGGAGCTGACCGCTGCGTACAGCTACAACGACACCGAAGTGCGCCGCGTTGGCGGCACCCCGGCGGTGTTCGGAACGCTGGGCCTGACCCAGTCGCTGATCGGTCGCGACGAAATTGGCCGCATCGAGGACAGCTACCCGCGCGACAAGGCGATCCTGAGCGGCACCTGGCGTTCGGACCACTGGGAACTGGGCCTGGCCGCCACCCGCTACGGCAAATTCACCGTGCGCAACTCGGCCACCGCGCTGCGTGACCAGACCTACGGCGATGCATGGGTGGTGGATGCCTCGGCCAGCTACAAGCCGAGCAGCAACTGGACCCTGACCGTGGGCGCCGACAACCTGCTGGACAAGTACCCGGACCGCACCGAAGACCTGCAGAACTCGACCTTCGGCATGCTGCCCTACAGCAACTACTCGCCGTTCGGCTTCAACGGCGCATATGTGTACGGGCGGATCAAGTACACCTGGTAAGGGGTAGAGCCGGCTGCTGGCCGGCGTACCCCGGGCCGCGTCTGGAGGAGCGCCCCTTCTTGTTGAAGGGGCGCGCCGATGGCGGGGGTAGAGGAGAAATGCGTGGACAAACCCGCCGGCCACCGCACGTGGACGGCGGGTTTGCCGTATCTGGCCGCTTCGGTGAAAATCGGGGTATCCCCCTGCTTTCTGCGAGTGCCGATGCACCATGACACCGACCTGATCAACATCGTTGCCGTTGGCCTGGGGCTCGCCTTCATCTTCGGCGCGCTGGCCAACAAGCTCCGCTTGTCTCCCCTGGTCGGTTACCTGGTTGCTGGCATCTGCGTAGGTCCGTTCACCCCCGGCTTCGTCGCCGACCAGGCGCTGGCCAACCAGCTGGCCGAACTGGGCGTGATGCTGCTGATGTTCGGTGTCGGCCTGCACTTCTCGCTGAAGGACCTGATGGCGGTCAAGGCCATCGCCATTCCCGGTGCCATTGGGCAGATCGCAGTGGCCACCCTGCTCGGCTGGGGCGTGGCCTCGCTGATGGGCTGGCCGGCCATCCATGGCGTCATCTTCGGTTTCTCGCTGGCCACCGCTAGTACGGTGGTGCTGCTGCGGGCGATGGAAGAACGCCGCCTGCTGGAGACGATGCGCGGCAAGATCGCGGTCGGCTGGCTGATCGTGGAAGACCTGGCCTGCGTGCTGGCACTGGTGATGATGCCGGTGATGGCCGGCGTGTTCGGCCCCGACGCGGCCAAGGAATCGCACTCGCTGGGCAGCGTGCTGGCCGACATCGGCTGGACCTTCGTGCAGCTGGGCCTGTTCGTGGCGGTGATGCTGGTGGTCGGGCGCCGGGTCATCCCGTGGATCCTGGAACGCATCGCCGGTACCGGTTCGCGTGAGCTGTTCACCCTGTCCGTGCTGGCGATCGCGCTGGGCGTGGCGTTCGGCTCGGCGATGCTGTTCGGCGTCTCGTTCGCGCTGGGCGCGTTCTTTGCCGGCATGCTGCTCAACGAATCGGAGCTGAGCCACAAGGCCGCGCATGATTCGCTGCCGCTGCGCGATGCGTTCGCGGTGTTGTTCTTTGTGTCGGTCGGCATGCTGTTCGACCCCAACATCATCGTGCAGCACCCGTGGCAGGTGCTGGCCACGGTGCTGATCATCATGTTCGGCAAGTCGGCCGCCGCGTTCTTCATCGTGCGTGCGTTCGGCCACCCGACCAGCACCGCGCTGACCATCTCGGCCAGCCTGGCGCAGATCGGCGAGTTCGCCTTCATCATCGCCGGCCTCGGCGTGGCGCTGCAGATCCTGCCGAAGGAAGGCCAGTCGCTGGTGCTGGCCGGGGCACTGGTGTCGATCATGCTCAACCCGCTGGTGTTCGGCCTGCTCGACCGTTGGCAGGCCAAGCAGGAGCAGTCTCCGCAGGTACCCGAGCCGCCCGAAGCGATCGGCCCGTCGCGCGACCTGCATGACCACGCCATCGTGATCGGCTATGGCCGGGTGGGCAGCGAACTGGCGCAGGTGCTGCGCGACCGTGGCGTGCCGGTGCTGGTGATCGATGACAACAAGGAACACGTCGAGCAGGCGCACGCCAAGGGCCTGGCGGCGATCCGCGGCAGTGCCGCTGCCGACCGGGTGCTGGCCGAGGCCCATCCGGAACGCGCGAAGATCGCGGTGCTGGCGATTCCGCAGCCGCTGGAAGCCGGTGAGGCACTGGCCAAGCTGCGGGCGATCAACCCGGACCTGACCCTGCTGGCGCGTGCGCACAGCGACGCCGAGGTGAAGCATCTGCTGGAACACGGTGCGGATGGCACAGTGATGGCCGAACGTGAGCTGGCGTATTCGCTGGCGGAGATGGTGATGGCCACGCCGCCGTATCGCGGGTTGGGCCAGCACAGTATTCCGGTGGTGTGAGGGGTGTGCGTGCGGCAGGGCTCGCAGCCCTGCACCTGCTGAAGCAACTTCAACTGCAACGGCAAAAGCAGGCATTCCGTGGGATGGCGGGGTGGGTCCGGTGGCGGAAGACGCCGTAAACCCTTCCATGGGGGCTTGGCCGCGGCTTGCTCGTGTGTGCAGTCCTTGCACACACGGCAAGACCAGGGTTGGGCGTCCTGCCCAACCCGCCCGAGGCATGCCTCGGGCCCATGCCGCGGACACTCCCGCCACCGGACCCACCCCGCCTTCGACAGATTCCTGCGATCTGCCGGAACGGCGTCCTGCTCTGGTAGGTGTCGACCTTGGTCGACACGGCGGTGCATGGGGTCAGATCCATTTTCCACAGGAAAACGGATCTGACCTCGGAAACAGAAAAATCCCCGGTCGACCCGCATCGACCGGGGATCTGGATCGCCACGTTGCCACGCCTTGGAGAGGCAGTTCCACCGTAGCGCATCGCGGCACCGGTGGTGATCGCCTGTGGCGATGACGACCAAGCGTGTGGCTATCAGGCGCCGGCCAGGGCCTGTTCCAGGTCGGCACGCAGGTCGCCGATATGTTCAATGCCGATCGACAGCCGCACGGTGTCTTCACTGACGCCGGCCTTGGCCAGCTCCGCCGCATCCAACTGGCGGTGGGTGGTCGAGGCGGGATGGGTGGCCAGTGACTTCGCATCGCCCAGGTTGACCAGGCGGGTGAACAATTTCAGCGCGTCAAGGAAACGTGCGCCTGCCTCGCGCCCGCCCGGCAGGCCGAAGGTCAGCACGCCCGAGCCGTGCCCACCCAGATAGCGCTGCGCGGCGGCGTGCTCGGGATCGTCGGCCAGCCCGGCATAGCGCACCCACGCCACCTTTGCGTGTGACTTCAGGAACTGCGCGACGGCCAGTGCGTTGGCGTTGATGCGTTCCATGCGCAGGGCCAGGGTCTCGATGCCCTGCAGGATCAGGAACGCATTGAACGGCGACAACGCAGCGCCGGTATTGCGCAGCGGCACCACCCGCGCCCGGCCGATGTAGGCCGCTGGCCCCAGGGCTTCGGTATAGACCACGCCGTGGTAGCTGGGGTCGGGCTGGTTGAGCCGCGCGAAGCGTTGGGGCTGTGCGGTCCAGTCGAAGCGGCCGGAATCGATGATCGCGCCGCCGAGGCTGGTGCCGTGGCCGCCCAGGTACTTGGTCAGCGAATGCACCACGATGTCGGCGCCGTGCTCGAATGGGCGCAGCAGGAACGGCGTGGCCACGGTGTTGTCGACGATCAGGGGCACGCCAGCGGCGTGCGCGACCTCCGCAATCGCAGCGATGTCGGTGACGTTGCCGCGCGGGTTGCCGATCGATTCGACGAACACCGCCTTGGTGCGCTCGTCGATCAGCGCGGCGAACGCAGAAGGATCAGCCGGATCAGCAAAGCGCGCCTGGATGCCGTACTGCGGCAGGGTGTGCGCCAGCAGGTTGAAGCTGCCGCCATACAACGCGCTGGAGGCGACGATGTTGTCGCCGGCCTCTGCAATGGTCTGGATGGCATAGGTGATCGCCGCCTGCCCCGAGGCCAGCGCCAGCGCGCCGATGCCACCTTCCAGCGCGGCCAGGCGCTGCTCCAGCACGTCGGTGGTGGGATTCATGATGCGTGTGTAGATGTTGCCCGGCACCTTCAGGTCGAACAGGTCGGCGCCATGCTGGGTGTCATCGAAGGCATACGCCACCGTCTGGTAGATCGGCACCGCCACCGCGCGGGTGGTCGGGTCGGGACGGTAGCCGCCGTGCACGGCCAGGGTTTCCAGTTGCCACTGCGGGTCGCTCATTGCGCCAGGCTCCATCCGGGGAAACCGCCACCATAGGCCAGCCGTCGCCCGCCGCTGAAAGCTGCTGGCGATGACGTCCATACCGGGGGTTATCAGGTTGGCCGCGATTCAGGCAGCGGTCACGGAGCGTTGATAGGCTTCGCCGCCGGGCGCTCCTGCCCGGGCACGGAGGCCCCACGCGCATGCAGCCATCCCCCTGGACACCCACCGCCAACGGCACCCCGACCCAGGTCTTGTTGGTGGAGGACGACCGTCGCCTGGCCGAGCTGGTCAGCGACTATCTCCACGAACATGGTTTCGCCGTGCAGCATGTGGCACGCGGTGACCTTGCCGGCGCGGCCTGCCGCCAGCATGCGCCCGAGCTGGTGGTACTGGACCTGATGCTGCCCGGCCTCGGCGGCATCGACGTGTGCCGGCAGATCCGCAGCTTCTCCGACGTGCCGATCCTGATGCTGACCGCCTGCGAAGACGACATCGAGCAGGTGCTGGGCCTGGAATCGGGCGCCGATGACTATGTGCACAAACCGATCGAGCCGCGCCTGCTGCTGGCCCGCCTGCGCGCCCTGCTGCGCCGCCGTCATGGCAGCAGCAACACCGGTACACCCAGCCGTCTGATGCATGGCGAACTGCTGATCGACCGCATGCAGCGCGAAGTGCACCTGCACGGTCAACCGGTCGAGCTGGGCACCACGGAATTCGAGATCCTGTGGCTGCTGGCCAGCCAGCCGGGGCAGATCCTGTCGCGCGACCAGATCCTGCAGGCGGTGCGCGGCATCGGCTTTGACGGCCTGGACCGCAGTGTCGATGTCAGCATCGGCAAGCTGCGCCGCAAGCTCGGTGATGATGCGCGCGAACCGCGGCGGATCAAGACCGTGTGGGGCCGTGGCTACCAGTTCAATCCGTCGGCCTGGACGGCATGAAGCGGCTGTTCCTGTGGTTGTGGTTTATCACGGGTGCCTGCTTCCTGGTGTCGGTGTTCTTCCTCAACCACATCCTGGACGGCATCTACACGCCCGTGCAGGATCGCGTCTTCGTCCAGCAGGTGCGTGGTCAGGTGTACGCCCTGCGCAGTGGCCTGGCCGGCCTGGATGCCGACCAGCAGCGTGAGCGCCTGCGGCAGTGGCAGCCACACTACGGCATCGCCCTGACCCTGCTCGACAAACCTCCCGCACTCGACGCGCAGGAACAGGTGGCCGTGAAGGCCGATGGTTTCATCGTGCGCGATCAATACCAGCAGGTCCTGCTGCCCATCGAGGGCAGCGATGGCCGCTGGCTGCACCTGCGCCTGCCTGGCGCGGTGCAGATGACGACGTACATGACCATCGCCGCCTACCTCAGCATCCTGCTGCTGGTGGGCGCCAGCCTGTACGCGTGGGTGCGCCTGCTCTGGCGCGACCTGGAAGCGCTGCGCCGGCATGCCGACCGCATCGGTTCGGGCGATCTGCAGGCACGTGCCCAGGTCTCGCCACGCTCGCAGATCCGGGTCATCGTCGACCACTCCAACCGCATGGCGGCACGCGTGGCCGAACTGGTGCAGCGCCAGCGCGACCTGACCCATGCGATCTCGCACGAGCTGCGCACGCCGATCGCGCGCGTGGCCTTCGGCCTGGACCTGATGCAGGACAGCGATGACCGCGAACGCCGCGAACGGCTGGCGCGGGGCCTGCACGGCGATCTGGCCGAACTCAACCGGCTGGTCAGCGAACTGCTGGCTTACGAACGGCTGGAGCATCCCAGCGAGGGCGAGCCGATGCAGCGCATCGAAGCCAACGACTGGCTGCAGGCCTGCCTGGCCGATGCGCGCCGCAATGCCGAACGTGCCGGCGTGATACTGCGCGTGCAGCCCAGCGCGTTGCCACGGGTGGATGCCGAGCCGCGCCTGCTGCAGCTGGCACTCAGCAATCTGGTGGGCAATGCGCTGCGCCATGCGCGTTCGCAGGTGGAAGTCTCGCTGGTCGGTGTCAGCGGCCGCGCCTGCCTGCGTGTGGATGACGACGGTCCCGGCATTGCCGAAGCCGATCGCGAGAAGGTGATGCGCCCGTTCACCCGCCTGGATGACAGCCGCAGCCGCGATACCGGGGGCTTCGGCCTGGGCCTGGCCATCGTCAGCCGCATTGCCGTCCGCCACGGCGGCGAACTTCGCATCAGCCGCGCCACGTTGGGCGGCGCGCGCATGGAAATGCACTGGCCGCTGGCTGCCAGCTGAACGCCCCTGGGCGCGATTACAGTTGATTACAACTCCCGCACAACTGCGGACGGATCGGTCGCCGGCGTATCGCCACGCTAGCGACCCTGCAGCACTCGCCGGATGCGCGTGCTGCCTTCCTCCCATTGTCGAGAGTTTCCATGTCCCAGCTTCGCCGTTCCCCAGCCCTGCTCTGCCTGGCCCTGTTGCCGCTGTTCGCCGCACCGATCGCCCACGCCAAGGATGACCACTGGACCTTCGAGGTCGCTGCCGGCGGTGGCGTGGCGCCGCGCTACAGCGGCAGCGAGGAGTATCGTGCGACGCCGTCGTTGTCCTTTGATGTCACCTCGCCGGGTGGATGGTTTCTGGGCACCAGTGGCATTGGCTGGGGCACCTCCATCGGCGAGCACACCCGCGTGCGCGCGTATGTCGGCGCCAGCGGCATCCGCAAGGAAAAGGACTCGCTGCTCGGCGGTTCCGACTTCCTGCGCGGCATGGGTGATATCGATGCCCGTCCCCTGGTCGGCGTCTCGGCTGGTTATACGCTGGGCGAAGCCGTGCTGAGCGGCTCCTGGCAGTTCACCCGCAAGGACGAGGACAAGGCCGAGAACGGCCTGGCCACCCAGCAGATCCATCTGAACCTGAGCATGCCGCTGTTCGACCTGGCCGGCGGCGTGATCAGCGGCAGCGTGTCCACCGACTACGGCAACCGCGGCTACATGCAGACCTGGTACGGCGTCAGCCCGGAACAGGCGGCGCGTACCGGCTTTGCCGAGCACAAGCCAAAGGCCGGCCTGGTCAGTGCCGGTGTCGGCCTGAAGTGGAGCCACCGCGTGGGCCGCAACGGCAACTGGTACATCTCGGCCGAAGGCACGCGCCTGCTCGGTGATGCCGCCGACAGCCCGATCGTGCAGAAGGCGAACCAGTTCGGCTTGATGAGCGGCTATACGCACCGCTTCTGAGTGAGCGCCGGGCATGGCCCGGCCCACTTCGCAGGAAACGGGGCGCTGCGGCCAGGCAGCGCCCCGTGTGAATCACGCTTTGGCGAACACCAGGCGGCCGCCGTCGTTTCCGACTTCGATGGTATCGCCGTTGACGAAAGCACCGGACAGGATCTGCTGCGCCAGCGGATTCTCCAGCTGCGACTGGATTGCACGCTTCAACGGGCGCGCGCCATAGACCGGATCGAAGCCGACGTTGCCGAGCAGGTCGAACGCCGCATCGGAGACCGCCAGCTTCAATCCGCGCTCGGCCAGCCGCTTCTCAAGCCCACGCATCTGGATGCGCGCGATCTGCTTGATCTGCTGCTTGTCCAGCGGGTGGAACACCACGATGTCGTCCAGGCGGTTGATGAACTCCGGACGGAAGTGCGCCTGTACCACGCCCATCACCGCCGCCTTCATCTGCGTGTAGGCCTCCGGACTGTCGTCGGCGCTCATGTCCTGGATCTGGTGCGAGCCCAGGTTCGAGGTCATCACGATGACGGTGTTGCGGAAGTCCACGGTGCGGCCCTGTCCATCGGTCAGGCGGCCATCGTCCAGCACCTGCAGCAGGATGTTGAACACATCCGGATGCGCCTTCTCCACTTCGTCCAGCAGGATCAGCGAGTACGGACGGCGACGCACGGCCTCGGTCAGGTAGCCACCTTCCTCGTAGCCCACGTAACCCGGAGGCGCGCCGATCAGACGGGCGACGCTGTGCTTCTCCATGAACTCGCTCATGTCGATGCGGATCATCGCGTCGGCACTGTCGAACAGGAACTCGGCCAGCGACTTGCACAGCTCGGTCTTGCCGACGCCGGTCGGGCCGAGGAACAGGAACGAGCCGGCCGGGCGATTCGGATCGGACAGGCCCGCACGCGAACGGCGCACGGCATCGGAGACGACCTTGATCGCTTCTTCCTGGCCGACCACGCGGTTGTGCAGTACCTCTTCCATGCGCAACAGCTTGTCGCGCTCGCCTTCGAGCATCTTGTTGACCGGGATGCCGGTCCAGCGCGATACGACCTCGGCAATCTCCTCGTCGGTCACGCGGTCCTGCACCAGCTTGAAGTCCTTGTGCTCGGCCTCCTGGGCCGCGGCCAGCTGCTTTTCCAGCTGCGGCAACAGCCCGTACTGGATCTCGCTCATCTTGGCGAAATCCTGGCGGCGCTGCGCGGCCTCCAGCTCCAGCTTGGCCTGCTCGACCTGTTCCTTGATCTTGGTCGCGCCCTGCAGCGCGGCCTTCTCCGACTTCCAGATTTCATTGAGGTCGGAGAACTCGCGCTCCAGCCCGTCGATGTCGTTCTCCAGGTCGGCCAGGCGCTGCCGCGAGGCTTCGTCCTTCTCCTTCTTCAGCATCTCGCGCTGGATCTTCAGCTGGATCACCCGGCGCTCAAGGCGGTCCAGCTCTTCCGGCTTGGAGTCGATCTCCATGCGCAGTCGCGAGGCGGCTTCGTCCATCAGGTCGATGGCCTTGTCCGGCAGCTGGCGGTCGGTGATGTAGCGGTTGGACAACGTCGCAGCCGCGACGATGGCCGGATCGGTGATCTCCACGCCGTGGTGCACCGCGTACTTTTCCTTCAGGCCGCGCAGGATCGCGATGGTGTCCTCCACCGACGGCTCGCCCACGAACACCTTCTGGAAGCGACGCTCCAGCGCAGCATCCTTCTCGATGTACTTGCGGTATTCGTCCAGCGTGGTGGCGCCGATGCAGTGCAGCTCGCCGCGTGCCAGCGCTGGCTTCAGCATGTTGCCGGCATCCATCGCGCCATCGGCCTTGCCGGCGCCGACCATGGTGTGCAGTTCGTCGATGAACAGGATGATCTGGCCCTCGTTCTTGGCCAGGTCGTTGAGCACGCCCTTCAGGCGCTCCTCGAATTCGCCGCGGAACTTGGCCCCGGCAATCAGCGCGCCCATGTCCAGCGACAGCACGCGCTTGCCGCGCAGGCCTTCGGGCACTTCGTCGTTGATGATGCGCTGGGCCAGCCCTTCGACGATCGCGGTCTTACCCACGCCGGGTTCGCCGATCAGCACCGGGTTGTTCTTGGTCCGGCGCTGCAGCACCTGGATGGTGCGGCGGATTTCCTCGTCACGGCCGATCACCGGGTCGAGCTTGCCGCTCTCGGCACGCGCGGTCAGGTCGATGGTGTACTTCTCCAGCGCCTGGCGCTGTTCCTCGGCATTCTCCGACTGCACGTTCTCGCCGCCGCGCAGCTTGTCGATGGCCGCCTGCAGGCGCGTCTTGTCGGCACCGGCGGCGCGCAGCGCCATGCCCAGCGTGCCGCCGTCGTCCAGCGCCGCCAGCACGAACCACTCGCTGGCAATGAAGGCATCCCCGTGCTGCTGGGCCAGCTTGTCGGTCTGGTTCAGCAGGCGCCCCAGGTCGTTGCCCATCGAGACGTTGCCAGCCTGGCCGGACACCTTCGGCAGCGCATCCAGCGCCTCGGTCAGGCGCTCGCGCAGCACCGGCACGTTCACCCCGGCCTGGGCCAGCAGCGGGCGCGTGCTGCCACCCTGCTGGTCCAGCAGCGCGCTGAACAGGTGAACCGGTTCGATGATGCTGTTGTCGCGGCCCACGGCCAGCGACTGTGCGTCTGCCAGCGCCTGCTGGAAACGCGAGGTGAGCTTGTCCATCCGCATTGCGAATCCTCATCGGTCATCAGGGCCGGCCCGCGCCGGCGATGCTGGAAAGATGCGGTTGCCCCACCCGGTTTCAAGGGTGGCTGCGACTGCACCCCGAGGCCAGTCAGGCTGCGGCCAGCATGCCGGAACCGGCGTGGTCGGCGCGTTGATCCCGATCAGTTCTACGCGGTGAACGGGCTCAGCGGGTGATCGCGCTGCGGATCGCCCTCAGCTGCTGTTTGACCGCCCGCGCCTGGGCGGCATCCATCCGCAGCAGCGCCTTCTGCCCGATCGAGCGCGACTGCAGGGTGGGATCGACAAAGCGGTAGCGGCCGCGTTCATCGCGCTGTACCACTGGGGACTGGGCCAGTTCCGGGGTGTCCAGCAGGTGGTCGATCACCGCGACCAGGCGGTCGTTGAAGTAACCCTCGGGCCGGCCCAGGTCCACATAGGCCTGCTGGATCAGCGGATAGAAGCGTTTGTAGGCAGTAGCCGTTGCCGCCGGGTCCAGCGCGGTGAAGGCCTGCACGTAGGGCGCATAGCGCGCGCCGTTGCTGGCAGCGATGTGCTCGCCGCCCTCGCCAGGCTCGACCTGCAGGTTGCCCGGCAGCGGCCGCGCAGCCAGCGCGGTCGGCGGCACGCTGGGCTTGTCCAGGTTGTCGACCTGGGTGACCAGGCGCTGGATCAGATGATCGCGCAGCAGCAGGGTCAGTGGCCCCTCGCCCTGGAACAACTGGGTCAATGCACCCCAGGCGGCCGTATCGCTGTCAGCCAGCTTCGGCAGCGCCGGATCGGCTGCGGCCTCGGTATCCAGCGGATGCTTGATCGCGGGCGGTGCTGGCGCGGGTTCTGCGGCCGCCTGCGGTTGTGGCGGCGCGCTGGTACTGGCGGGGGTTGATTGCACCGGCACCGAAACACCGTCTGCCAGGCGCTTCAGCTGATCGCGGAACAGCCAACCTCCCGCGCCACCGATTACCACCACGCCCAACACCCAGGGCCATACCGCCTTTCCACTCTGCATGATGCAGCACCTCGTTTCACACGCATGATGAAGGTGTGACCCCACCGATTGCAGCCGGTTCCCCGCCTGTTCCGCTGCCGTTCGGGTTGAGGCCTGCAGCAAGGCCGTGCTCACACTTGCTTTGCATGCAGCGCGCGAGGCTGTGAGCCTTGTTCTGTGGAGGCACTGCCATGCAGTACGCGCTGTATTACTGGACCGGCATCCAGGGCCGTGGCGAGTTCGTGCGGCTTGCGCTGGAGGATGCCGGTGCCGACTACATCGACATGGCGCGGGTGCACGGCGATGCGGTGATGCAGCCGTTTCTCGATGGCAGCAGTGAAGGTGCGCAGCCCTTCGCGCCGCCATTCCTGAAGGCGGGCCGCCAGGTCATTGCACAGGTCGCCGCGATCCTGGATTTTCTCGGCCCGCCGCTGGACCTGGTGCCGCAGGCGGCCTCGCGGCGGATGCAGGCACTGCAGTTGCAGCTGACCATCGCTGATCTGGTAGCCGAGGTGCACGACACCCACCATCCGATCGCCGCATCGAAGTACTACGAAGAGCAGAAGACCGAAGCCAAGGCACGGGCCGCCTCCCTGCGTGGCGAACGGCTGCCGAAGTTTCTCGGCTACTTCGAGCAGGTGCTGGCCGCCAATGGTGGCCGCCACGCACTGCGCGAGCATTCCTATGTTGATCTGTCGCTGTTCCAGCTGCTGAGCGGACTGGACTACATGTTCCCGCGCCGCATGCAGGCACTGGCGCCGACCCTGCCCCTGCTGCGTGCGCTGCAGGAGCGGGTGGCAAAGCGGCCGAACATCGCCGCCTATCTGGCCTCGGAGCGGCGGTTGCCGTTCAACACCAACGGCATCTTCCGCCACTACCCGGAACTGGACGCCGAACGGTAGTGCCGGCCGCTGGCCGGCAGCTGCACGATCCGACCGAAGCCCATGAGGATGCCGGCCAGCGGCCGGCACTACCGTTGGGTCAGTTGTTTTCACCCAGCGGCTGCACCGGCTGCTTCTGCAGCGAAAGCAACCCCAGCAGCAACGCCAGTGCCACGTAGGCACCAGCGAACTGCCAGCTGATGATGCGCGCCAGGCCGTCCAGCTCCCACGGGAGATAGATGCCACCACGCGGATCCACCGAGTGGATCAGGCCGAACAGGGTCAGCACCGCAGCCACCAGCAGGAAGCCGCAGGCACGGCGCAGGCGGCCATCGACCATCGCCGCCACCGCCGAAATCCACAGCATCGAGGTGATGATGAAGCCGTTGCCGAGGGTGAAGATCACCGCCAGCTCGGGCAGGCCATGGCCGTCGAGCTTGGTCAGCAGCTGCGGCAGCTGGTCCGGCGCGATCCAGCCGGGTGCCTTGATCGCCAGCAGGTACGCCACCGACGGCAGGAAACCGAACACCATCGCACCGGTGTGGTGACGCGGCGTGACCTGGAAGGCCTGGGTGGTGATGTCGATGGCCACGTACACGATGATCGGTGCCAGCACCGCCAGCGGCAGCCACTGCACCAGCCCGGAGATGATGCCGAGCATGCCGCCGATGCCGACGAACAGGCCGGTCAGCAGCGTATAGCCGCTGCGCGCACCCATGTGCTTGTACGCCGGCTGGCCGATGTACGGCGTGGTCTGCGCCACGCCGCCACAGACGCCTGCCACCAGCGTGGCCACCGCTTCCACCAGCAGGATGTCGCGGGTGCGGTAGTCGTCGCCGGCTGCGCGCGCGCTTTCAGACACGTTGATGCCGCCGACCACCATCAGCAGGCCGAACGGCAGCAGCAGCGGCAGGTAGGTCATCGCGGTGGGCAGGCCGTCGAGGAAGCCCAGTGTCGGCAGCGGCAGCACCACCTGCGGCGGCACCCACTCCGGTACATGGAAGCCGGGTGCGCCCAGCCCGGCCAGGCCGAGGCCGTAATACAGCACGGTGCCGAACACGAAGGCCAGCAGCACGCCCGGGCCACGCACCGGCAGCTTGCCCTTGGCGATCAGCACGTACAGCAGCAAACCGAGCGTGGTGAAGCCGACCAGCGGCGAGCGCAGCGTTTCCAGCAGCGGCAGCAGGCCCATCAGCACCAGCGCGATGCCGGCGATGGAACCCAGCAGCGCGGCTCGCGGCAGCGCGCGGGTGACCGCTTCGCCGAAGAACGACAGCACGAACTTGAGCACGCCGATGATGACCAGCGCGGCCATGCCCAGCTGCCAGGTGGCGATGCCCGCAGCGTGCGGGTCCATGCCCTGCTGCTTGAACGCGAGGAAGGCCGGGCCGAGCACCAGCAGCGCCATGCCGATGCTGGTCGGTGCATCCAGACCGAGCGGCATGGCGGTGACATCGTCTCGGCCGGTACGCGCGGCCAGCCGGCGCGCCATCAGGGTGTACAGCAGGTTGCCGACCAGCACGCCGAAGGCGGTGCCGGGGAACATGCGGCCGAACACCACGTCGGCGGGAAACTGGAAGATCCCGACCAGGGCCATGGCGATGAAGCCGAGGATGGAGAGGTTGTCGACGACCAGGCCGAAGAAGCCGTTGAAGTCGCCGGCGACGAACCAGCGACGCGGTGCGGCGGAAGCGGGAGCGGACATGGAAGGGGCGGTGGGGGTGGGGACCGCCGATGGTAGGCCCAGCGGGGCCAGCGCGCCAATTCCGTCGTGGAATGATGGGTTCCAGCCAACGGCGGAGCCCCTCGTGGCTGGGGGGGGTCGTCAAAAGCAGCTTTATCGGAGTGGGCCGGTCGGGATGGGCTGCGCAGGACACGCCGTAAACCCATCCCTGGGGGCTCGATGGCGCCATCCATGGCGCCAACGGTCCTGCGCAGCCCATCCCGACCGGCCCCTGATAATTCCTTGCGCGTGCGAGCCACGGAAAGGAATCAAAGGATCAAAAGCAAAAGCGGGTCGCTTCGCTCTGAGCCGAGCATGGCTCGGCTCTACACGAACAATTCGATCATTTCCACGCTATCCACGCAGGGCGTGGATCTACCGACAGATCGCAGGAAACTGTCGAAGGTGGGGTGGGTCCGGTTGCGGGGGTGTCCGCGGCATGGATGCCGCGGCCAAGCCCCCAGGGACGGGTTTACGGCGTCCCCCGCAACCGGACCCACCCCGCCATCCCTCAGGAAACCCGCTTCTGCTCTGGCTCCGGCTCGTAGCGGGTGCAGGGCGCAGCCCTGCATCAAACCCACCCCGTTACTTCTTCAGGAAGTTGTCCACCAGCAGATGCTTCACGTCGTCGAAGCGGCCGTTCAACACCGCCTTGGCTGCATACAGCGCGGTACCGGCCACCTGCTTGGCCTCGATCTGCGGCGGCATCACCAGCTCGGCGCGACTGGTATGCACGTCCAGCAGCGCCGGGCCACGCTGCGACAGGAAATCCTGCACCGCTTCTTCCAGATCCTCGCTGCGCGTCACCGTGCGGCCGTGGAAACCGATCACTTCGGCAAGGCGGCCAAAATCCGGGTTCTTCAGGTCGGTGTAGTTGTCCAGCAGGCCTTCCACCTTCTGCTCCAGCTCGACGAAGTTCAGCGAGCCATTGTTGAACACCACCACCTTGATCGGCAGGTTCTCCTGCACGGCCGTCAGCAGGTCGCCCAGCAGCATCGCCAGGCCGCCATCGCCGGACAGCGAAATCACCTGCCGGCCGGGGAACGCCTTCTGCAGGCCCAGTGCCTGCGGCATTGCATTGGCCATCGTGCCGTGCAGCAGGCTGGTCAGCGTGCGGCGGCGACCGTTGACGCGGATATGCCGCAGCACCCAGACCATCGGCGAGCCGCCGTCAGCGGTGAACAGCGCATCGTCGCTGGCGTACTTCGACAGCAGCGCGGTCAGATGCTGCGGGTGGATCAGCTCGCCCTCGCCCGGCTGTTCTTCCTGCTCGCGCTTCTTCAGCGCCTTGTCGCGACGTTCGATACATTCGTCCAGGAAACTGCTGTCCTCGCGCGGCGGCAACATCGGCAGCAAGGCATCCAGCGTCGGTGCGATGTCACCGACCACGCCCAGGTTCACCGGGTGGCGGCGGCCGAGATGGCTGCCATCGCGGTCGACCTGGATGATCGTGGCCTTGTCCGGGTAGAACTGGCCCCAGGCGAAGTCGGCGCCGAGCAGCAGCAGCGTGTCGCACTCCATCAGCGTGTGGAAGCCGGATTCGATGCCGAAGATGCCGGTCATGCCCATGTTGTACGGGTTGTCCGGCTCGACGAAGTCCTTGGCGCGCGAGGTGTGCGCGATCGGTGCCTGCAGGCGCCGGGCCAGTTCCAGCAGCTGTGCGTGCGCACCCTGGCAACCGGCGCCGGCGTAGATGCCGATGCGCTTGCCCTGCCCCAGCAGCTCGGCGATGCGCTGCAGCTCAGCATCCGACGGGCGCAGTACCGGCTGGGTGTAATGCACCGAGAACGGCACATCGTGCTTCACTTCGGCCTGGCTGATATCGGCGGGCAGGATCACCACCGCCACGCCACGGCGGCTGATCGCGGCCTGGCAGGCCAGGGTGACCACGCGACGCGCCTGCTCGGCGCTGTGCACCTGCTCGCAGAACACCGAACAACTGGCGTACACCGCCTTGAAGTCCACTTCCTGCGGAAATTCCATGCCCAGCTCGCTGGTCACCACCTGGCTGGCGATCAGCACCATCGGCGCGCGGTTGCGGTTGCTCTCGAACACGCCATTGATGAAATGCAGGCTGCCGGGACCGCAGGAGCCGGCGCAGGCGGTCAGTTCGCCGCTCACCAGCGAATCGGCGCCTGCGGCAAAGGCTGCTACTTCCTCATGCCGCACATGCACCCATGCGATCTCGCTGCCATGCATCGCATCGGTCACATGGTTGAGCGTATCGCCCACGATGCCGTAGCAACGGCGGACACCGGCCTGCTGCAGGGCGTCCACCACGATTTCGGCCACACGCTTGCTCATCGGATACATCCTCGAACGGGGGAACATCCGAGGCTAGACCCGATGAAGTGATGCCTCCGCAAAAAAGGGACGGAGGGAATCAAGTCGTATGTGCCGCAAACGACTTAATTCCCTCCGTCCCCTTTTTCTTCAATCGTTGACGTTGATCCAGCCTTCCACCGCGCCCTGCTTCGGGTTGCGGTAGCGCAGCTTCACCCAGCCGTCCTGTTCATCCAGCAGTTCCACGCGATCACCCTGCACCAGGTAACGCTTGGTGCTGGAGGCGCCGGGTCGGTCGAACAGGAACAGGCGCGCGGTTACCACGGTGGCCTGCTGACCACGCAACGGCCCGTCCGGCGGTGCGCCCAGGCCATCGGCGATGGCACTTTCCAGCACACGGCCGGCCGGATCATACGTGCGCCAGACCGCCAACGGGCCCTGCTCGTCGGTCTGTTCCCACTGCAGCGCGGCGTTCAAGGTATCGCCCAGCATCAGCACGCTCTCAGAGCGGTACAGATGGAGCTTCGCGCCTGCAAACCGGTACTGGTCGGTGTACCACATCGGGCCACTGCGGCAGCTGCTGGTCAGGGTTCGAGTGGCAGCATCCACGCTCAACCCCATCAGGTCACCGCAACTGTCCTTGCCGTGGGTGTCGGCCTGCAGCGCGCGGAACCCCACAGTGGCCGGATCGAACCGGTACACCGCCACTGCTTCGTTGACCATGCCTACCGGGGCGCGTGCGACCAATTCCGGGTAGCCATCGAAATCGACATCTTCGAGCGACCATCGCGAGGTGCCATCGGCATCCGCCGCGCCCTCAAGCGTCTGGCGCTTGCCCGACGGTGACAGCTGCACCGCGATGCTGCCGTCCTGCTGCGGATCGGCATGCGCCTGCACATGCGCGGCCACCTGGAACCGCAGCGTTTCGCCGTCGTCGCCACTTGCCTGCGCCGACGGTGCCAGCACTCCCGCCAGCACCAGGCCCAGCACGCATTCCCTGTAATTCATCATTGCTCCCTGCGACACCGCGGCGGCACCTTCAACTCAGAACGATACCTCGACCGGCTGCCGCGACCACAGCACCGATTGATGCTTGGTCTGCTGCTTCCACGCCAGGCGGATCGCTTCGATGTCGGCGCGGCGCTGCGGGGTGTCCTCGTGCAGCACCACCAGCACCTTGGTGCGCAGGCGGTTGGGCGCGGCATCACCGCGGAACAGCCATTGGCCATAGGCATCGAACACGGTCAGGCCATCCGGGAAGCGCGGAGTGACTTCCTTGTCCAGGAAGGTGCGCCACTGCGCCTCGCTGATGGTATCGGCCTGCGGGCGGTTGCCGGCGCCCTGCTCCTCGCCCACGCCGAAATACAGCTCGCTGCGCACCCAGCCGTGGCCGGCGGACGGGCGTGCAGCATCGCCCTTCAGTTCGGCGGTGGTGGCCGTGGCATAGGCGCTGGGCGCCTGCGAGGACAGGCTGGCGCAGCCACTGGTGGCCAGCAGCACGGCGAAGACGAGGCCAAGGTGTTTCATCGGTACAGCTCCGGGGAAGGGGGACAAGGCGAGCCGGCAGCGTACAGCGCCACCGGCCCGGCGTGCTGATGCCAGCAGGGCATCAACTCATGCCGGACCGGCAGGGGCTTGCATCGGCACCGGTCATCACGCGAAGATAATATATCGCTTCATCCGGATGGATGTAAGTGAAACCATCTCCCCCCTTCCCCGTCGTCGTTGTTGCTGGAGCCCCCATGTCCGTCCGCCTGCCCGCGTCGCCGCTCGGCCTCGCTATCGCCCTCGCGCTTTCCTCCGCCGCCGTCCCGGCCCTGGCCCAGGACGCCACCAACCTGGACACGGTGATCGTCACCGGCACCCGTGCCGCCGACCGCACCGTGCTCGAATCCACCTCGCCGGTGGATGTGCTCACCGCCGAGGACATCCGCAAGGCCGGCGTGGTCAACGGCGAGCTGGGCAGCGCGCTGCAGGCGCTGTTGCCGTCGTTCAACTTCCCGCGCCAGTCCAACTCCGGTGGCGCCGACCATGTGCGCGCCGCACAGTTGCGCGGCCTGTCGCCGGACCAGGTGCTGGTGCTGGTCAATGGCAAGCGCCGCCACCACACCGCGCTGGTCAACACCGACAGCAAGATCGGCAAGGGCACCACCCCGGTTGATTTCAATTCGATCCCGGTCAGCGCGATCAAGCGCATCGAAGTACTGCGTGATGGCGCTGGTGCGCTGTATGGCTCGGATGCGGTGGCCGGTGTGATCAACGTGATACTCGACAACGGCGGCGACGGTGGCGAGATCGAGGCCAGCTACGGTGCCAACCACACCGACCTCAAGCCGATCGGGCGTACCCTCACCGACGGCCAGACCGGCAACATCAGCGCCAAGGTCGGCACCTCGCTGGGCGAGGACGGCGGCTTCCTGCGCGTCGGCCTGGAATACAAGCATCGCAACGGCACCAACCGTGCCGGCTTCGACCAGATTCCGCCGTGGGACCAGACCCCGGGCAACCTGGCGCTGCAGGGCAAGCGCAACTATGTGCTGGGCGATGGCAAGAGCAAGGACATCAACCTGTGGCTGAACACCGAGATCCCGGTGGGCCAGACCTCGACATTCTATGCATTCGGCACCTTCAACCAGCGCGATACCGAAGGCGCAAACTACTTCCGCTACCCCGATGGCGATGCCAACTGGAAGCAGGTCTATCCGAATGGATACCGGCCGATCTCCGAGGGCGAGAACCGCGACGTGCAGGCCGTGGCCGGCGTGCGCGGGCAGTGGGGCGAATGGAGCTACGACGGCAGCCTGGACTACGGCCAGAACGACTTCACCTACCGCCTGCGTGATTCGCTCAACGCCTCGCTGGGCCCGACCAGCCCGACCTGCTTCAAGACCGCCGATTACGAATACGCGCAGACCGTGGGCAACCTCGATCTGAGCCGCGTGTTCATCCAGAGCGACAGCATCAGCCACACGCTCGGCCTGGGCGTGGAAGCACGCCACGAGCGCTACCAGACCCGTCCCGGCGACCCGGCCAGCTATGCGGCCGGCCCGTACACCGACCGCCCGACCGGTTCGCAGGCCGGTGGCGGCTTGACCCCGCAGGACGCGGCCACCCTGTCGCGCGACGTCGCCAGCGCCTACGCCAGCCTGTCCAGTCAGTTCGGCGAGAAGTTCTCCACCGATCTGGCCGCGCGCTACGAGCACAACGACGACTTCGGCGGTGAACTGACCGGCAAACTCGGCCTGCGCTATGAATTCACCCCGGCGTTCGCGCTGCGCGGTGCCATCTCCAACAACTTCCGTGCGCCGTCGCTGGCACAGATCGGCTACGAATCCACCTCCACCGGCTACAACGCTGGCGGCCAGCTGGTGCAGGGCCGCCTGTTGTCGGTCAACAACCCGATCGCGCGTGGCCTCGGTGCGCAGAACCTGAAGCCGGAGAAGTCGATCAATACCTCGCTGGGCTTCACCAGCCGAATTGGCGAGCACTTCGACCTGTCACTGGACTTCTTCCAGATCGACATCGACGATCGCATCGCGCTGTCGGAGAGCATCACCGGCGATGCACTGACCGACTACGTGGCCGCCAACTACGGCGTCAGCGGCCTGCAGAGCGCCAGCTTCTTCGTCAACGCCGCCGATACCCGCACCCGCGGCGCCGAGCTGGTGAGCAACTGGCGCCAGTCGCTGGGCGACGGCCAGCTGCTGCTGACCGGCACCTATGCGTACACCAAGACCACGCTGAAGAACGTGCTGGCTACGCCGGCACAGCTGCGTGCACTGAATCCGGACTACGTGCTGTTTGGCATCGAAGAAACCAACACGCTTACCGATGCCACGCCGCGTACCCGCGGCAGCTTCTCGGCCGCATGGAGCAACGACCACTGGTCGCTGAGCACCCGTGTGAACCGCTACGGCAGCGCCACCCGCGTGTTCAACTTCGGTGACGGCTACATCCCGCGCCAGACCTACCAGGCCGAGTGGCAGCTGGATGCGGAGGTCGAATACCGCATCACTCCGCGCTGGAGCGTGGCCATCGGCGGCCAGAACCTGACCGACAACTACCCGGATCGATCCAACAGCGATATCCACTACTTCGGCAACCTGCCGTATGACGTGCTGTCGCCGATCGGCAGCAACGGCGCGTACTACTACGGCCGCGTCCGCTATACGTTCTGATCGCATTGGGTAGGTGCGGACCGTTGGTCCGCACGACACGGTAGTGCCGGCCGCTGGCCGGCAACTTCGTGATCCGGGTGCGGATCTGCTTTGGGTGGGTGCGGACCGTTGGTCCGCACTGTTTGAGCTGGATGCAGGCTGACCTGCCGTGCCGACCAACGGTCGGCACCCACCGAAGCAGGGCCGTAGCCTGCCCTCGACCCCGCGTACACGCCCACGCTGGCAAGCTGGGCGTCATGGCTGAACCGCTCCCCCTGCGTCCGCCACCGCCATTGCTGGACGACGCCTGTGCGTTGTTCCTCGATGTCGATGGCACCCTGATCGAATTCGCTGCACGCCCGGATGCCGTGCAGCTGCTGCCGGATGTGCGTGAAGCCATCGGCCGCATCAGCGACCGCCTGGAAGGTGCCGTGGCACTGGTCAGTGGTCGCCCGCTTGAACAGCTGGATCAACTGTTCGCCCCCCTGCAACTACCCGCCGCCGGCCTGCACGGCCATGAGCTGCGTGGCGAAGACGGTCGTGTGCTGCGCGACGAACACGACGACGACACCGCCGAATGGCTGCACGCGCTGCACCAGCAGGCGATGCGCTTCGCCCATGGGCATCCTGGCGTGCTGGTGGAAGACAAGGGCGTCGGCCTGGCCTTGCACTGGCGCGGTGCGCCGCACGCCGCCAGCGATGTCCGCGCGTTCGCTGACCGCCACGTGCGTGGCCGCACCAGCTACCGCCTGCAGCCTGGCGACCATGTGGTCGAGTTCGTGCCTGTCGGCACCGACAAGGGCCGTGCCGTGCGCCGGATGATGCAGTACCTGCCCTTCCGCGGCCGCCTGCCGGTGTTCCTCGGTGATGACCTCACCGACGAATTCGGCTTCGATGCCGCCAACGGCCAGCATGGCTGGAGCGTGCTGGTGGGTGAACGTGAACCCAGTGCGGCCGTGTTCGCGCTGCCCGACATACGCAGCGTGCACGCCTGGCTGCGTGAGAATGCCTATTGACCCGGCCAACCCCCACGGCCGCAACCGAGATGTACCGCGTGATGACCCAACCCGATCTTGATCTGGGCGTGGTCGGCAACGGCAGCTTCGGCGCCCTGGTCGACAAACATGCCCGCGTTGTCTGGAGCTGCCTGCCCACCTTCGACGGCGACCCCACCTTCTGCGCCCTGCTCGGCCCCAACCAGCAGACCGGCGGCGACTTCGCCATCGAGCTGGAGGACTTCGCGAGCAGCGAGCAGGAATACCTCACCAACACTGCGATCCTGCGCACCGTGCTGCGTGACACGCAGGGCGGCGCATTGGAAATCCTCGATTTCGCCCCGCGCTGGCGCCAGAACGACCGCTTCTACCGGCCGGTCAGCCTGATCCGCCAGGTGCGTCCACTGGCCGGCAGCCCGCGCATCACCGTGCGTGCGCGCCCGCTGGCCGACTGGGGCGCACGCGTGCCAGAGTCGACCTGGGGCAGTAACCATGTGCGCTGGATCCTGCCCGAGCACGTGCTGCGGCTGACCACCGATGTGCCGGTGCGCTTCGTGCGCGACGGCCTGCCGTTCGTGCTCAACCATCCGATCCACCTGATCCTGGGCGTGGATGAATCGCTCAATCGGTCGATCAGCGGCTACGTGCAGGAAGCCTTCCAGCGCACCCGCGACTACTGGCGCGAGTGGGTGCGCTACCTGTCCATTCCACTGGAATGGCAGGACGCGGTCATCCGCAGTGCGATCACGTTGAAGCTGTGCCAGTACGAGGACAGCGGCGCGATCATCGCGGCGATGACCACTTCCATTCCGGAAGCACCCGGCAGCGTGCGCAACTGGGACTACCGCTACTGCTGGCTGCGCGACGCGGCCTTCGTGGTGCGGGCGCTGAACCGTCTTGGCGCCACGCGCACGATGGAACAGTTCCTCGGCTACATCTTCAACCTGGCCACCACCGACGGCACGCTGCAGCCGCTGTATGGCATCGGCTTCGAGGCCAAGCTGGACGAGGACGAGGTACCCAGCCTGTCCGGTTATCGCGGCATGGGCCCGGTGCGGCGCGGCAACCTGGCCTGGGTGCAGCGCCAGCACGATGTCTACGGCAGCGTGGTACTGGCCTCCACGCAGCTGTTCTTCGACCGGCGCCTGCAGGACCCGGGTGATGCGCACACCTTTGCCCGCCTGGAACCCCTGGGCGAACAGGCCTTCGCCCTGCACGACGTACCCGATGCCGGCCTGTGGGAATTCCGCGGCCGCACCGAAGTGCACACCTACACCAGCGCGATGTGCTGGGCCGCCTGCGACCGCCTGTGCAAGATCGCCGTGCGCCTGAAGCGTGACGACCGCGCGCATTACTGGCGCGAGCGCGCCGACACCATCCACGCGCGCATCATGGCCGAATCCTGGAACGAGGAGCTGGGCCACTTCACCGATACCTTCGGCGGCCATCGGCTGGATGCCTCGCTGCTGCTGCTGGCCGATATCGGTTTCATCGACGCGCTGGACGCCCGCTTCATCGCCACCGTCGATGCCATCGGCCGCGACCTCAAGCATGGCAATTCGCTGTACCGCTATGTCGCGCCGGATGACTTCGGTGAGCCGGAGACCAGCTTCACCATCTGCACCTTCTGGTACATCGACGCGCTGGCCGCGATCGGGCGCATGGATGAAGCACGTGAGATGTTCGAGCTGCTGCTGAAGCAGCGCAACCACCTGGGCCTGCTGTCGGAGGATCTGGCCTTCGACAGCGGCGAGGCCTGGGGTAATTTCCCGCAGACCTATTCGCACGTCGGCCTGATCACCGCCGCAATGCGCCTGTCGCGGTCCTGGCAGGAGGCATCGTGAGTCGTCTGGTCGTGGTTTCAAACCGTGTGGCCGTGCCCGGCGAGAACCGCGCCGGCGGCCTGGCTGTCGGCCTGCTGGCTGCCCTGAAGGAACGCGGTGGCCTGTGGTTCGGCTGGAGTGGCAAGACGGTGAAGGAAGGCAGCGGCACGCTGCACCGGCAGAAAGACGGTGACATCGACTACGTCACCATGGACCTGAGCAAGCGTGAGGTCGATGGCTACTACAACGGCTTCGCCAACCGCACCTTGTGGCCGCTGCTGCACTTCCGCCTGGATCTGGTCGACTACGACCGCGGCACCCGCGAGACCTACCACAAGGTCAACGCGCTGTTCGCCGACAAGCTCGCGCCACTGCTGCGCGAGGACGACATCGTCTGGATCCACGACTACCACCTGATCCCCCTCGGTGCGCTGCTGCGCGAGCGCGGCATCGGTTGTCGCATAGGCTTCTTCCTGCATATCCCGATGCCGTCTGCCGACCTGCTGCAGGCGATGCCCGACCACCTGCGGCTGTTCTCCGCGCTGTACGCCTACGACCTGGTCGGCTTCCAGACCCAGCGCGACGCTGATCGCTTCCAGACCTACCTGCGCCTGTTCGGCGGCGGCCGCGTGCTCGACAACGGCGAGCTGGAAGCACCGGGCGGGCGCCGCTTCCGTGCCGCCGCCTTCCCGATCGGCATCGACACCGAGCTGATCGCACGCCAGGCCGGCACCGCGGCCACCAAGGCCGCCGTGAAGAACCTGCGCGCCAGCCTGCGCGATCGCCAGCTGGCGATCGGCGTGGATCGCCTGGACTATTCCAAGGGCCTGCCCGAACGCTTCCTTGGCTTCGAGCGCTATCTTGAGCGCCACCCCGACCAGCGCGGCTCGCTGACCTACCTGCAGATCGCCCCGGTCTCGCGCGGCGATGTCACCGAGTACCGGCAGCTGCGCAGCCAGCTGGAACAGATCGCCGGCCACATCAACGGTGGCCACGCCGAACCTGACTGGACGCCGCTGCGCTACGTCAACCAGAACTTCACCCATGCCACCCTCACCGGCTTCTACCGGGCGGCGGCGGTCGGCCTGGTCACGCCGTTGCGCGATGGCATGAACCTGGTGGCCAAGGAATACGTAGCGTCGCAGGACCCGGAAGATCCCGGCGTGCTGGTGTTGTCGCTGCTGGCCGGCGCTGCCGACGAACTCAAGCAGGCATTGCTGGTGAACCCGCACGATCTGGACGGCGTGGCCGACGCCATCGCCACGGCAGCAACGATGTCACTGAGCAGGCGCAAGGAACGCTGGCACGCGATGATGGATCACCTGCGCACCTACGACATCAATCACTGGCGCCGCAGCTATCTGGACGCGCTGGAAGGTTGAGGAAAAAAGGGGACGGAGGGGATCAAGGCAGTTGTGCACAGACGCCTTGATCCCCTCCGTCCCCTTTTTCCTTCAATCCAGGAATCGCGCTGCCTGCTCCGGTGCGGGCAGATGACAGGCGTCGTGCCGTCCGAACCAGCGGTAGCGGTTGCGCGCCAGCACGCGGTACGCGGCATCACGCCAGCCGCGCGGCACTGCCCGTAGTACGCCGGTCAGGCGCCAGGCGCCGCCCAGCCCCGCCAGCACGCGGAGGATCGCATCGGTATCGGTCCAGGCACCCTGCGCGTCCAGCAGCAGGAACGACATCGGGTCCTGCGGGTCCTGCCCGTGCGCGCGCAACATCGCGCTGCCCTGCTGCCCCTGCATCGCCGCAAAGCGGTAGCGCCCGGCGCGGTCGAAACGCAGCAGGAAGCGCACCCAGCGGTTGCACAGCGCGCATACGCCATCGAATACGATCACCGCGCTGCCCGCCTCGGCGGCGGCCTCACTGCGGTTCGAGCCAACCTTCATAGCGGATCAGGGCTCCCGCCCAGGGCAGCGTCACATCGACCAGGAAAGTGTACCGCTCACCCTGCCAGGCTTCGCGGCAACGCACGCCACCAAACCAGCGCCTCGGCAACGGCAGCAGCCCGAACGCCCAGACCCGGCGCACCGACCAGTCGATGCCACCCTCGCGGGCCTGCAGATCAAACTCGAAGCGCACCGCGCCCAACTGCTCGCGCAGGCAGCCCTCGTGCGCCCACAGCCGCGACACCATCGGCCAGCGGCCAAACTGCCGCGCCCACTGCTCGCCCTGCCCATGTGCGCTGAACGCCACTTCGGTGGGCAGCGCGTCACCGTCCTTCGGCAGCCGCGCCAACACAGCCAGCAGCGGCACCAGCCAGTGCCGCCCCCTCACGATGCGCGCCTGCCCCACGTAGCGGCAGGGCAACGGCGCGGCATGCAGCGCCTGCACCGGCGCGGCCAGGGTGGCGAAGGCCGGCCCCAGCACGCGCGCGAACAGCGGCAAGGTCAGGGCGCGATCCAGGCCAGCGTCGCCATGCGCCCGGTGCGACGGTCGCGCCGGTGCGAATACAGGTCCGGATCGGCCATGGTCGACACCGTGCCGCCATGAACCTGCGCCGGGTCCATGCCCGCCGCCTGCAACCGCTGCCGCGCCAGCGCGAACAGGTCCACCTTCCAGTGGCCCGCGCGGGTGGCAACGAACGCCGCCTCGGCGGCCGGATCATGGCCGACGAAGGCGTGGTAGACCTCCTCGCCGATCTCGTAGTCGGCCGGTCCGGCGGCCGGGCCCAGCCAGGCCCGCAGCTGCGCCGGCGGCGTCTGCATGGCGGCCACGGTGGCCTCCAGCATGCCGTCGGCCAGGCCACGCCAGCCTGCGTGGGCCGCGCCCACCTCACTGCCATCGGCGGCGGCAAACACCACCGGCAGGCAGTCGGCAGTCAGGATCGCCAGCACCACGCCCGGCACCGAAGTCACTGCGGCATCGGCCACCGGCTCGCTTGCGCCGGGCACCGGCGGCGCGGTGAAGCGCAGCACGGTGCTGCTGTGCACCTGGCGCAGCCAGTGCGGTGTCGAGGGCAGCCCCAGCCCCTGCTGCAGCAGCTGGCGGTTGTGCTCTACGTTGGCTGGGGTATCACCGTCGGCCGCGTGCCGGTTGCCCAGGTTGAACTGCGCGAACGGCGCCGGCGAAATGCCCGCACCGTGCCGACGCGTGGTCAACGCATGGACGCCCGGCGGCGCCAGCCAGTCCGCCTGCAGCACGGGCAGCGCGGCGGCCATCACCAGCGGTCCCGCTCGCGCGCGGCGAAGGCCTCGCTGTCTTCGCGCAGCACCTTCATCAGGTGCAGCATGTCCTCCGGCACCGGCGCGGTGTTGCGCACCAGCTCACCGGTGATCGGATGGGTGAACTCCAAGGTCTCGGCGTGCAGGGCCTGGCGCTTGAAGCCACGCAGCGCGGCCACCAGCTCATCGCTGGCCCCCTTGGGCAGCTTCAGCGCACCGCCGTACAGCGGGTCACCGATGATCGGATGGCGCACATGCGCCATGTGCACGCGGATCTGGTGGGTACGGCCGGTTTCCAGGCGGCACTCCAGCGCGGTGTGCGCACGGAAGCGCTCGCGCAGGCGGTAGTGGGTGATCGCTTCCTTGCCGTCCTCGCGCACCGCCATCTTCAGGCGGTCGCGCGGGTGGCGGTCGATCGGGGCATCGGCGGTACCGCCGGCCACCAGCGCACCCATCACGATGGCCAGGTACTGGCGGTGCACGTCGCGTGCGGCCAGTTGCTCGACCAGCGCGGTCTGCGCTTCCAGGGTCTTGGCCACCACCATCACGCCACTGGTGTCCTTGTCCAGGCGGTGCACGATGCCCGCGCGCGGCAGCACCGCCACCGACGGGTCGCGGAACAGCAGGGCGTTGACCAGGGTGCCGCTGTGGTTGCCCGCGCCCGGGTGCACCACCAGGCCAACCGGCTTGTTGATCACCAGCAGGTGCTCGTCCTCGAACAGCACGTCCAGCGGGATGTCCTCCGGCTGGGCGTCGGTCTGGGTTTCCAGCACCACGTTGAGGGTCACCACCTCGCCACCGCGCAGCGGATCGCGCGGGCGCACCTGGGCGCCGTCCAGCAGGACCTCCCCGGCCTTGATCCACTCGGTCAGGCGCGAACGCGAGTATTCGGGGAACAGTTCGGCCACCACGGCGTCGAAACGGCGGCCGGCAGCGGTGTCGGGGACGATGGCCTGGCGGGCCGATTCATAGGGTTGTTCAGACATGGCAGGGGGCATTCTTTGAAATTTTGGGGTCCCGGCGGCCGGTTTCAGTCGCTGGACAGGACACTAGGCTATCATCGACCCTTCGTATTCCAGCCGCGTCCCGCCTTGACCTCATGATCCGACGCTCCTCCATGCTCTCCGCGCCCGTCCGCCTCACCGCCCTGCTGCTGGTGCTGGTCATCGCCGCCACCGGCTGCCACCGTGGCGCCAAGAAGGGCGATCGCCCCGATGAAGGGACGCCGGTCGAACAGTTGTACGAGAAGAGCCACAAGCTGATGCAGGGTGGCAACTGGAGCGGGGCTGAAACCAGCTTCCGCCGCCTCGTGGCCCAGTATCCGTACGGCCCGTATACCGAACAGGCGATGATCGAAACCGCCTACGCGCAGTACAAGGCCGGCAAGCACGACGATGCGGTGTCCAGCATCGACCGCTTCATCCGTACCTACCCGACCCATCGCAACATCGCGTACCTGTACTACCTGCGCGGCCTGGCCAACTCCAACCGCAGTACGGTTTTCCTGCGCCGCGTATGGTCGCTGGATGCCAGCCGCCGCGATCTGTCCACGCCGCACCAGGCGTATTCGGACTTCAACATCGTGGTGGACCGTTACCCGAACAGCCGCTACGCCGCCGATGCGCGCCAGCGCATGCTGGAGCTGCGTGACGTGTTCGCCCAGCATGAGCTGGACAACGCCCTGTACTACATGCGCCGCGGCGCCTGGGTCTCGGCCGCCGGCCGCGCCAACTACCTGCTGGAAACCTATCCGCAGAGCGCGTTCCAGTACGATGCCGTCGCCGTCCTGGCCGATTCCTACACCCACCTGGGCAACAAGACCCTGGCCGACGACGCCCGCCGCGTCCTGCAGCTGAACCAGCCGGACCACCCGTGGCTGGAAGGCAAGTGGCCGAAGTACCCGTGGATGATCCGCAAGCTGAACCCGTTCGCTGGCGAAAAGTCCGCCAGCACCGGCCAGCGCAACGCACGACTGGAAAAGAAGTAAAAGAAGGCCCCGAAAGGGGCCTTTTCTTTGTCGGCAGATCCACACCATGCGTGGAGGGTTCGTGCGCCCATGGACCACGACACTAGGAATTCTACGAATCCCCGGCGGATGCGACGCCGGTCCCAATCGGCGTAGGCGAGGCCCTCCACACTACGGCGCAACGGCCATCCCGGCCGTGAAGGAGCGCCCCATGACCCCACCGCCCCGCCGTTTCCACCCGCTCGCCTGCCTCCTCGCCACTGCCCTGCTGGCGCTGTCCTCGGGCCCCGTGGCGGCTGCCTCACCCGCACCGGGCGATCTGCTGTCTGCTACCCCCTATCGCGCGCCATGGGTGCCGTCCAAGGCCGCGCAGGCCTACAAGCTGCACTACCGCACCCCGGATCATCGCGGCCAGCTGGCCGAAGGCACCGGCCTGCTGTACCTGCCCGCCGGCGCGGCGCCTGCAGGCGGCTGGCCGGTGGTGTCCTGGGCACATGGCACCCAGGGCATCGCGGATCGCTGTGCGCCCTCGGTGTCCGGCCCCTACCAACCCGAACGCGACGGCCGCTTCCTCGATCAGTTCCTGGCACAGGGCTATGCGGTGGTTGCTGCGGACTACCAGGGCCTCGGCAGTCCAGGTGACCATGCCTATCTGCATGTGCGCACTGCCGCGCGCAATGCCATCGACCTCGTCAAAGCCAGCCGCCAGTATCTGGGCACCGCAACGCTGTCGCCGCGCTGGGTCTCGGTCGGCCATTCGCAGGGTGGTGCCGCCGCGCTCACTGCCGGGCATCTGGCGCCCACCTATGCTGGCCCGTCGCTGCACTACCGCGGCAGCTTCACCACCGGCACGCCCACCGCCGTCGAGCTGACCGCACTGGTGATGAAGCCGGACAACCGCACCGCCAATCCTGGCGCGCTCAACGCGTATCACGCGTATCTGCTCGACGGTCTGCTGCAGGTTGCGCCGCAGATCGACCGCGTCCTCAGCGACACCGGCCGCACCCGCGTGGCAGTGGCACGCGAGCAGTGCCTGGGCGAACTGGCCACCACGCTGGACGGCGCGGATACCGGCAGCATGTTCACCGCACCGCTGACCAGCGTGCCGGGCATCTGGGCCGTGCTGTACGACTATCTCGGCGTACCGCGCCGCGGTTTCAGCCAACCGCTGATGCTGGGCCACGGCAGCGAGGACCGCGACGTCCCCTATCTGACCACCCTGCTGTATGCCGCAGGCCTGGCGCTGCGCGGCGAGCCGGTAGCGTTCCGGCGCTACCCGGTCGACCATCGCGGCACGCTGGACGCTGCGGCGGCGGATGGCCTGGCATTCGTACGAGCCCGGCTGGGGGACGGCCACTTCAACGACGCTGCGGAAACCGCCGGCCTCGAACAGCTGCTCGACGACGCCCGGTAGATCCACGCCATGCGTGGATGCGCGGGATACGGGTTGCCGGCCAGCGGCTGGCACTACCAAAGGCAGTAGATCCGCGCCATGCGTGGATGCGCGGGATACGGCGTTGCCGGCCAGCGGCCGGCACTACCGGATGCGGTAGATCCACGCCATGCGTGGATGCGCGGGATACGGGTTGCCGGCCAGCGGCCGGCACTACCAAAGGCAGTAGATCCGAGCCATGCGTGGATACGCGGGGTACGGGTTGCCGGCCAGCGGCCGGCACTACCGGATGCAGTAGATCCGCGCCATGCGTGGATACGCGGGATACGGGTTGCCGGCCAGCGGCCGGCACTACCAAAGGCAGTAGATCCGCGCCATGCGTGGATGCGCGGCATACGGCGTTGCCGGCCAGCGGCCGGCACTACCTGCCAACGGCTACCTCAACCCTTGTAGCCGTTGCTGATCGGGTAGCGACGCTCGCGACCGAAAGCGCGGCGCGACACCTTCGGGCCTGGCGCGGCCTGGTGCCGCTTCCACTCGCTGATGCGCACCAGGCGCAGCACGCGGTCGACCACGGCCGCGTCATAACCGGCGGCAACGATCTCCGTGCGCGACTGCTCCTGGTCGATGTAGCGGTACAGGATGCCGTCCAGCACGTCATAGGCCGGCAGCGAGTCCTGGTCCAGCTGGTTCTCGCGCAGTTCGGCCGACGGCGGCCGGCTGATCACCGCCGGCGGGATCACCGGCGCGCCGCCCACGGTATTGCGCCACTTGGACAGGCCGAACACCTCGGTCTTGTACAGGTCCTTCAACGGCGCGTAGCCACCGCACATGTCGCCATAGATGGTGGCATACCCGACGGCGTACTCGCTCTTGTTGCCGGTGGTCAGCAGCAGGCCACCGAACTTGTTGGCCAGCGCCATCAGGATCACGCCACGGCTGCGCGACTGCAGGTTCTCTTCGGTCACGTCCGGCGCAGTGCCTTCGAACATCGGCGCCAGCGATTCCATCAGGCCCTTGAACGCCGGCTCGATCGAGACCGCTTCCAGCTTCACGCCCAGTGCCTGGCACTGCTCGGCGGCCAGGTCGTTGGACATGCCGGCGGTATAGCGCGACGGCAGGCGCACAGCGGTGACGTTCTCGGCGCCGAGCGCGTCGACCGCCAGCGCCAGTACCAGCGCCGAATCGATGCCACCGGACAGGCCCAGCCAGACCTTCTTGAAACCGTTCTTGCGGCAGTAATCCTGGATGCCACGGGTCACCGCGCGCCAGGCCAGCGCGTCCATGCTCTCGTCGCCGTCGTCCATCCACACGTGCGGCATGAAGCGGCGTGTTTGGCCGTCGTACTCCACCACCAGCCACTGGTCGACGAAGGCGGCGGCGGCGGGGTGCACCGTGCCGTCACCATCGGCCACCACCGAGGCGCCATCAAACACCAGCGCATCCTGGCCACCAACCACATTGAGATAGGCAATCGCTGCCCCGCTCTCGCGGGTGCGTGCGGCCAGCACCGCATCGCGCTGGGCGTGCTTGCCGCGCTCGTACGGCGAGGCATTGGGTACCACCACCAGCTGCGCGCCGGCGCGCACGGTGTCGGCCAGCGGCTCGGCGAACCACAGGTCCTCGCAGATCAGCAAACCCACCGGAATGCCGTTGACCTCGAAGACGCAGCTGCCACCGTCCGGATCAACATCGAAGTAGCGGCGTTCGTCGAACACGGCGTAATTGGGCAGCTCACGCTTGCGGTAGGTCTGCTCGACCAGGCCATCGCGCAGCACGCTGGCGGCGTTGTAGACCACCGCGCCAGCCGCCTGCGGCCAGCCGACCACCGCCGTGATGCCGCGGCAGGCACCGGCGATGCGCATCATTGCCTGCTCGCACTCGTACAGGAAGCCCGGGCGCAGCAGCAGGTCTTCCGGCGGATAACCGCTCACCGCCAGCTCGGGGAACATCACCAGCTCGGCGCCGTACTCGTCGCGCGCCTGGCCGATCATCTCGATGATGCGCTCGGTGTTGCCGGCGACGTCGCCGACCGGGAAGTCGAACTGCGCCATCGCGATGCGGATCGAAGCCATGGGAATCCAGCCTGTGGTTGCAATGCCGCCATTGTAGCGCTGCGCCATGCGCGCGCCGGGCGCGCTCGCTGCGTGGACAGCCCCGGCTCAGTAGACCCACGCCATGCGTGGATGAGCTTGCCGGGATGGCCAGGGCGCCAGACGCAGAAAGGCCGCCCGGAGGCGGCCTTTCTGTTTTGCAGCAGCCGGTGGGAAGATCAGTCGACTAACAGTCGACTCTACAATCCCCCGCCCAGCGGTCTTACTTGACCAGCTTGGCGATGGCAGCGCCCAGGTCGCCCGGCGAGCGGACGGTGACAACACCGGCCGCTTCCATGGCGGCGAACTTGCCTTCGGCAGTGCCCTTGCCGCCCGAGGCGATCGCACCGGCGTGGCCCATGCGCTTGCCAGCCGGAGCCGACGCACCGGCGATGAAACCGACGACCGGCTTCTTCACGTGGTTCTTGATGTACTCGGCGCCGGCTTCTTCGGCGTCGCCGCCGATTTCGCCAACCATGATGATGCCTTCGGTCTGCGGGTCTTCGTTGAACAGCTTCAGGCAGTCGACGAAGTTCAGGCCGTTGATCGGGTCACCACCGATGCCGATGCAGGTGGACTGGCCCAGGCCGACTTCGGTGGTCTGCTTGACCGCTTCATAGGTCAGGGTGCCCGAACGCGACACGATGCCGATCTTGCCCGGCTGGTGGATGTGGCCCGGCATGATGCCGATCTTGCACTCACCCGGAGTGATGACGCCCGGGCAGTTCGGCCCGATCAGCACGGTGTCCGGATGCGAGCGGGTCAGCACGTTCTTGACGCGCAGCATGTCCAGCACCGGGATGCCTTCGGTGATGCAGACGATGACCTTGATGCCGGCAGCAGCGGCTTCCAGGATCGCGTCAGCCGCGTACGGCGGCGGCACGTAGATGACCGAGGCATTGGCGCCGGTGCTCTGCACGGCGTCGGCAACGGTGTTGAAGACCGGCAGGTCGATATGGGTGGTGCCACCCTTGCCCGGGGTCACGCCGCCGACAACCTGGGTGCCGTACTCGATCATCTGAGTGGCGTGGAAGGTGCCCTGCTGGCCGGTGAAGCCCTGCACGATCACCTTGGTGTTCTTGTTGATCAAAACAGACATTGGAATTCCTTGGTGTCGGTATCAGGCGGCGTTCTTGACAGCTTCAACGATCTTCTTGGCGCCATCGTTGATGTTGTCAGCCGGGATGATGGCCATGCCGCTGTCACGCAGCAGCTGCTTGCCTTCTTCCACGTTGGTGCCTTCCAGGCGCACCACGACCGGAACCTTGACGCCCACTTCCTTCACGGCGGCGATGATGCCTTCGGCAATCATGTCGCAGCGGACGATGCCGCCGAAGATGTTGACGAAGATGCCTTCGACCTTGTCCGAGGACAGGATCAGCTTGAAGGCTTCGATGACGCGCTGCTTGTTGGCACCGCCGCCCACGTCCAGGAAGTTCGCCGGCTCGCCGCCGTTGAGCTTGATGACGTCCATGGTAGCCATGGCCAGGCCGGCGCCGTTGACCATGCAGCCGATGTTGCCGTCCATGGTGACGTAGTTGATGTCCAGCTCCGAAGCGATCACTTCGGTCGGATCTTCCTGGGTCTTGTCGCGCATGGCGACCAGGGCCTTCTGGCGGAACGCGGCGTTGTCGTCGCTGTCGAACTTGCCGTCCAGCGCGTACAGGTTGCCGTCGTCCAGGATGGCCAGCGGGTTGATTTCAACCAGGGCCAGGTCCTTTTCGTTGAACAGGCGGTACAGGTTCACCATGATGCTGGCGAACTGGCCGGCCTGCTTGGCGGTCAGGCCCAGCTTGAAGCCGAAATCACGGCCGTGGTAACCCTGCACGCCTTCGACGAAGTCGACGTTCAGCGAGTGGATCAGCTCCGGGGTTTCAGCAGCGACCTGCTCGATTTCCACGCCGCCTTCCGAAGAGGCGATGTAGGTGATGGTCTTGGTGCCACGGTCGACCAGCACCGACAGGTACAGTTCCTTGACGATCTCGCCGGCGGTGGTCACCAGCACCAGGTTGACCGGCAGTTCAACGCCTGCGGTCTGGTAGGTGGCCATCTTGGTGCCGAGCATCTTGGCCGCAGCGGCCTTCACGTCGTCGGTGGTCTTGCAGAACTTGACGCCGCCAGCCTTGCCGCGGCCGCCAGCGTGGATCTGCGCCTTGACCATCCAGGGGCCCTGGCCCAGGGAGTTGGCAGCGGCAACCGCTTCGTCCGGGGTCGCAGCGACCTTGCCGGCCGGGACCGGGATGCCGTACTCGGCAAGCAGTTGTTTTGACTGGTATTCGTGGAAATTCATGCGTCACCGTGGGAATAGGAACGACCGCACGCAATTCCTCAGGGCCCCGGCGGGGCGCCGGCATGGACCGCGGCGGGCCCACTATTGTGGCCGAGCCGGCGCCGGGGCGCAAAGAAGTCTGTACAAAACGCCGGACGCGGGCAGATTTCCACCGTCATTCAGGCAGTTGCGCCCGGGCCGGGGCTGGCCACCGGTGTCCGCACCGGGCCAAATGCGCGATCCGGGTCACTTCGGCGGCGCCCGGCCGGGAGCCCTATACTGCCCTTCGCAAACGCGACGTGCCGGCCCGGCTTCAGGGGACGCCGGCCAGGCCCGCCGCAGAATCCAGACCCAGGCAGCCAGAAGGGGAGTTCCGGCGTGTCACCCAGTGCTTCATTGATCGACCGCATCGAATCGATTCCGCGGCGTGAACTGTATTTCTTCGCGCTGTACCGGGTGCTGATCGCCTCGGTCATCGCCGCCCTGCTCTACAGCCCCCTGTCGGCCATGGTCGGCGAAGCCCACCACCCGCGGCTGGCCGACGTCGTTGCGGTCATCTACCTGGCCCTGTCGCTGCTGGCCCTGGCACTCGGCCGCAACGAACGCTGGCTGCGTCCGATCGTGGTCAGCGGCGTGCTGGTGGATATCGTGGCCGCCACCCTGCTGTCGCACGCCCTGCCCGGCGCCAGTGCCGGCATCTCGATGTCGCTGCTGTTCAACATCGCCGCCGCCGCCACCCTGCTGCCGCTCAGCCTTGGACTGGGCCTGGCGCTGGCCGCCAGCCTGGCCACCGGCGTGGAGTACACCTGGAAGCTGCTGGAAGGCGGCGACCCCACCCGCACCCTGGCCGAACTGGCGATGTTCGCCACCAGCTACCTGGCGCTGGCCTTCATCAGCTACCAGGTGGGCAACCGCGCCCGCCGCAACCAGCAACTGGCCAACCAGCGCGGCGATGAAGTGGCCAACCTGTTCCAGATCAACGAACTGATCATCCGCCGCATGCGCACCGGCGTGCTGGTGGTGGACGCCGACAACCGCATCACCCTGGCCAACGAAGCCGCCTCGATGCTGCTGGGCGACAACGACGGCAACGGCGAAAGCGGACGCCTGGACCTGGCCAGCGCCGCACCGGAACTGGCGCGCCGGCTGCAGCGCTGGCGCAACGGCTGGGCACAGGACGAACTGCCGCTGCAGCTCAACCCCGACCAGCCGGAAGTGCAGCCGCGCTTCGCCCGCCTGCTGGCCGGCAGCGACCTTGCGCTGGTGTTCCTGGATGATTCCAGCGTGGTCTCGCGCCGCGCCGAATCGCTCACTCTGTCGGCGATGGGCCGCTTCTCGGCCAGCCTCGCCCACGAGATCCGCAATCCGCTGGCGGCGATCAACTATGCCGTGCAGCTGCTGGAAGAAGGCACCGGTTTCAACGAAAGCGACCGCCGCCTGCTGCAGATCATCCGCCAGCAATGCCAGCGCACCAACGGCATCGTCGAGAGCGTGCTGGGGTTGGCACGGCGCGAACGCGCCACGCCCGAGAACGTGGACCTGGTCGCCTTCGTGCGCCGCTTCGTGCTGGAGTACAAGCAGGGCCAGACCCTGGAGACCGACAGCATCGAACCGATCATCAGCGACACATCGGTGATGGCCCAGGTCGACACCAAGCATCTCTACCAGGTGCTGACCGTGCTGGTGCACAACGCACTGAAGTACGGCCGCATCGGCCAGCAGCCGGCACGGGTGCGGCTGCGCGTGGCCCAGCACGAACGCAGCGCGGTGATCGACGTGATGGACCGTGGCCCGGGTATCCCCGAGAGCGTGGCCGCGCAGCTGTTCCGGCCCTTCTTCACCACGTCCGAGCATGGCACCGGGCTGGGCCTGTACATCGCGCGCGAGCTGTGCAGGGCCAACCAGGCCCGCCTGGACTACATCGCGGTGCCGGCCGGTGGCTCCTGCTTCCGTCTGGTGCTGCCCGGTCCACATACACTGCTGCCCAGCTGATTCCCATTCTGTGCGTCAAACATTTGTCGCTTCCAGCCCCCTCGTTTATCTTTCACGCCCATGAATGAAACCCGCAGCGCCCTCGTCGTCGACGACGAACGCGACATCCGCGAACTGCTGGTGCTGACCCTCGGCCGCATGGGGCTGCGCATCAGTACCGCCGCCAACCTGGCCGAGGCACGTGAGCTGCTGGCCAGCAATCCGTACGACCTGTGCATCACCGACATGCGCCTGCCGGATGGCAACGGCATCGAGCTGGTCAGCGAGATCGCCCAGCACTACCCGCGCACGCCGGTTGCGATGATCACCGCGTTCGGCAGCATGGATCTCGCCGTGGAGGCGCTGAAGGCCGGCGCGTTCGATTTCGTCAGCAAGCCGGTGGACATCGCGGTGCTGCGCGGACTGGTCAAGCACGCGCTGGAACTCAACAACGCCGAGCGCCCGGTACCGGGCCCCAACGCCGAACAGGGCGGGCGCCTGCTTGGCCACTCACAGGCCATGGATGTGCTGCGCACCACCATCGGCAAGGTCGCGCGCAGCCAGGCGCCGGTCTACATCCTCGGCGAGTCGGGTGTCGGCAAGGAGCTGGTCGCACGCACCATCCATGCGCAGGGCGCACGCGCGGCCGGCCCGTTCGTGCCGGTCAACTGCGGCGCCATTCCCGGCGAGCTGATGGAGAGCGAATTCTTCGGCCACCGCAAGGGCAGTTTCAGCGGCGCGCACGCCGACAAGCCCGGCCTGTTCCAGGCGGCGCACGGCGGCACCCTGTTCCTGGACGAAGTGGCTGAACTGCCACTGCAGATGCAGGTGAAGCTGCTGCGCGCGATCCAGGAAAAGTCGGTGCGCGCGGTGGGGGCGGCCAACGAGGAGCCGGTAGATGTCCGCATCCTCTCGGCCACCCACAAGGATCTGGCCGAGCTGGTCGAGGACGGACGCTTCCGCCACGACCTGTACTACCGCATCAACGTGATCGAACTGAAGGTGCCACCGCTGCGCGAGCGCCGCCAGGACCTGCCGGAGCTGGCCGCCGCCGTGCTGGCCCGATTGGCCCGCAGCCACGGCCGTGCCACCCCGCTGCTGGCGCCGTCGGCGCTGGAAGCGCTGGCGCAGTACGCGTTCCCGGGCAATGTGCGCGAGCTGGAGAACATCCTGGAACGTGCGCTGGCCCTGGCCGAGGAAGACTGCATCGGCGCCGATGACCTGCGCCTGCCGCAGCACGCGCCGCGTGCACCCGGCAGCGCGGCGCCCGCCGAAGCGGTGGCCGACCTGCAGCCGGGCAGCGCCGCCCTGCCCTCCTACATCGAGCAGCTCGAGCGCAGCGCCATCCAGCGTGCGCTGGAAGAGAACCGCTGGAACAAGACCCGTACTGCCGCGCAGCTGGGCATCACCTTCCGTGCGCTGCGCTACAAGCTGAAGAAGCTGGGGATGGAGTAAGGACGGGGTCGAATCCCTTTCCCAAGGAAAGGGCTCTGACCCGGCGCGTACCACCGACCTGGTAGTGCCGGCCGCTGGCCGGCAACCCCATGCATCGCGTCATCCACGCATGGCGTGGATCTACCTCAATCCTTGGTGACGCGGTTGATCTCGGCCAGGCTGGTGATGCCCGCCGCGGCCTTCTTCAACGCCGACTGGCGCAGGTCATTCACCCCGATCTGCTGCGCCGCCTCGGCAATCTGCAGCGCATTGCCACCGGCCAGCACGATGGTGGCGATCTCATCGGTCATCGGCATGACCTGGTAGACGCCGGTCCGGCCCTTGTAGCCCTCGGTGCATTCGTCGCAGCCCACGGCCTCGTACAGCTCGATGCCCGCATCCAGCTGCGCCTGGGTGAAGCCTTCGGCCAGCAGCGCATGTTCGGGCAGGCTGGACGGTCGCTTGCAGTTGCCGCACAGGCGACGCGCCAGGCGCTGGGCGATCACCAGCGTCACCGAGCTGGTGATGTTGTAGGGCGCGATACCCATGTTCATCAGGCGCGCGATGGTCTGCGGCGCATCGTTGGTATGCAGCGTGGACAGCACCATGTGGCCGGTCTGCGCGGCCTTGATCGCGATCTCCGCCGTTTCCAGGTCGCGGATTTCGCCGACCATGATGATGTCCGGGTCCTGTCGCAGGAACGAGCGCAGCGCCGCGGCGAAGGTCATGCCGCGCTTGTTGTTCTGCTGTACCTGGTTGACGCCGGGCAGGCGGATTTCCACCGGGTCTTCGGCGGTGGAGATGTTGCGCGTCTCGTCGTTGAGGATGCCCAGCGCGGTATACAGCGACACCGTCTTGCCCGATCCGGTCGGGCCGGTCACCAGCACCATGCCGTACGGCTTGTGGATGGCATCCAGGAACAGCTTCTGCTGGTCCGGTTCGTAACCCAGCTTGTCGATGCCCAGCTTGGCCGCGCTGCCATCGAGGATACGCAGCACCACCTTCTCGCCGAACAGGGTCGGCAGCGTGCTGACGCGGAAGTCGATCTGCTTGGTCTTGGACAGATTGAGCTTGATGCGGCCGTCCTGCGGGACGCGCTTCTCGGCGATGTCCAGCTGTGCCATCACCTTCAGGCGGGCGGCGATGCGCTGGTTCAACTTCACCGGTGCGCGCGCGACCATCTTCAGCAGGCCATCGATGCGCAGGCGCACGCGGTAATCATCTTCGTAGGGCTCGAAGTGGATGTCCGAGGCACCCTTGCGGATCGCATCGACCAGCACCTTGTTGACGAACTTCACCACCGGGGTGTCGTCACCCTTGGCGTCGATGCCGGAATCGCCGCCGGTGGCGCCGAGATCCTCGTCGCCGGCCGCCACGTCCAGGTTGCCCATGCCATCGTCATCGCCCCCCAGGGCGTCGCCGAGGGTGTCATGGCTGGCGTGCCACTGTTCCAGCGTGCGGCGGATCTGGTCCTCGTCGACCAGGATCGGTTCGACCACCAGGTTGGTGTGGAACTTGATCTCGTCCAGCGAGTGGGTCGGGTTGCTGGTGCCGACGAACAGCCTGCCACCGCGCTTGAACAGCGGCAGCACGTTGTGCTTGCGCAGCAGTTCCTCGCTGACCAGGCTCATCGCGTTCTGGCTGGCGTCGAAGGTGGACACGTCGAACAGCGGCATGCCGAACTCGACCGCGTTGGCGGCGGCCAGCTGCGAGGCATTGACCAGCTTGTTCTGCGCGAACCACGTTGGCAGTGGCTGGCGGGCGGCCGCGGCCTTGGCCATGGCGTCGCGGGCGGTGGCCTCGTCCAGGGCCCCATCCTGCACCAGGCGACGGGCCAGGCCGGTGATGCCGACAAGATTGGCGGTGGTGACAGCGTTCATATGAATCCTTGGCTCATGGGGTCATGCCATGCCGTACGCCTTGCACGGACACCGCACGGGGCAGCAGAACCCGCCGCGACCCAACGGCCACCGGCATCGCCAATCCATGAGCAACACTGCCTTGCCCGGCACTCCCGGCCTGGCAGGCACGATCCTGACTCCCCCGGGGATGATAGCCCCGTCAAGGGGCAGCCAGCATCCCATTGAAGCGCTGAAGTGTGATCAGCAGCCGGTCGGCCTATAGCGCGCTTCGAACGCGCTGCCATCGCAGCTCCAGATGCCCTCGGCCGAGCGGCGCAGGATCAGGTCCTTCCCTTCCAGCGCGCTGTGGCCCTTCAAGGTGCAGCTGATGTGACCGACGCCGGATTCACTGAGTTCGGCTTCAACGTTGGAGCAGTGGGCGTTCTGGGCACCGCCGATGAACTCGGGGGTGACCAGACTGGCCGAGCGATTTTCATAGACGACCGTTTCAACCAGCATCTTGCCCGGGCTGATGTCTGCCAGTGCAGCGGTGAGCTGCGTCCGGATTATGTATGGCTGAAATACGACTGTCCCGATCGCTGCCAGGATGGCGATGATGGCCACGACGATCATCAGTTCGATGAGCGTAAAGCCCTTCTGTGTGTACATGACTCCCCCTGTTTGATCCAGCAATCCCCATTGCTGTGTGCTGCCTAGAATTCGTACTCCAGTCAGCACAAGGCCCGCCGAAGCGGGCCTTGTGTCAACTCTGATGACAGCTACAGGAGCAGCAAACTCCCATGCCTGTCAGGTCAAGAGTATTAGGTACCAGTGCAACCTGCCGGACGGTACTTTTCCTTCACGTCCGTGACCTTGCAGCTGAAACCACCGGCCTTCGTGATTGCACCCTTGTCGTCCACAGCAGCTTCAGCGTATGCCAGCTTGAGGGAGGAAGCATCACCAATGCGGCCCGGATCACGAATGGTGCAGGTCATGCCATCCTTGTCGACAACGATTTCCTTGCAGCTACCAGTTTCCTTGCTCTGGAAACCAGCAGTCTCCAGCGACGGCGTCTTGCCGTTGCTGACTTCCATCTCGAACTGGGTCTTGTGCGAGGCCAGGTCGGCCAGCGCAGCGGTGACCTTCGACTTCGAGGTGTAGTCCTGGTAGGCCGGCAGCGCGATGGCGGCCAGGATGGCGATGATCGCGACGACGATCATCAGTTCGATAAGGGTGAAGCCCTTCTGGTTCTTCATTGGTACATCCCCAAGATAGTGGTGGTTGAGTTCAGTGCACGGGATCGGACCAGGCTGTGCCGGTTGAGCGGGCCCCATGCCCTGCGGGTGGATCAACGCAGGTTGCGTGCCAACCCCGGCACGCCTCCCCCTGGATTTCCCCGCGCCCATGATGGCAGCAATTTCGCGGATGGGAACCCCCCGCATCCGAATCTGCGATGGACGCGGCAATGTGACGCAGTACGTCACCTTTGGTCGGCACCCGGCACGAAATCGCACGCTGGGCCGCCTGCCAACTGCCCATCCGGCCTTGAACCCGCTACCATCGATGGCTAGTTACCCGCCTGGGGATGGCGGGTCTTGGGGAGCCAACATGTCTGTCAGTCGCAGTGCGATCAAGAAAGAGCCGGTGGCGCGTGCCACCATGGAACTGCAGCCGTTTGTCTGGGAGGGGACCGACAAGCGGGGCGTGAAGATGAAGGGCGAGCAGCTGGCCAAGAACGCCAACCTGCTGCGCGCCGAGCTGCGCCGCCAGGGCATCAACCCGGGCCAGGTCAAGCCCAAGTCGAAGCCGCTGTTCGGCGCCGCCGGCAGCCCGATCAAGCCCAAGGACATCGCCTTCTTCAGCCGGCAGATGGCCACGATGATGAAATCCGGCGTGCCGATCGTATCGTCGCTGGACATCATCGCCAGCGGGCACAAGAACCCGCGGATGAAGAAGCTGGTGGACACCATCCGCACCGACATCGAAGGCGGCTCTTCGATGCATGAAGCCATCAGCAAGCACCCGGTGCAGTTCGATGAGCTTTACCGCAACCTGGTGCGGGCCGGCGAAGGCGCCGGCGTGCTGGAAACCGTGCTGGACACGGTGGCCACCTACAAGGAAAACATCGAAGCGCTGAAGGGCAAGATCAAGAAGGCGCTGTTCTACCCGATCATGGTGGTGGTGGTCGCGATGCTGGTCAGTGGCATCATGCTGGTGTTCGTGGTGCCGCAGTTCGAGGACGTGTTCAAGAGCTTCGGTGCCGAACTGCCCGCCTTCACCCAGATGGTGGTGAACCTCTCGAGATTCATGGTGTCGTGGTGGTGGCTGATGCTGCTGGTCGCGATCGGCACGGCGGTCGGACTGGTCATGGCCTACAAGCGCTCGCCGAAGATGCAGCATGCGATGGACCGGTTCGTGCTGAAGGTGCCGGTGATCGGGCAGATCATGCACAACAGCGCCATCGCCCGCTTCTCGCGCACCACCGCGGTGACCTTCAAGGCCGGCGTGCCGCTGGTGGAGGCGCTGGGCATCGTGGCCGGCGCCACCGGCAATACCGTGTACGAGGAGGCGGTGCTGCGCATGCGCGACGACGTCTCGGTGGGCTACCCGGTGAACATGTCGATGAAGCAGACCAACCTGTTCCCGCACATGGTCATCCAGATGACCGGCATCGGCGAAGAGGCCGGCGCGCTGGATGCCATGCTGTTCAAGGTGGCCGAGTACTATGAGCAGGAGGTCAACAATTCGGTGGATGCCCTGAGCAGCCTGCTGGAACCGATGATCATGGTGTTCATTGGTACCATTGTGGGCGGCATGGTGATTGCCATGTACCTTCCCATCTTCAAACTCGGCGCCGTCGTCGGATAACACATACATGGCTTTTCTCGACCAGCATCCTGGCCTCGGCTACCCCGCCGCGGCCGCCTTCGGACTGCTGCTGGGCAGTTTCCTGAACGTCGTCATCCTGCGCCTGCCCAAGCGGCTGGAATGGCAGTGGAAGCGCGATGCGCGCGAAGTCCTGGAGGAACCGGACTTCTATGAGCCGCCCCCACCGGGGATCGTGGTCGAGCCGTCGCACTGCCCGCACTGCAAGCACAAGCTGAGCTGGTACGAGAACATCCCGCTGTTCAGCTGGATCATCCAGGGCGGCAAGTGCCGCCACTGCAAGGCACCGATCTCGCTGCAGTACCCGCTGGTGGAGGCGCTGACCTCACTGCTGGTGGTGGCCTGCGTCTGGCAGTTCGGCTTTGGCTGGCAGGGTTTCGGCGCCATCGTGCTGACCTGCTTCCTGATCGCGCTGTCCGGCATCGACCTGCGCACCCAGCTGCTGCCGGACCAGCTCACCCTGCCGCTGATGTGGCTGGGGCTGATAGGCAGCATCGACAACCTGTACATGCCGGCCAAGCCCGCCCTGGTGGGCGCGGCGGTGGGCTACCTGTCGCTGTGGACGGTCTGGTGGCTGTTCAAGCAGCTGACCGGCAAGGAGGGCATGGGCCACGGCGACTTCAAACTGCTGGCAGCCCTGGGCGCCTGGTGTGGCCTGAAGGGCATCCTGCCGATCATCCTGCTGTCGTCGGTGCTGGGCGCCATCATCGGCTCGATCTGGCTGTACAGCCGGGGCCGTGACCGCGCCACGCCGATTCCGTTCGGCCCTTACCTGGCCATTGCCGGCTGGCTGTACTTCATGTGGGGTGCGCCGCTGGTGGAGCAGTACATGGTGATGAGCGGGCTGCGCTGAGGGGAGGCCCCATGAGCCGCTATGTGGTTGGCCTGACCGGTGGCATCGCCTCGGGCAAGAGTGAAGTGACCCGGCGCTTCGAAGCGCTGGGCATCGTGGTGGCCGACGCCGACCTGGCCGCCCGGGCCGTGGTGGCTGCCGACAGCCCGGCGCTGGCCCGCATTGCCGAGCGTTTCGGCGCCGACATGCTGCTGGCCGACGGCAGCCTGGACCGGGCCCGCCTGCGCGCCCACGTCTTTGCCGATCCGGCCGAGCGGACGGCGCTGGAAGCCATCACCCACCCGGCCATCCGCCTGCTGATGCAACAGCAGTGCGAGCAGGCTGAGAGCCCCTATGCGATTGCGGCCATTCCGCTGCTGATCGAGGTGGGCGGGCGGAAGGCTTATCCTTGGTTGGACCGGGTATTGCTGGTGGATGCACCGGAAGCCGTGCAGCACGCCCGGCTGATGCAGCGCGATGGCATTGATGCCGCGCTGGCCGACCGGATGATTGCGGCGCAGGCCAGCCGTGCGCAGCGCTTGGCACTGGCCGATGACGTGGTGGTCAATGATGGGCAGCCGGAGGACCTGCAGGTGCAGGTGGAACAGCTGCATGCGCGGTATCTGGGCTTGGCCGGGGCTTGAGGCCTGGTTGCCGGCCAGCGGCCGGCACTACCAAAGCGCATCCACGCGTGGCGTGGATCTACTGGCCGATTCGATTGCCGGCCAGCGGCCGGCACTACCAAAGCGCATCCATGCGTGACGTGGATCTACTGGCCGATTCGATTGCCGGCCAGCGGCCGGCACTACCGAAGCGCATCCATGCGTGGCGTAGATCTACTGGCCGATTCGATTGCCGGCCAGCGGCCGGCACTACCAAAGCGCATCCATGTGTGGCGTGGATCTACTCCAGCTGCTGGCGGGCGTAGCGGGCCAGTTCGCGGGCGCCCAACAGCAGGCCGTCGACCACATCGGGATTGAGCTGCTGGCGGGCGCCACCCTGCTCCCGCGCGATTTCGGCAGCGTGCAGCAGCTGGATCAGGGTATTCAGGCCGGCAAGCGTGCGGCTGAGACCAGCCATCGTGGCGGCCTGCGCCGGGCTGCCCCCCTGCACATCCAGCCGCTGGCCGTCGGCGGTGTCGCGGCCATCCATGCGCGCCAGCAGGGCGGGCAGCAGGTCCCTGGGGTCATCCAGCAGAACTTCGACCCGCTCGGCGACGTCGGCAGGCAGCAGGTGGGCGGCATCGCCGATCAGGGCGTGCAACTGGGGGAACAGCGGGCGGGTGGACATGATGAAGCTCCTCGCAGACGGCAGGCCACCTGCAGATGCAAGGTGGCGGACGGTGCGGGTTGGCGTACCGGAGACCCAACAACTCAAAAGCGAAGGAAAAAGACTCCAGCGGATTCTGGCGAATCCCCACGCACCGTCCGCCAAAGCGAGGGCAGACGATGCATTTTCCATGATGAGCTAGAGCACATCCGGAGCTTTTGATTTGTTGGTTTTTTTCAGGACGCCAATCCCGGCCAAGGCACCTGCCCCGGCCAGGTCATCAGGCCATCGCCGCGCACGGCAATCTGTAAGGAAATTCCCAAGTGCGGCGCGGGCTTGCGAATGCGTGCGTTGGAACACGCGCCGGGCGCGGCAGCGATCACGGTGGTGTCGTGTCGGGCCTGCGATGGGATGTTCGCGTGCGGGGGATTCAGTGGCACAAGCGACACAGGGCGTGATGCAAGGTCGGCAGGGTCCGTGCCGACCAAGGTCGTCACCCACCAAAGCAGGGGTGCTTACAGCGGCTTCGGCGAGAACGTCAGGGTGGCGATCACGCCACGCTCGCCACCGGGACGCACGCTCACCTGCCAGCCGTACAGGTCGCACAGACGGCTGACGATCGACAGGCCGATGCCGCCGCCCTGCGAATGACCAGCGTGCGTGCCGCGGTAGCCACGCTGGAACAGCTTGGCCGCATCTTCCTCGCTCAGGCCCGGGCCGCTGTCGGTCACCGACACCGAATTGGCGCCCACGAAGACGCGTACTTCGCCATCCTGCGAGTACTTCACCGCGTTGCCGATCAGGTTGCCCAGCGCCACCGACAGCGCCGCCTCGGGTGCATCGATCACCAGGTTGCGCTCGCCTTCCAGCAGCAGCTCCAGCGGCTTGCCACCCAGCTGCGCGCGGTGCGCATCCAGCAGCTGCTCGGCCACGCGGGCCACGTTGCTGGTGCCCTGCCCGCGCTCGTTGCGCGACAGTAGCAGCAGTGCGCCGATCAGGTCGCTGCACTGCTGCTCGGCACGCTGGATACGCTGCAGGCGCTGCAGCACCTTCTCGTCCAGGCCGGGCCGGGTCAGCAGCAGCTCGGTGGCACCGCGGATCACTGCCAGCGGCGTGCGCAGTTCATGGCTGACGTCTGCATTGAACTCGCGATCGCGCTGCACCACTTCGGTCAGCCGCGAGGAATAGTCGTCCAGCGCCTGTGCCAGCTGCCCCACCTCGTCATCGGGAAAGCGCGGCGCCAAGGGCTCGGGCTCGCTGGTACCGCCACGGTACGCACGCAGCCGCGCGGCCAGGTCCGACACCGGCTTCATCACCTTCGACGCCGACCACCAGCCCAGCACCAGCGACAGCACGCTGAACACCAGCACCGACAACACCAGCGCGCGGTTGAGCTGCTTGCCGCCGCGCACGCTGTCGGTCATGTCATAGGCGAGGAAGAACCAGGCGTCGGGCGTCTTCCGCACGGCCAGCTTGTAGGAATAGGGTTCGCCGTGTTCGTCGCCGCTGACGCTGTGGATGCCATCGGAGAAGCCCGCCCACTGCGCGCGTTCTTCGCGCACCCGGTCGAACTTGTCCTTGGAATAGGCATACGCACGGATCTGCAGCACCGGCGCGTCCGGGTTGTGGCCCGGGTGTTCGTAGTAGCGCCGCGCGTACTCGTCGATGTTGCGGTTCATCAGCTCTTCCACCAGCTGGTTTTCCACGCGCAGGCGGGCCCAGTTGGTGGCGAACGCGAACAGTGTCGTCAGGCAGAAGCCCAACAACACGAACGAGACGATGATGCGGCTGCGCAGGCGCCGCCGGTATGGCGTGCGCCGGCGCTCCCCCTTGGCTGCCACGGAATCAGGCTTCCGGGGTGGCGATGCGGTATCCGATGCCATGGCGGGTCTGGATCAGCGGCACTTCAAACGGCTTGTCGACCACCGCACGCAGGCCATGGATATGCACGCGCAGCGAATCCGAATCAGGCAGTTCCTCGCCCCACACGCGGGTTTCCAGCTCCTGGCGGGTCACCACCGCCGGTGCCGCTTCCATCAGCGCCTGCAGGATCTTCAGCGCAGTGGGGTTGAGCTGCAGCAGCTTGCCCTGGCGGCGCACTTCCAGCGTATCCAGGTTGTATTCCAGGTCGCCGGTTTCCAGCACGCGGGTCTGCACGCCCTTGCCGCGGCGCGACAGGGCGTTCAGACGCACTTCCACTTCCTGCAGCGCGAACGGCTTGATCAGGTAGTCATCGGCACCGGAATCGAAGCCGGCCAGCTTGTTGTCCAGCGAATCGCGGGCCGTCAGCATCAGCACCGGGGTCTGCTTGCGCGCTTCATTGCGCAGTTTGCGGCAGACTTCGATGCCGTCCATGCCTGGCAGGTTGAGATCCAGCACGATCGCGTCGAACTCGTGCACCACGGCCAGATGCAGGCCGGTGACCCCGTCAGCCGCGAAGTCCACCGTATGCCCCCGGTCCTCCAGATAGTCGCCCAGGTTGGCCGCAATGTCGCTGTTGTCTTCGATTACCAGGATTCTCACTGTCACCTCTAATTGACTGTACTGCCGGCGCGCATGACCTGCCTCATGTCCTGCTGTGCCCGTTCCTTCTGCCGAGCGCGCTCGGCAACGGTCATGCACTGCGTCGTGGTCCGGTTGGAACCGATGGGCTTTTCACGTTGGCATATTAGACGACTATCTTCACGCGCCTGTGTCAAAACCGTGTTCACGACCTGCTGATCGTTGAAGACCTGGGTTTGCACCGGTTCAGGCATGGAATCGCGTGCCGGGTACTGCTCCACCGCTGCCCGCATGCGTGCCAGGGCGTCGTTGACGCGGGTGCGCTCGTCCTGCTTGAGTTCCGAATAGGTTTCGCCGTCCTTGAGCTCCACCTCGATACGCGCGATCTGCTGCTGCAGCGGCTGGCCGGGCACGAACACGTCCTTGCCCCTGGATGCCGATGCGGTACTGACCAGGGCGAGTCCTGACAACAGGACGGCCGACATCAAAGCCTGTTTCATGGCAAACAAATCCTTGTCTGTGGCGAATCCCGACTCTATTCGCACCCCCTTCACGCCAGCAAGTGCCAATGGTCGGGGCAGCGGAAGCCCTACCGCGAGCTGGCCGGGTTGAAGTTGTTGAAGGTGCGCTGGTCGTTCAACAGCGCCTTGCCCTTTTCCTCGATCCGGCGGCGTTCGGCCACTGTCAGGCAGCGGCTTTTGGGCATGTTGCTGCCGGTACTGCGCGTGTGCTGGCAGATCTGCCGGCTGTCCTCGTGGGCGCGGGTGAGCAGGGTATTGATCCGCTCCTGGTCGTTGAAGACCTCCCCCTGCACCTGCGGCGGCAGTTCCTGCACGCTCTGGTGGCCGCCCATCCGCGCGGTGATCCGGGCCAGCGCTTCGCGCACGGTGCTGCGGTCATCAGCGGAAATCTCGCTGTAATCGCCATCATCCAGGGCTTTTTCGACCTGGCGCACCTGCTCGGCCACCGGCGACTGCCGGTCCATCTGCACAACGGATTTCTCCGGCTTGGCCGCAGCAGATCCGGCCAGGCCCAGCAACAACGCGATCATCGTGATGCGGTACATCGCCAGCCTCCGATCCATCCAGGAACGATGGGGGCCACTCTACGGCCGTCACGCCACCTCCACAAGGGACAGCGGGCAGGCATAAAAAAGACCCAGGCGGTGCCCCCGCCTGGGTCTGAAGTTGTATCCCGATACCGATCCTGCTGAGAGGCAGAGCTGCGGTTCGCTGAAGCCTACGCGCGGGCCGATTAAAGGCTTGTTAAAGCCGGCCTCATCCGCCCGTGAGAATCTCAAGGCGCTGAATAATCAGGGTTTTTTAAGCCTCTCGACGTGCTCGATGATGCGCGTGGCCACGTCCACCCCGCACGCAGCCTCGATCCCTTCCAGCCCCGGCGTTGAATTGACCTCCAGCACCAGCGGGCCGCGCGCGGAGCGGATCAGGTCCACCCCGCACACCGACAGTCCCAGTGCCTTGGCCGACCGCACCGCCACCTGCTGCTCGGCACGGCTGGCCTTGGCCGCCACCGCTGTACCCCCGGCATGCAGGTTGGAGCGGAAGTCACCTTCCGGCGCCTGCCGCTGCATCGAGGCAACCACCTGGTCACCGACCACGAAGCAGCGCAGATCGGCGCCCTTGGCCTCGCCGATGAATTCCTGCATCAGGAAATTGGCGTACAACCCGCGCAGGGCCTCGACAATGCCGCGCGAGGCGCTGGCCTTCTCGGTAAGGATCACGCCGCGCCCCTGGGTACCCTCATTGAGCTTCACCACATGCGGCGGTGGGCCCAGCATGGACAACAGGTCGACGGTGTCGTCGGGGTTGTCGCCGAACACAGTGACCGGCATGTCGATGCCCTTGGCCGCCAGCAGCTGGTGTGCGCGCAGCTTGTCGCGCGAACGCAGGATCGCGTCGGACGGATTCGGGGTGCGTGCACCCATCAGTTCGAACTGGCGCAGCACGGCCGTGCCATAGCGGGTGATCGAGGCACCGATGCGCGGGATGACCATGTCCACGCCGGTCATCGGCCGGCCCTTGTAATGCATCGAAAAGCCATCGGCGGCAATGCGCATGTAGCAGCGCAGCGGATCGAGGATGCGCACGGTGTGGCCGCGCGCGCGCGCCGCCTCGACCAGCCGGCGGGTGGAATACAGGGAACTGTTGCGGGACAGGATGGCGAGCTTCATCGCGGCAGGATCGGGCGGCAGGCGCGCAGCATAGCGCGGGCGTGTGGCGGGTGGATGATGCCCTGCGGCGTGGCTTGCTCCGGCGCAGGCGGCACACTGCGGGGGCAGGCCAGACCGCAAGGAACCCCGATGTCGATCACCGTATTCCCGCGCTTCTCCGAAGTGGATGTACTCGGCCACGTCACCAACACCGCCCTGCCCGTCTGGTTCGAGGAAGGCCGCCAGGAGATCTTCCGGCATTTCAGCCGCGAGGCCAGCATGCGCGACCTGGCACTGATCCTGCGCCGCTACGAGATCGACTTCCTGCAGCAGATACAGGCGGGACACGAAGTGCGCATCGAGACCCGGATCGAGAGCATTGGCCGCTCCTCGCTGTCGATCGTGCAGCAGGCGTTCCAGTTCGAGGCCCTGGTAGCCAGCGGCCGCTGCGTGATGGTTCATTTCGACTACACGGCCAACGCCTCGCGCGAGATCGATGCGGAGCAGCGCCAGGCGTTGTCGGGGCTGTTCACCGAGGAATATGCACAGTCGCTGCGGGAAACGAGCGCGCGCGCCGCCGAGGCCTGATCAGCGCGAGGGAAGGCGCAGCCTGAAGCGCCCATCCCGGGCGCGCAGCGCCAACCCGGTTTCCCGCCATTCCACAGGCAGCTCCAAGGCTGTGTGGCGCGTGGGGTATCGATGGACGGCATCGGACTCCCAGCGTTCCTCATAGGCTTCGCACTGCAGTGTGCCGTCATCGTCAGCATCGATCACATTGATCCAGGCCATGCTCCGGGCCTTGCCGAAGCCCCCCATCGCATGACGGGCAAAGGCTTGCCAACGACCCTGCCAGCAGACAAGCCACACGCCCTCGATGGGTCGCAGGTTCTCATCAAGCACACTGCCGGCCACCACCAGGCAGCGTCCCGACGGGCTCGCGATCACGGTCTCCAGATCACAGGCATGGCGACCACTGGAGGTCTCGTCAAGGTAAAGGGCATACGGGCAGATGCACGCGAACAGGGCCGGATGCGCAGTCACGCGCAGATCATCGGGAAGCAGCGGGACCGCGCGCAGCACCCGGGCATCAGGCAGGACGTGCCTCAGCTCCCGCGGCAATCCGGCGGCCAGCGCCGGATGTCCGTGCTCCAACCATAGGCCTCGGCAGGAATGCAGCTGGGTCACGCCGCCGGACTGGCTGCGCAGCCACGACGCCGCCCCCGCCTCCCCATCGGTCTGCAGGCGCTCGCCCAGCTGCTGCCGGAACTGGCCGGGATCAGCCGCAAGCACCTGCACCGTCTTTTGGCGCTCGTCGTAGACGATCACTGCTTCGCATCGATCAACATACCCGCTGGCCAGGCGCAGCGCGCCTCCCGGCAGGTCCTGCCATTCACCACTGGCATCACGACTGCCTCCAGTGGATACGCCTTCGACGATGGCGCCATCGCGCAGCATCTGCGTGCTGTACGCCGGTCCGCCCATGCCCAGCTCGCCCCAATCCAACAGCACATCATGTGCGGGCGGCCGTTCGGCAAAGGGCTTCATCGATTGCGAGCGCAGTCGTGAACCGCCCACGGCATTGCCGACCAGATCGATTCGCTGCAGCGCGCCCCCCAACGCAAGGCACACGGCAAGGCCGGCAATCACTCCCAAAGGCGACCACCAGGCCACACAGACGGCGACCAGGGCCAGGAACGGCAACCACTGGGTGTAGCGCCGCAGGGCGGTTCGATCAAGGGACATGCGGATGAGAGAGGCGCCCCAGCGAACCGTCGACGTCTTCAATGCCGATCCGATCGATTGCGGCCGATGCCGGTTCAAGCATCCTGCGCTCCTGGAACTGCGCCAAATCGATTCTCTTCCTCGCTCCCGGGAAGCAGCATGACCGGAAAGAGGACGAACACCCCCAAGGGAATGAACGCGATCACGGTGTACCAGCCTGACTCGTCGATATCGTGCAATCTCCTCACGGTCAGGGCCAGCATCGGAGGCAGGAAGACGAAGACAGCGCAGACGGTCATGACCCATCCCACCTTCCACAGGCTCTCGGACGTTTCCCAATCCAACGACAGGTACCCGACCAGCCAGTAACCGCGATCCATCACGCTGTAGCTCACCGCCACCACGAACCCGGCCAGCAGCGAATACGACCAGAACTCCCGCCGGTCGGATCGTCCGGAAAAATCAAAGCATCGCCTGATGGGCACAAGTGCAGCGATCATTCACGCTCCGGGCAACGGATGTTGGGCGTCAACAGCTGACGATCTTCTAGCATTGCGAAGCCAAGCATCAACTGAACCCCGCAGCTCGACCGGGCCCGGGAGGCCACAGCAGCCGCAGCTGCAGCGGGGCAGTTCCTGTCCTGCAGGCTCTGCGCAAGGATACATTCGGACTCGACCGATCCGGCCAAGGGATGTTTGCGAAGCCACGTCCAGCCCTGGCATTCACCGGGCATCTCGACCGGGATCCATGCGCGGAAAAGCGGGGTTCGGATATCGCGGAGCGTCTGCCTGATGCAGACCGCTGGAGACATGGAGCGGGCGATGGGAATCGAACCCACGTCAGTAGCTTGGGAAGCTACAGCTCTACCATTGAGCTACGCCCGCGTTGCGGTGGGAAGTCTATGCGCTGGACCCCGTGTTGCGCAATGGTGCCCATCGCATCAGGCCGGGGGTCAAAGCCCTCTCGTTGCCGAGAGGGCCGACCCCGCCTGGTTTCTGCTTAGAAGGTGCCGCTGAAGTTGGCGAACAGCGTTGCGTCCTGGGCACGCTTCTGCCCGGCCGAAGCGCTCAGGCCGAAGTTGCTCTGCAGCCCGAACAGTTCGGTGCGGGCGCCCAGCACGACGGTCGCGTAGTCCTTGTCGAACTTCAGGCCCGGCACACGGTAGCTGCCCAGTTCCGGCAGGGTCTGCAGCCACGCGCTGCCCTGCTTGGTATCTTCGAACTCATGGTCGTAGGTCAGCTGCGCGTACGGCTTGAGGGTGCCGCCATCGAAGCGGGCCTGCCAACCGATGCGACCAACGGTCGAATCAACGTTCTGGCGGTCGTAGCCCAGCGCGGTGGCCAGGGTGCCGGCCGCAGCGCTTTCGGTGTAACCATCGATCTTCACCTTTTGCCAGATCACCGAAGCGATCGGGCCGTGGCGGAAGCCGCCTTCGGTGCCGAACTCGTAACCGGCGTTCAGGGCGGCGGTCAGGTTGCTGCCGTCCGGCGAACCACCGTGCTCGCGGGTGGCCGGGCCGAGCTGGACCTTGCGGTTCACGTCATACGACAGCCAGGTGTAGCTGACCTGGCCGTTCACCCAGATGCGATCGCCGTACCAGCCGGCGAACAGACCGGCGGTGGTGTCCTTCTGGGTGAAATCGCCACGGCTGTTGCCGAAGTCGGCGTTGAGGCGGCCGAAGCCGGCGAAGCCGCCGACCACCATGCCGTCGCGCGCCCAGTCGATGCCGAACAGGCCGGCCGGCGCCAGGCCGTCGTACAGATCCGCGTGGTCGTAGCGCTGCAGGTCACCGCGGACGCCGCCCCACCAGGACAGGCCGTCGGCCGGACGACCGCCCAGGTGCATGCTGACCTGATCGGCACGCGAACGACCGATGGTCTGTGCCGAGTGGCTCAGCACCTGCTGCAGGCGCGGGGCTTCCAGCACCGAGACCGCGTACTGGCCCAGCAGCTGGTGGCCCGCCGTGGTCGGATGCACGCCATCGGCGAACAGATAGGTGTTGGCCGCATCCGGGCTGACGTAGCTGGTCGGATTGCAGGTCAGGATGCTCTGGGTCGAATTGGCCGGATCGATCTTGCAGGCGGTGCTGGTGACGTTGGTGAAGCCGTACATGGCCGGATTGGCGGCGACTTCGCCCAGCACGGTGAAGGTATCGAGCGGGATGAACTCGATGCCGGCCTGCTTCAGGCCACCATAAAGAGCCTTGTTGTAGCCGGCTGACAGCGCGGTGGCGGTGGCCGCGTTCGGGCCGCGGAAGGCCGGGGTCAGGCCGACGTTCGGCAGGTTCGGCACCAGCACGTACTGCGCACCGGCCTGCTTCAGCGCACCCACCAGAGCGATCTGGTCGGTGACGGCGGCGCCGATGATGGCCTGTGCCTGCGTCGGCGCAGCTGCGGCGGCGAACAGGTCATTGGCGCCGCCCCACACCGTGTACAGGACATTGCCGTCAGCCTTGCCGCCGTTGGCAGCCAGATAACGGGCCGCCTGCGACTTCAGCGAGGGGATAGTCCCCATTGCGCTCGGCACGTCCACGCCAACGCGGGCACCACCGACCGCGTAATTGTCACCGTTCTGGCCGTTGCCATTGGCGGCGCCATTGAGGCCATAGTAGTTGGCGACCTGCTGCGACCACACCCAGCCCGGGTTGGTGGTGAACTGGCCGGTCACCGGACGCACATCAGCCGGCAGCAGCGGGCGGAAATAGCCGGCATCGGTCAGGCTGTCGCCGAAGAACACGGCCTTGGAATACGGGGATTCGCCTGCCATGGCCGGAAGCGCGGCCAGCGCGATCGCGGCCGCCATCAGGGTGCGGATCGGGCGTTTGCTGAGCAGCATGAAAAAACTCCTGTGGGGATATCGTTGAGGACCCGGCGGACGTACGCCGGCGCACGGTGAATGGTTTCACTGCGCCGCGTTTTGCTCACGCTGCGCCGCCGCATGGATTGTCGCCCGATCGCCGGGAAACCTGCTGTGCCGGAGCTGGCGCCCCGTTCAATTTGCAAGTGTTCCGATCCCGGCGGGCTATCGGCGACAATGCACGGATGAACATCCAGCTCAATGGCGAACCCCGCGCCCTGCCCGCTTCGGCAACCCTTCACGACCTGCTCGAGGCCGAACAGTTGCTGCAGCGCCGGGTGGCGGTCGAGGTCAACGGCGAGATCGTCAGCCGCAGCCGCCACGGCGAGCACGTCCTGGCCGAAGGCGACGTGGTGGAGATCGTGCACGCGTTGGGCGGGGGCTGAGACCTCCGGGTGGTGCTGGCCGCTGGCCGGCAATCCGACGCTGTCAGGCACCCTGCATTTGCGGGCCAGCGGCCGGCACTACCCTCGCCCTCCTGCGGACAGCACCGCCTTGCGTGATCCCATCTTCAGGCGGATAGGCGATAATCGCGCCATGAACGTTCATGTCTCCCCCGATTCGCTGGTGATCGCCGGCAAGACCTATGGCTCGCGGCTGCTGACCGGCACCGGCAAGTTCAAGGATCTGGAAGAAACCCGCCTGGCCACCGAGGCCGCGGGCGCCCAGATCGTCACCGTGGCGATCCGCCGCACCAACATCGGGCAGAACCCGGGCGAGCCGAACCTGCTCGACGTGCTGCCGCCGGAGCGCTACACCATCCTGCCCAACACCGCCGGCTGCTACACCGCCGAAGACGCCGTGCGCACCTGCCGCCTGGCCCGTGAGCTGCTGGACGGCCATAACCTGACCAAGCTGGAAGTGCTGGGCGATCAGAAGTCGCTGTACCCGGACGTGGTGCAGACCCTCAAGGCTGCCGAGCAGCTGGTCAAGGACGGCTTCGAGGTGATGGTCTACACCTCTGACGATCCGATCCTGGCCAAGCGCTTGGAAGAGATCGGCTGCGCTGCGGTGATGCCGCTGGCCGCGCCGATCGGTTCGGGCCTGGGCATCCAGAACAAGTACAACCTGCTGCAGATCATCGAAGACGCCAAGGTGCCGATCATCGTCGACGCCGGCGTCGGTACCGCGTCGGATGCCGCGATTGCGATGGAGCTGGGCTGCGACGGCGTGCTGATGAACACGGCCATTGCCGGTGCGCGCCACCCGGTGCTGATGGCCAGTGCCATGCGCAAGGCGGTCGAGGCCGGCCGCGAGGCCTTCCTGGCCGGGCGCATCCCGCGCAAGCGCTACGCCAGCGCCTCCTCCCCGGTGGATGGGCTGATCGGCTGATGACCAATCCTTTCGACAGCGCCGGTTCCAAGGCTCCGCCCAAGCCCTTCACCGTAAGCGAGGGCCGCCGCGAGGTGCGCAGCTTCGTGTTGCGCCAAGGCCGCTTCACCCCCGCCCAGCAGCGCGCGTTCGATGAACGCTGGCCGCGCTTCGGCCTCGACTACACCGGCCAACCGCGTGACCTGGACGCCACCTTCGGCCGCCCGGCACACAAGGTGCTGGAAATCGGCTTCGGCAACGGTGCCGCGCTGCGCTTCGCCGCCCAGCACGACCCGTCGCGCGATTACATCGGCATCGAAGTGCACGCCCCGGGTGTGGGCAGGTTGCTGAACGCGCTGGCCGACGACAACGCCGACCACGTGCGCCTGTACCACCACGACGCGGTTGAAGTGCTGCAGAACGAGATCGCCGATGGCGCGCTCGATGAAGTGCGCATCTACTTCCCGGACCCGTGGCACAAGAAGCGCCACAACAAGCGCCGCCTGCTGCAGCCGGCGTTCGCCGAACTGCTGGTGCGCAAGCTGCGCCCGGGCGGTCGCCTGCACTGTGCCACCGACTGGGAGGACTACGCCGAGCAGATGTGGGACGTGCTCGATGCCACCGCCGGCCTGGTCAACCGTGCCGGCCCGCGTGGCAGCGTGCCGCGCCCGGACTGGCGCCCGCAGACCCACTTCGAGACCCGCGGCCAGAAACTCGGCCATGGCGTCTGGGACCTGCTGTACGACCGCACCTGACGATCGCCTGAGGACGCCGCGCCCCACATGGATACCGCGCTGACGCTGACCAACGACATGAAGCTCGTGCTCGGGCTGGTCGGCTTCACGATGGCGATGTTCCTGTTCGAGCGCATCCGCGCCGACGTGGTCGCGCTGGTGGTGCTGGTGGTGCTCGGTGTCACCGGGCTGATCGCGCCGGAGGAAATCTTCGGCGGCTTCTCCGGTAACGCGGTGATGAGCATCATCGCCACCACCATCCTCGGTGCAGGCCTGGACCGCACCGGGGCGCTGAACCGGCTGGCCGCGTGGCTGCTGCGACGCGGTCATGGCGTCGAGCAGCGGCTGCTGATGATGACCACGGCCATTGCCGGCCTGAACTCGTCCTTCATGCAGAACCCGTCGGTGATGGCGCTGTACCTGCCGGTGGCTTCGCGACTGGCAGCGCGCACCGGCCTGACCCTGCAGCGCCTGCTGCTGCCGATTTCGGCGGCGATCGTGATGGGCGGTGCGCTGACCATGGTCGGCAATTCACCGCTGATCCTGCTGAACGATCTGCTGGCCTCGGCCAACAACAACCTGCCCTCGGGCCTGGCTACCATCGAGCCGCTGCGCATGTTCGCGCCGCTGCCGATCGGCGTGGCGCTGCTGATCGCCTCGCTGCTGTACTTCCGCTACTACGGCGACCGCAAGCTGATCGAGGAAGAGAACCTGGCCAACGACGGGGTCACCCCGGCGCGCACCGAAAGCTACTTCGCCAAGACCTATGGCATCGAAGGCGATGTGTTCGAGCTGGTGGTCAGTGCCGAAAGCCCGCTGGTCGGCATGACCCTGGGCGAGGCCGAGAACCTGCACGATGCCCCGCTGCTGCTGGCCCTGAAGACCGGCAATGACACGCGCCTGGCGCCGCCGGCGGAGATGCGCATCTGGGTGGGCAGCGTGCTCGGCGCAATGGGTCCGCGCGAGCAGATCAACGACTTCGCGCAGAACCAGTTCCTGCGCATGTCTTCGCGCCTGAAGCACCTGGGTGACCTGTTCAACCCGAGCCGCGCCGGTATTTCCGAGGCGGTGGTACCGCCGACCTCGAACGTGATCGGCAAGAGCGCGGCCGACCTGCGCCTGCGCAAGGAGCGCGGCATCAGCCTGCTGGCGATCAACCGCGACAAGCAGGTGATCCGCGAGGACGCGCGCGACGTGCAGTTGCGTGCAGGCGACATGCTGGTCTTCCACAGCATCTGGACCGACCTGGCACAGGCGGCCAAGAGCCGCGACTTCGTGGTGGTGACCGACTACCCGACCGGCGAACAACGCCCGCACAAATTCAAGATCGCCATGGCGATCTTCGCGTTGACCATCCTGATCGCGCTGACCAGCAAGCTGCCGGTGGCGCTGACGCTGATGACCGGCGTGGCCGGCATGCTGCTGACCGGCGTGCTGCGCATGGACGAGGCCTATGCCTCGATCAACTGGAAAACGGTGTTCATGATGGCCGGGCTGATTCCGCTCGGCTGGGCGATGGACTCCAGTGGTGCGGCGGCATGGGTGGCCGGCCACACCATCGACAAGCTGCCCACCGGCATCCCGGTGTGGGTGCTGGAGGTGGCGCTGGCGCTGCTGACCACGGCGTTCTCGCTGGTGATCAGCCACGTGGGCGCGACCATCGTGATGGTGCCGATCGCGGTGAACCTGGCACTGGCGGCGGGCGGCAACCCGACCGCGTTCGCGCTGATTGTGGCGCTGTCGGCGTCCAACAATCTGATGACGGCCTCCAACCCGGTGATCTCGATGATCACCGGCCCGGCCAACTACACCCCGCGCGAGATGTGGCGGGTCGGCGGCCCGCTGTCGCTGATCTACACCTGCGTGGTGGTGTTGATGATCAACCTGATGTTCTGAGGGTTGGGGTTTGTTGGCAGGGCTGGGCCCTGCACCCCGGTAGTGCCGGCCGCTGGCCGGCAACATCAACGGCAAAAGCGTGCATTCCGTGGGATGGCGGGGTGGGTCCGGTTGCGGGGGACGCCGTAAACCCGTCCGTGGGGGCTTGGCCGCGGCATCCATGCCGCGGACACCCCCGCAACCGGACCCACCCCGCCTTCGACAGTTTCACGAGGCTGGTGGTGGGTGCCGACCGTTGGTCGGCACCGATCTCGCTCTGGTAGCTGTCGACTTGGTCGACACCGTAGATCCACGCCATGCGTGGATGAATCTCTGGATACCCATTGATGTGGATACCCATTGAGCCTGTGGGTGCGAACCTTGGTTCGCACACCGGTTGCCTCAAGCCAGGTAAACCTGCCCGTCGCGCACGTCCACCGGCACCGCGCGCAGGCGGTCGCCCTTGCAGGGGCCGGCGACGCAGTCGCCGCTGTCCAGCGCGAACGAGGCGCCATGCGCGGCGCAGACCAGGTGGCCTTCACGGCTCTTCAGGAACTGGCCCGGGGCCCAGTCCAGGCGGCGGCCGGCGTGCGGGCAGATGTTCAGGAACGCACGCACCTGCGCACCGTCGCGGTACAGCACCAGCGATTCGGCATCGCCATCAACCACCGCTTCGACCTCGGCAAACGCGCCATCGGCAATGGCATCAAGGGCGATCAGGGCGGCAGGGGCAGTCATGGCGAAGGCTCGGACAGTAAACCCGCATTGTCGCACGCCCACTCAGGTGACTGGCTGCGACATGAACACAAGTCATTGATCCGTAATAAGCACAGGCTATATTTAACGAGTTTTTCACTCAATGACAGTGGCGCGTCCCGATACTCTGGTTTCGCTGATCCCAGCCTATCGAGCCGCCATGTTCAATCGCGCATCCGCCTTCAACCAGTTCCGCACCCTGTTCGCGCCGCGCAAGCCGCGCCATCCGCTGGTGCGCGTTGCCGTGGGCCTGCTTGGCCTGGCGATCCTGGCCGCGATGGTGTTCATCGGCGTGTTCGTCGGTGCAGCGATGATCCTGGTCGGCCTGGCGTGGAAGCTGCTGGCCTCGCGCAAGCCGGGCGTTGCCCGTCCGGTCGATCCGACCGTGGTCGAAGGCGAGTACCGTGTAGTGCGCAAGCCGGTGCTGCCGGCCTCGCGCTGATCCAGGTCTTCCGCGCCCGCTGACGGCGGGCGCCATGCGTTCTAGACTGCGGGCACGCCCTTCCTGGATGCCCGAATGTCCGATGTCTCCGATGTGATCCCTGCCGTAGCCCTGCCGCGTGTCCCGGTAGTGGGCGGTGGCAGTTTCCCCGTGCACCGCATCTACTGCGTCGGCCGCAACTTCGCCGACCACGCCCGCGAAATGGGCGCGGCGGTGCCGGCGGCCGATGACCGTGGCCGCCCGATGTTCTTCAGCAAGCCGGCCGATGCGATCGTGATCGGCCATGACGACGTCATCCCCTACCCGCCGGCGACCGCCAACCTGCACCACGAAGTGGAGCTGGTGGTGGCGATCGGCCGTGATGCGCCCGCAGGCGAACTGGCCGTGGCCGATGCCGAAGCACTGGTCTACGGCTACGCCGTCGGCCTGGACCTGACCCGCCGCGACCTGCAGGCTGCGGCCAAGGACAAGGGCCACCCGTGGGATGCGGCCAAGGGCTTCGATGCTTCCGCGCCGATAAGCGAAATCGTCCACGCCGAAGAGGTCGGCGATCTGGCCGCGCTCAACCTGTCGCTGGAGGTCAACGGCGAGGTGCGCCAGCAGGCGCTGCTGGACCAGATGATCTGGAACGTGCCGGAGATCCTGCACGAGCTGTCCAAGCTGTGGCAGCTGCGTGCCGGCGACCTGGTGTTCATGGGCACCCCGTCAGGCGTGGCTGCACTGAAGCCCGGCGACCGCTTCAGCGCGCGCCTGGAAAATGTGGCCGAGCGCCACGGCGTGATCGCCGGCTGACATCAGCTGCGCTACCCTGCGCGCTGTCCACTTCCCCACCGGAGAAAAACAACAATGGGAATGCTCACCGAGTTCAAGGAATTCGCGATGCGCGGCAACGTCATCGACCTCGCCGTCGGCGTGGTGATCGGCGCGGCCTTCGGCAAGATCGTGACGGCGCTGGTCGAGAAGATCATCATGCCGCCGCTGGGCCTGCTGATCGGCAAGGTGGATTTCTCGCAGCTGGCGTGGACGCTGTCACCGGCCCGCATCGGGCCGGACGGCAAGGAGATTCCGGCCGTGGTGATCGGCTATGGTGACTTCATCAATACGCTGATCCAGTTCGTGATCGTGGCCTTCGCCATCTTCATCGTGGTCAAGGCGATCAACCGCCTGTCGCGCAAGCAGGAGGCTGCACCGGCCGCACCGGCCGAGGAAGTGGTGCTGCTGCGCGAGATCCGCGACAGCCTGAAGAAATAAGGCGGCAGAACGGTAGTGCCGGCCGCTGGCCGGCAATATCGGAACATGCGGAAGCCGGCCAGCGGCCGGCACTACCGCGACTGCGCGAAAGCCCCGCTCCGGCGGGGCTTTCGCTTTGCCGGACATGGCGGAAAACAGCGTTCGCGCCAGCCATGACCTCCCGCCCATGCGCCGGGCTGAACGACTGTTAAGCTCCAAGGCTTGGTCCCTTCCCGGAGCTGTCCATGCGTCGCCGCGTCCTTGCCATCGCATCCTCCCTCGCCCTGCTGGCCGCCCCGGCCTTCGCGGCGCCGCATACCACCACCCTGCCCCCGGCGTCGCTGGCGACCGCCGCACAGCTGCGTGACCAGGCGCTGGCCGATGACACCGGCTGGAAGGTGGTCGAATCGCTCACCACCGAAATCGGCCCGCGCATCGCCGGCAGCGAGGCCGACGCCCGCGCCGTGGCCTGGGCCGAAGCCAAGTTCAAGGCACTGGGCTTCGACAAGGTGTGGAAGGAACCGGTGACCTTCCCGAAATGGGAGCGGCGCAGTGAACACGCTGCCGTGACCGGCAGGAACCCGCAGCCGCTGCAGATCACTGCGCTGGGCGGCAGCCCGGGCGGCACGGTGGAAGCGGAGGTGGTGCGCTTCGCCGATCTGGCCGCCCTGCAGGCGGCACCGGCCGGTTCGCTGAAGGGCAAGATCGCCTTCGTCGATTACCAGATGCTGCCGTTCCGCGATGGCCGCGACTACGGCCGCGGCGGTGCAATCCGCAGCAAGGGACCGTCAGAAGCGATCCGCAAGGGCGCGGTGGGCTTCCTGATGCGCTCGGCCGGTACCGACTCCCACCGCGTGCCGCACACCGGCATCACCCGTTTCGATGATGGCCTGACCCCGGTGCCGTCGGCGGCACTGTCGGTGCCCGATGCCGACCAGCTGGCGCGCCTGCTGGCCCGTGGCAGCACCACGGTGAAGGTGGCACTGGATTGCGGCTGGGACGGCACCGCCACCTCGTACAACGTGATCGGCGAGATCACCGGCCGCAGCCTGCCGAAGGAAGTGGTGGTGATCGGCGGCCATCTGGATTCGTGGGACCTGGGCACCGGCGCGGTCGATGACGGCGCGGGCGTGGGCATCACCATGGCCGCCGGCCACCTGATCGGCCAGCTCAAGCAGGCACCGAAGCGCACCATCCGCGTGATCGCCTTCGCCAACGAGGAACAGGGCCTCTACGGCGGCAAGGCCTATGCCGAGGCACACGCCAAGGACGTGGCCCTGCACCAGCTGGCCGCCGAGAGCGACTTCGGCGCAGGCCGCATCTACGCCTTCAATACCGGTTCACCGAATCCGGAAGGCTCACGTGAAGCGACGAAGCAGATTGCCGAAGTGATGAAGCCGCTGGGCATCGAGTACCAGGCCGACAAGGGTGGCCCGGGCCCGGACGTCGGCCCGCTGGCCGCCAAGGGCGGTGCGTGGGCGTGGCTGGCGCAGGACGGCTCGGACTACTTCCACCTGCACCACACCGCCGACGACACGCTGGACAAGATCGACCCGAAGGCACTGGCACAGAACGTGGCCGCGTATACGGTGTTCGCGTACCTGGCGGCGGAAGCCGATGGCAGTTTCGGCAGCGAAGCCAAGGCGACCACGCCACCGAACGAGTGATGCGGTAGTGCCGGGCCATGCCCGGCGAGCGCAGCGGCAGGAGCGGTGCGAACCAAGGTTCGCACCCACCAAGGCGGGTCCTGAATCAGGAACCCGGCAGGGTCAGAGCCCTCGCCTTCGGCGAGGAATCCGACCCCGATCATGCGACCCCGGATACGGGATCACCCGCGGCGACTTGCCCACTGCGCCAGCAGCACGGCCGTGGCCGAGGCCACGTTCAGGCTCTCCACCGCGCCGCTGCCGGGAATCGAGACCCGCATGTCGCATTCGCTGGCCAGGCCGCGGTCCATGCCCTCGCCTTCAGCGCCCATCACGTACACAAGGCGCGACGGCAGCGACGCGCGGAACACGTCATCACCGCCCTCGACCAGGGTTGCGGCCAGGCCGAAACCGGCACTGCGCAGCTGCGCCATCGCCTCTGCAGTCTCCGGCAGCTGCACCAGCGGCACCGACTCCGCCCCGCCTTCGGCCACGCGTGCGGCAGCACCGGACAGCGCCAGCGTGCTGCCGGCCGGCAGCAGCAGCGCCTTGACGCCGAAATGCGCGGCCGAGCGCAGGATCGCGCCGAAGTTGTGCGGGTTGCCGACACCATCCAGCCACAACGCCAGCACCGGGCCCTGCTCCAGATCGGCCAGCCACTGCGCCAGCGGCACGACCGGCGCACGCAGCACGTCGGCCACCAGGCCCTCGTGATGGGTCGTGGCAGCCAGCTTGTTGAGATCGCCTTCCTCCACCACGCGATAGCCCACGCGGTTGGCCACGCACCACTTCAGCACCGGCTGCATGCGCGGAATCAGCGCGTCCACCAGGTACAGCTTGCGCAGCGCCTGCGGGCGCTTGGCGAACAGCGCCTGTACGGCGTTCCAGCCATACAGGCGCAGTTCGTCGTTGCCGCGCCCCGGCGGCGGCGGGGTGCCGCCCTCACGCGGTGGCAGCGGGGTGGCCCGCGGCGGTCGCGACGACGGGCGGCGGGCATTCTTCCAGGGATCATTCACTACGGGACAACTCCAGCTTGCGTTGACGCCAGAAATCGGCGTTCTTGATGCCCAGGGCATCGGGGTCGAAGATTGGATCGAGGCCGAGCTTCTTCTGTCGTTCGTAATCACGCAGGGCGAGCATGGCCGGCTTCTGGATGATGAGGATGGCAATGATGTTCAGCCAGGCCATCAGGCCGACGCCGATGTCACCCAGCGCCCAGGCCAGGGTCGCATTATGGAACGCGCCGAACACCACCATGCCGATGATGCCCAGGCGCAGCACCAGCACGGTCAGCGGGCGCTTCCTGTTGTGGTTCACATAGCTGAGGTTGGTCTCGGCCATGTAGTAGTACGCCATGATGGTGGTGAAGGCGAAGAAGAAGATGGCGATGGACACGAACGCCGAACCCCAGCCCGGCAGCACGGCTTCCACACCGGCCTGGGCATAGCCCGCGCCTTCGGGAATGCCGGCCAGACCCTGGAAGATCGGCGGGGCGCCGGCACCTGCCGGCGAGTACACGTTGTAGGTGCCGCTGGCCAGGATCAGGAAGGCGGTGGCGGTGCACACCATCATGGTGTCGAAGTAGATGGCGAAGGCCTGCACGTAGCCCTGCTTGGCCGGGTGCGAGACTTCCGAGGCGGCCGCTGCATGCGGGCCCGAACCCTGGCCGGCTTCGTTGGCGTAGATGCCGCGCTTGATGCCCCACTCCACTGCCAGGCCCATCATCGCGCCGAACGCGGCGTGGGTGCCGAAGGCGCTGCTGAAGATGATGTTGAACATCTCCGGCACGCGGTCGTAGTTGATGATCATGATGACGATGGCCATCAGGATGAAGCCGGCGGCCATGAACGGCACCACCACTTCGGCGAAGTTGGCGATGCGCTTGACGCCACCGAAGATCACCACGCCCAGCAGCAGCGCGACCACGATGCCGATGCCCAGCTTCAGCGCCTGCACCGACTCCATGCCGAAGGCCTGGCCATCGAGCGGACCGCACAGGGCAGTACCGCGGCAGGCGTTGATGATGCTGTCGGCGATCGCGTTGGCCTGCACGCCCGGCATCAGGAAGCCGGCGGCGATGATCGTGGCGATGGCGAAGGCCAGCGCGTACCACTTCAGGCCCATGGCCTTTTCGATGTAGTAGGCCGGGCCACCGCGGTAGCGGCCTTCAGCGTCCTTGGTCTTGTAGATCTGCGCCAGGGTGCATTCCACGTACGAGGTGGACGCGCCGAGGAAGCCCATCACCCACATCCAGAAGATCGCACCGGGGCCGCCGAAGGCGATGGCGGTGGCCACGCCGGCGATGTTGCCGATACCCATGCGGCCGGCCATCGACATGGCCAGGGCCTGGAACGAGGACACGCCGGCGTCGGATTTCTCACCCTTGACGGTGAGGCGGCACATCTCGAGGAAGCCGCGGATCTGCATGAAGCGCGTGCGCAGGCTGAAGAACAGGCCGGCGCCCAGGCACACGAAGATCAGTGCCTTGCTCCAGATGATGCTGTTGATGAAATGTACGGTTGCTTCCACGCGCGCTCTCTCCAGTCGGCGGGTTGTAAGGACGTCCCGTCGGCTGGAAGGGACCGGTCGATTCTCCCTGATCGAAGGCCGCTGCGGTAGCGCCAAGAGGATGGGGTCGGATCCCTTGCGCGCCGCGCAAGGGCTCCGACCCCAGTTCGCCCGTGTGGCAGGTTGGGGTCAGGGCAGCCGGGTGCGTACCCGGGCGAAGCGGCGCAGGTCGTGCAGGACGCCGCGCTTGTAGACCGCACAGCGCTCCACGCCCTCTTCCTGGAAGCCGTTCTTCTCCAGTACACGGGCCGAGCCGAGGTTGAAGTCGACCACGCTAGCCTGCAGCCTGAACAGGCGCAGTTCGTCCATCACCCACGGTGCGAACAGGCCAACCACGCGGGTCATCACGCCCTGGCCCCAGTAGGCCTGGCCGAGCCAGTAACCCAGTTCGGCGGTATGCCCACGCTCGGCCACGCCCTGCTGGGCACCGACGCTGCCGCAGGCCTGGCCGTCGATCTCGATGGCCAGGTTCAGCGTGCCAGGGGCCAGCACGCGGCCCGCCAGGAAGGCCTCGCCATCCTCGCGCGTGTACGGGTACGGAAAGCGATCACGCAGGCCCCGCGATACCTCGGCGTCGTTGGCATGGCGCAGCAGGGATTCCAGGTCTTCCGGGCGCCAGGGGCGCAGGCGGAAACCTTCTCCCTGTAGTGGCGGGGTCAGAGCCCTTTCCGTTCCGGAAAGGGATCCGACCCCTGGTCCGACCCCGCCGGCAGGCCGGTCAGGCATGCCCGCCCACCGAGGGCGATTCGGCTTCCTGCTTCTCCAGCTCGCGCTTCACCGCTTCCGGCGAGCGGGTGTACGGGGCCAGCCGCGCGTAGAACGCCGGCACCACGAACAGCGACAGGAAGGTCGAGAGGGTTACGCCGAAGATGATCACGATGCCGATCGTGCCACGGCTGGCCGAGCCGGGGCCACCGGCCACCACCAGTGGAATCGCGCCGACCACGGTGGCGATCGAGGTCATCAGGATCGGGCGCAGGCGCACCATCGCCGATTCGATGATCGCCTCGCGCACGGTTCTTCCGTCGTCGCGCAGCTGGTTGGCGAATTCGACGATGAGGATGCCGTTCTTCGCTGCCAGGCCGACCAGCATGACGATGCCGATCTGGCTGAACAGGTTCACCGTGCCGCCGCTCACCCACAACCCGACCAAGGCACCGAGCACGCCCAGCGGCACGGTCAGCATGATGGTGAGCGGGTGGATGAAGCTCTCGAACTGCGCGGCCAGCACCAGGTAAACCACCAGCAGGGCCATCGCGAAGGTCAGCAGCACCGCGCCACCCGCACTCTGGTACTCGCGCGATTCGCCCTTCCAGTTCACCTGCGCGTACTGCGGCAGTTCCTCGCGGGCCACGTTCTGCGCCCAGGCGATGGCCTCACCCAGCGGATAGCCCGGTGCCAGGCCGGCGGTGATGGTGATCGAGCGCAGGCGGTTGAAGCGGTTCAGCGTGCCCGCCTCGGCCACTTCGCTGAGCGTGACCAGGTTGGACAGCGGCACCAGTTCGCCGGAGGTGGCACGCACACGGATCGCAGCCAGGTCGGCCGGGCTGGCACGGCCATCGCGACCGGCCTGCACCAGCACGTCGTACTCTTCGCCGTTGTCGACGAAGGTGGTAACGCGACGCGAACCCATCATGGTTTCCAGCGCCGAACCGATCGCGGTGACCGGCACGCCGAGATCCGCCGCACGCTGGCGGTCGATGTTCACCCGCATCTGCGGCCGGGTTTCCTTGTAGTCCGAATCCGGGCCGACCAGGCCCGGATTGTCGGCCATGCGCAGCAGGATGCGGTCACGCCACTGCGCGATCTCGGCGTATTCCGGGCCGCCCAGCACGATCTGGAATGGCTGGCCACCACTGCGCACCAGCCCGCCGCCCACCTGCGTACGCACGCGCACGCCGCGGATGGTGTCCAGTTCCTTCTGCAGTGCGTTGGCCACGTCCGGCGTGGCCTCGCTGCGCTGGCGCCACGGCTGCAGGAAGATGCTGACGCGGCCGGTGTGCATTTCCTCGCTGGCACCGAAGCCGCCGGGCACGCGGGGGTTGGCACGCACGATCGGCTTGTCCGGGCCGACGTGAGGGGCCAGCAGCGCTTCCACCTGCTGTACCTGCTGCACGGTGTAGTCGTAGCCGGCGCCTTCCGGGCCGTCGATCATGATCTGGAACGAACCGCGGTCTTCGGCCGGCGCCAGCTCCGACGGCAGCAGTTTCAGCAGGCCCCAGCTGGCGGCCAGCGCGGCCACCATCACCAGCAGGTAGATCCAGGTGCGGTCCACGTGATGGTCGAGCACGCGACCATAGCCGGAGGCCAGGCGCTCCAGGTTGCGGTTGACGAAGCCATGCAGGCCGCGCGGTGCCTGCCCGGTGTGCGGCTTGAGCAGTTTGGAGGCCATCATCGGCGTCAGCGTCAGCGCCACGAACGCGGACAACGCAACCGCTGCCGCCAGCGCCACCGCCAGTTCGCGGAACAGGCGGCCGGTATTGCCTTCCAGGAAACCGACCGGCAGGAACACCGCCACCAGCACGGCGGTGGTGGCGATCACCGCGAAGGCGACCTGCGTGGTACCGCGCTTGGAGGCCACCAGCGGGGGCTCGCCCAGGTCGATGCGGCGCTGCACGTTTTCCACCACCACGATCGCATCGTCCACCACCAGGCCGATGCACAGCACCAGGGCCAGCAGGGTCAGCAGGTTGATCGAGAAATCGAACGCATACAGCGCGATGAACGCCGCGACCAGGCAGACCGGCACGGTCACGGCCGGAATCAGCGCAGCGCGGAAACTGCCAAGGAACAGCCAGATCACCGCCAGCACCAGGATCATCGCTTCCACCAGCGTGGCGTAGACGCGATCCACCGCCGCTTCGATGAAGGTGGTGTTGTCGAAGGCGACGAAGATCTGCGTGCCCTTGGGCAGGGTCAGCGCCACCCGCTCGGCTTCAGCGCGCGCGGTACGCGCCACGTCCAGCGAGTTGGCAGTGGAGGTCTTGACGATGCCCAGGCCGATGCCCGGCTCGCCGTTGCTGCGGTAGAACGCGCGACGCTCGGCCGAAGCCAGTTCGATCTTCGCCACGTCGCCCATGCGCACCACGTAACCGTCGCGGCCCTTGCCCAGCGGGATGGTCGCAAAGTCTTCCGGCTTGATGTAGTTGCGCTCCACGCGCAGGGTGAAGTCACGGTCGGTCGACTCGATGCGGCCGGCCGGCAATTCCACGTTCTCGTTGCGCAGTGCGGTTTCCACATCGCCAGTGGTCAGCCCGCGCGCGGCCAGCTGGTCACGGTCCAGCCAGATGCGCATCGCATAGCGCTGGCGGCCACCGATGCGGACCTGGGCCACGCCATCGAGGCTGGAGAAACGATCGACCACGTAGCGGTCGGCGTAGTCGCTCAGCTCCAGCGTGTCCATGGTCGAGGACACCATGTTGAACCAGATGATCGGGTCGGCATCGCTCTCGACCTTGGCGATCTCCGGCGGACGCGCTTCCTCCGGCATGCGGTCGGCGACGCGGCTGACCGCATCGCGCACGTCATTGGCCGCCGCTTCGATATCGCGGTTGGAGGTGAACTCGATGCTGACCTGCGAGCGGCCGTTGGTGCTGCGCGCATTGATCGTATCGATGCCTTCGATGCCGGCCAGCGCATCTTCCAGCACCTGGGTGATGCGGCTTTCGATGACCGCCGCCGAGGCGCCGGTGTAGTCCACCGACACCGACACGATCGGCGGATCGATGGCGGGCAGTTCGCGCAGGGTCAGGCGGGTGAAGGACATCACGCCCAGCACCAGCAGCAACAGGCTCATCACCACGGCGAACACCGGCCGCTGGATGGAGATGTCGGACAGCTTCATCCGCCGTGGCCCTCGGCCGCGACCGGCGCCGGTGCATCCGCCGGCTTGGCACCGCTGGCCGGCGCCGCATCCTTGGCCGCGACCTTCAGGCCCGGGCGCAGCTTGCCGGTGCCATCGACCACGATGCGCTGGCCGGCTTCCAGGCCCTGCTTGATCTCAACCACGCCGGCACGGCGCGCACCGGTCACCACGTCCACGCGCTCGACGCTGTCGTCGCTCTTGATGCGGTACACGAACGTGTCGCGGCCCACCTGCACCACGGCAATTTCCGGCACCACCAGCGCCGGGCGCTCGGGGCGGAACAGGCGCACGTCCAGCAGCATGCCCGGGCGCAGCGCGTGGTCGCTGTTGGCGAAATCGCCGCGCACGGTCACCGCACGGGTCGCCGGGTCGATGCGTGCGTCGATGGTGCTGACCACGCCCTCGAAGGTGCGGCCCGGCCACGCCACGCTGGTGGCGCTGACCTTGTCACCGACGCCCAGTGCGGCCAGTTCCACTTCCGGCACCTGGAAATCGATGTGCATGTGCTCGATGTCGTCGAGCGTAGCGATGACCGTGGTCGGGGTCACCAGCGAGCCTGGGCTGACCTGGCGGATGCCGAGCACGCCGGCGAACGGTGCGCGCACACGGCGATCACCGATGTCGGCCTGCATCTGCATCACGCGCGCCTCGGCGGCATCACGGATCGACTTCTGCGTATCCAGCGTGGCGCTGGACACCAGCCGCTGGGAGGCCAGCTCGCGCTGGCGCTTGTACAACTGGTCGGCCTCGTGGAAGGTGGCCTGCGCCTGCACCAGCGCCGCTTCCTGGGCCTGCCCGCGCAGCGTCACGATCGGTGCGCCGGCGGCGATGTGCTGGCCGCTTTCGAAATGCACCTTCTCGACGATTTCGCTGACCTTGGCGGTGACGCTGATCGACTCGCGCGCCTTGGCCGTGCCCAGCGCCTGCAGGGTGTCGTTCCACTGCATGGGCTGCACCACCTGCGCCGTGACCGGCACTGCTTCGCCCTGCCGACGCGCGGCGGCCTCCTGTTTGCCTGCGCACCCGGCCAACACGGCCAGGCTGAGGCCAAGGGCCAGGGTCGAAGCGATACGAGCCAACATGAATGGTCCTGATTGATCCACGGCCGCCGAGTGTAGGCAAGGCCCCGCAAAAGCGGTATGTGCCAAGCGTTTACCATCGTGGAACCGAAGCCGTGATAGCGCCTTGAACCCGTTCCGTGCAAGGCTGCCCTTGGCGGTGTCGGCGTGTGTCGGGTTGTATCCAGCCGTGCACCACGGGCGTTGCCATCGTAGAGTCGAAGCTGCCCGACAGAGGGCGTCGGGCGGGGACGGATCCTGGCGGGGATCCGGCCCCGGTTTTTTTTCACCCGGCGGATCAGTACCGGTAGTTCACCTTCATCCACAGGCTGCGCCCGGGCTCGTTGATGCGCACCGGGTCGGCCGGGAAGCCGAAGTCGGCACTGCCTGCCAGGTTCAGGTGCTCGCTGTAGGCGCGGTCGAACAGGTTGTCGACGCCCGCGCTGAGCTGCAGCTGCGAACTGAAACGGTACGCGGCGTTGAGCGCGAACGTGGCGAAACCTGCACTCGGCCCGAGGTCCTGTGCGACCACGTTGCCCTGGCCCTCGGCCACGCGGTGCTGGTGGGTCACCGCACGCAGCAGTGCCCCGGCACTCCAGCGCTGGCCTTCCCAGTTCGCGCTCAGGCGTGCTTCCAGTGGTGGCATCTGCGGCAGCGGACGCTGCTGGTCGCGGTTCTCGCCCCAGGCATAGGCCAGCGTGCCGCCCAGCTTCCACTGCCCGGCCAGGCTCACTTCCAGGCCCGCCTCGGCACCGGCGATGCGCGCGTCGACATTGCGGGCCTGGCTCATGCCCATCATGCCGCTGCCGTGGTACGTGAACAGGATGTAGTCCTGGATCTGCCCGGCGTACGCCGAAACCCACGTCTGCACGCGCGGTCCCTTGTACTGCAGGCCGACGTCGAGCTGGGTGGTGCGTTCGGGCTGCACGCCGGTGAACGCGTTCACTGCGCCGGCCGGGCCATGGTTGGGCGAGAACAGCTCCCAGTAGTCGGGCATGCGTTCACTGTGGCCGAGCCCGGCGTACCAGGTCAGGCCGTCGGCCAGGTCCTGCTCGTAACGCAGGAAACCACTGCCGAGCCATTCCTTGCGGCGCTGGCCCGCAGTCGGATTGGGCCTGTTCCCCATCATTCCGCGGATCGATTGCCGCTCATCGCGGACGCTGGCGCGGTCGATGCGCAGGCCACTGATCCACCGCTGATCGGTGCCGGCGCCGAGGGTCAACTCGGTGAACACGCCGTAGCGGCGGAACTTGGCATCGGTCTCCCAGGCGGCCTGGCGGTAGGTGTTGCGGCCCATGCCCATGCGGCCACGATGGCGGCTGTCTTCGCCGTCCACACCCGCCACCAGGTGCACGTCCTGCCAGTGCCACTCGGAACTGACCCGGCCGCCCTGGGTACGGCGGTCCACGTTCGACGCCATCGGCATCGGCATCATGCTGTTGGGATTCGGCGTGCGCAGCGTGTAGTTGTCCATCACATGGTCGGCTTCGTTGTAGTACACGTTGGCCTGCAACGTGTCCCACGCACCGGGCAGGTTTCGTTTTTCGAAGCGCGCGGCATAGCTGGTGCGTTCGAACGCGGCACCGTCCATGCCGCGCCCGGCGTAACGCGCGATGGCATCGCCGGCACCGGCGGAAATCTCCAGCAGCGTGTCGGCATCCGGCGTCCAGCCGATGGCCACGTCACCGTTCCACTTGCGCCACTTCGACGGCACCACGTCACCGTGGCCGTCCTTGTAGTCATCGGCCTCGGAGCGGTTGCCGCTGGCGCGTACATAGCCGGTTGGATTGCCCAGGGTCAGGTCCAGCACCTGGTCATTGCGGTTGCGCGAGCCGACCAGCGCACTGGCATCGGCACGCAGGCCGGGTTCATCGAAGCGCGGCGTGTCGCGCTCGAAGCGCACGGTACCGGCCGAGGCACCTGCGCCCCAGCGCACGCTCTGCGGGCCCTTGATGATGGTCAACCGGTCGAAGCTTTCCGGCGCGATGTAGGACAGCGGATTGTCCATGCGCGACGGGCAGGCACCGATCAGGTTGCCGTCGTTGCTGAGGATGTTCAGGCGCGAACCGAACATGCCGCGCAGCACCGGGTCGCCGTTGGTGCCGCCGTTGCGGATGGCAGAGAATCCGGGAACGGTTTTCAGGTAATCGGCACCATCACTGGCCGGCACCGGCTGCCGCGGCAGGCGTGGGTCGGTCACCCAGTGCAACGGCGAGGACGGTGCGGCGGCGGTGACCACCATCGTATCGAGGGTACGCGCCTCTTCGGCAGGCGCAGCGTAGGCCAGTGACGTGGTCACGGCCAGGCCAAGGGCAACCGGCAGGCGCGCGCAGGCGCCCGCGGGGCGGGAAGTCATTTTCATCGGAACAGCTCCAAGGTACGCACGCGCGCACGGCGCCCGGTCAGGCGTCGTGCGGCAGATTCACAGGGATATCAGCGGACGATGGAGACGCGCGGTGGCCCACGTGCGGCATGTGCGGGCCAGTGCGGTGCGGGCAGCACCTGTTGCGACCACGGGAACACCAGGCGCGGCCGCCACAGCAGCGGCAACAGCAGCACCAGCACCGCCAGCCATGGCAGCAGGCGCATGGCCAGTACACAGTATTCGCAGGCTTCGCCATGCATGGCGTGGGGATCGGCCGCGGGGCGGGGCGCTGCCGGCGCGGCGCCGTGCTGATCGTGCCCGGCCATGGCCATGTCGTGCATGTCGTGGCCCATGGCGGCGTGGTCCATGCCCGCCATTGCGGCGTGGTCCATCGGCGGCGCCTGCAGCGCACGGCTGACCAGCGGCGCAAGCACCATCAGCAGCGTCGCCAGGATGGCGAGCTGGAGCAGAAGACGCTGCGGGCGGGACAGGCGGGTCACCCCGCTAGTGTAGAGCCGGGTCCTGGGTTACCCGTGCGACGAACCGTCGCAGGAGGGGGTTTATCGGCAGGGCTGCGCCCTGCACCCGCTGCGAGCTGGAGCAACAGCAAGAGCCGAAGCAACATCAAAAGCTGGCTTCCTGTGAGTTAGGCGGGGTGGGTCCGGTTGCGGGGGGCGCTGCAAGTACGTCCATGTAAGCTCGGTCGCCGCATCCATGCGGCTCACGCCCCCGCAACCGGACCCACCCCGCCATCGACAGATCTCTGCGATCTGCAGTAGATCCACGCCATGCGTGGATGAATCTCCATCGGAATCGAATATTTCGAACTGGAATCGAAAAGCATCCACGCATGGCGTGGATCTATCGTGTCGACCAAGGTCGACACCTACCAACAGCCGCCGGAATCTGTCAGAGGTGGGGCGGTGTCGGAGTGCGGGGTGTCAGCCGCATGGATGCGGCTGCCAAGCTTACAGGGACGTACTTGCAGCGTCCCCGCACTCCGACACCGCCCCGCCAACCCACGGAATGCCGCTTCTGCTGTTGCTGTTGCCTTTGTCCGCAGCAGGTGCAGGGCTGCAAGCCCTGCTCGACCACCCCCTCACACCGTGATGGTCTGGGTCAGTGACTCCCACGTCGGGGGCACCGGCCACGCGGCGGCCTGGTTGCCATCCAGCACCCTGCGCAGATCGCGCGGATCAATCTGCGGTGCCAGCACGTGCACCAACTCCAGCGCGTAATCGCGCAGCACCCGGTCGCGCGGCAACACCGCCCAGGCAATGCACTCGCTGATCGGGTCCGGCGCCGGCCACGAGCGCAGGTCTTCGTCGTTGGAACTGACCGCCATCTCGGCCAGCAGGCCCACGCCCAGCCCGGTACGCACATAGGTCTTGATCAGGTCCGCATCGAGCGCGGTCAGCGCCAGGTCCGGCGCCAGGCCGTTTGCAGCGAAGGCGCGCTGCAACGAGGAATTCGGGCGGGTCGAGGATTCGTAGCTGATCAGCGGCTGCCGGGCCAACGCGGCCAGGTCCGGTGCGCGGCCGGCGCGGTCCAGCGGGTGCCCCTTGGGTACCACCACCAGGCGTCGCCAGCGGAACAGCGGCACCGCGATGCCATCGGTGGGCTCACTGCCGGCGGTGCTGATGATCGCGATATCCGCGTCACCTTGGTTCAAGCGGTCCAGTGCGTCGGTTTCACCGGCCTGCTGCAGGTGCACGCTCACCTGGGGATAGGCCTGCTTGATCGCTGCCACCGCCGGCGGCAGCACGAAGCGCGCCTGGGTGTGGGTGGTGGTCAGGATCAGCTGGCCCTGGCTCTCGCGGCGCTGGTTGGCCGCGTAGGTGCGGATGTTGTTGGCCTCGGCCAGCACCGCGCGGGCGCGGGCGATGACCTCGGTGCCGGCCGGGGTGACCGACTCCAGGCTGCGGCCCTTGCGCACGAACAACAGGAAGCCGAGCTCGTCTTCCAGCTGCTTGAGCTGCTTGGACAGGCCGGGCTGGGTGGCGTGCACGCGCGAGGCGGCCAGCGTGATGTTCAGCTCGGCGTCGGCGATGGCGACCAGGTAGCGCAGCTGGGTCAGCGTCATGGGAGGCGGGCGGCGTGGGGCGGAGGTCCACTCTAGGGTCAATTGCCGTCACCAGCTTATAACCAAAGGTTGTTTAAGAAAGGTATCTGGTCATTTCCGGGCGTCATATGCCGGCGCTACGGTCAGCCGGCAGCCGCTGGCCTGAACAGCCAGCCCTCCCCTTCTGCCCGCCGGCGTCCGGCGCGGCCCTGTTTCCGGAGCGCTTCCATGGCCCTGTACGACTCCATCCTCGATACCGTCGGCAACACCCCCATCGTCAAGCTGCAGCGCCTGGCGCCGCCGCAGGTCAGCGTCTACGCCAAGGTCGAGTCGTTCAACCCGGGCGGCTCGGTCAAGGACCGCCTGGCGCTGGCGATCATCCTCGACGCCGAAGCACGTGGCCTGCTCAAGCCGGGCGACACCATCGTCGAAGCCACTTCTGGCAACACCGGCGTGGCGCTGGCGATGGTCGCCGCCGCGCGCGGCTACAAGTTCGTGGCGACCATGGTCGAGACCTTCTCGGTGGAGCGCCGCAAGCTGATGCGCGCCTATGGCGCCAAGGTGATCCTGACCCCGGCCGCCGAACGCGGCAGCGGCATGGTGCGCAAGGCGCGCGAACTAGCCGAGCAGCACGGCTGGTTCCTGGCCAGCCAGTTCGCCAACCCGGCCAATCCGGCGTATCACCGCAACACCACCGCCGCCGAGATCCTGCGCGACTTCGCCGGCAAGCGGCTGGACTACTTCGTCAGCGGCTGGGGCACGGGCGGCACGCTCACCGGCGTGGGCGAAGTGCTGAAGGTCGCGCGTCCGCAGACCCGCATCATCGCCACCGAGCCAGCCGGCACCGCACTGCTGAAGGGCGATGACTGGAAGCCGCACAAGATCCAGGGCTGGACCCCGGACTTCGTGCCCGACGTGCTCAACCGTGATGTGGTGGATGAACTGCTGACGGTGGAAGATGACCGCGCGATCGCCACCGCGCGCCGACTGGCCGCCGAGGAAGGCATCTTCGTCGGCATCTCCGCCGGCGCTACCGTGGCCAGCGCACTGGACGTGGCCGCACGTGCCGAACCGGGTTCAGTGATCCTGGCGATGCTGCCGGACACCGGTGAACGCTACTTCTCCACACCGCTGTTTGCCGATGTGAACGAGGGTTCTGACGACGACTGGCTGGCCGGCCTGCCGTGACACCCGGGGGTCAGAGCCTCTTCCATCCGGAAAAGGATCCGACCCCATCCTGTTACATGCCCGGGGGCGGATCCCTTTTCCGCAGGGAAAGGGCTCCGACCCCCTTCTGCTTCAGCCTGCATGAAGGCGTCGCCCGCCATCGTGCGTGAAGGCCGTCGGATCGCAGCGCGTGAGACGGTCATGACGCAGTATCGATGCCCTGTCCCCTACCGTGGGAACAGCCGGCGCAGATGCTGCGCGGATCACCTCACAGGCAGGAGACGGACGCATGAAGATCGAAGTTTGGCAGGGCGACATCACGACCCTGGCGGTGGATGCGATCGTCAACGCGGCCAATGAAACGCTGCTCGGTGGTGGCGGTGTCGACGGCGCGATCCATCGTGCGGCCGGGCCCGCGTTGCTGGCCGAATGCGAGCAGCTGCCGGAGCTGCGCCCGGGCGTACGTTGCCCGACCGGCGAAGTGCGCGCCACCAGTGCTTACGCTTTGCCTGCACGCTACGTACTGCACACGGTGGGCCCGGTCTGGCACGACGGCCAGCGCGATGAACCGGCGTTGCTCGCCAACTGCTACTGGAAGTCGCTGCAGCTGGCCGAATCGCTGGGCGTGCAGTCGATCGCATTCCCAGCCATCAGCTGCGGCGTATACGGCTATCCGCTGTACCAGGCCGCGCAGATCGCAGTGACCGAAACACTGGCCTGGCAGCGCAGCCATGCGCAACCGATGCGCATCGTGCTGGTGGCGTTCAATACCGCTACGGCCAAGGCCTACCAGCAGGCGTTGAGTGCCGCCGGGCAAAGCGCCGACAGCGAACCGCGCGGGTCGATGCTGCCGCCCCTGGGTGACGCGGGTTTTGCCGCCGCGCATTGAATCGCGATGCAGCGCGAAAAGGAAAAGGCCGGGCATTGCCCGGCCTTCTCAGTTACACCATTGATGTCATCCACGCATGGCGTGGATCACGCTCAACGACTGGCAGCTTCCACCGCAGCGGCGTCATCGGCCACGGCGGCTGCAGCGTCGGCAGCGGCACGTGCAGCCGATGCCGCAGCACCCTCGGCGCTGGCCCCTTCCACCTGCACGCGCACCTCGACCATGCCTGCGCCATTGTTCAGGCTGGACACGTCGACGGTGTAATGACCGGCCGGCAGAGTCTCCTCCAGGCGCGAGTTGGTACCGTTGCCACCGTCGTCGTCGGTCAGCTCGACATCGCCACCGACCACGCGCAGCACGGTATCGACCTGGCTGGAAATCGCGTCCAGGCGCACGTCGGCCGGCCGGTCCAGGGTCAGCAGGAAGCGGCGACGGCCTTCGTTGTCCAGCATGGTGTACACGCTGCCCGACTTCGGCAGGGCGGTGCCATCGCGCTCGACCAGATTCCCCGGCAGTTCGATGCGGGTGGCAGACAGGGTGAACATGCCATTGACACCGCTGCCGAGGCCGCGCGCGGTCAGGGTGTACTTGCCCGGCTTCAGCGACAGGGTCAGCCGCGAGTTGGTGCTGTCGTTGCCATCGTCGTTTTCGGCTTCAACGCCCTGGCCCGACAGCTTCAGCACCGGATCGAAGACATCCGACACCAGGCGGATTTCGTACAGGCCGGCCTTGTCCACCTGCAGGGTGTAGTCCTGCGAATCACTGGCCAGCATGTCCACGATTTCGCCACTGCCCGCCAACGGCTTGCCGTCGTAAGGTTTCAGCTTCTCGGCTCGCAGGCGATACGGACCAAAGGCGGTCGGGCCATCGGCATTGACCGCCACCTGGTAGGTGCCGCCGCCATTGGCACGGAACGCCAGCGAGACGTCGCCTTCGCGTTCGTAACCGGTGTTGCTGGTGGAAACAAGACTGCCGTTGTTGAACACGGCGATCGAGCCGCTGAGGGCACCAGTAAGTTTCAGGCCGACCAGATCCTTGTCTTCCAGCTTGATCTGGTAGAGCTGGTGATGGCTGCCATCATTGAAGTTGATGCCGCTGCGCGAGGTGATCTCGCCGGACACCGGCTTGTCGAAATCGAGCGACGCGGCCTTGCCTGCCTCTGCGCCGCCGCCGATGCGGTTGCACCCGCCGGCGACCAGGACCGTGGCTACGGCCAGTGTGATTGCTGCCAAACGCATGTTGTTTCTCCTTGGCCTTCCATGTGGTTCCCGCGTACCGGCCGGGCACGCGGGGGCGGAAAAGATACCCGCAAAAGCAAACGCCGGCGTGATGCCGGCGCTGCCTTGTTCATCCAGCGATGGGACGGATCAACCGTTCCACTTGCCCAGCGCAGCCAGGCCGTTGTCCTTGGCACGCTCGTACACGGTCTTCTGGGCGGCTGCGTAGTTGCCCTTCATGTCCTTGGCCCACAGCTTCAGCGCGGCCTGCTGCATGGCGCGACCGTAGGAGAAGCTCAGCGGCCACGGCAGGTTGCCCAGCTGGTTCATCGCGTTCAGGTGCTCGGTGGACTGCTCGTCGCTCTGGCCACCGGACAGGAACACCACGCCCGGCAGGATGGCCGGCACGGTGCTCTTCAGGCACATCACGGTCGACTCGGCCACTTCCTCGACGTCGGCCTGCTCATCGCAGTTCTTGCCGGAGATGACCATGGACGCCTTCAGGATGGTGCCTTCCAGCAGCACGTTCTGCTGGTACAGCGCGTCGAACAGCGAACGCAGGGTGGCTTCGGTGACTTCGTAGCAGGTCTCGATGTCGTGGTCGCCGTCCATGATCACTTCCGGCTCGACCATCGGCACCAGGCCGCATTCCTGGCACAGGGCGGCATAACGGGCCAGCGCATGGGCGTTGGACTCGATGCAGGTGCCCGACGGAATGCTCTCGCCGATGTTGATGACCGCACGCCACTTGGCGAAGCGCGCACCCAGCTTGTAGTACTCCTGCAGGCGCTCGCGCAGGCCGTCCAGGCCTTCGGTGACCAGCTCGCCCGGGCAGCCGGCCAGCGGGTGCGCACCCTTGTCCACCTTGATGCCCGGAATCATGCCGTGGTCGGCCATGTACTTGGCGAACGGCACGCCGTCCCTGGTCGACTGGCGGATGGTTTCGTCGTACAGGATGGCGCCGGAAATGTGCTCGTTGAGCTTCGGCGTGGTCAGCAGCAGCTCGCGGTAGGCACGACGGTTCTCCTCGGTGTTCTCGATACCGACGCCGGCGAAACGCTTGGCGATGGTAGCGGTGGATTCGTCGATCGCGATGATGCCCTTGCCCGGGGCGACCATGGCCTGGGCGGTTTCGGCCAGCTGTTCGATGCTCATGTATTTCCTGTGGCGGGTGCGGGAAAAACGTAAGTATAGCCCCGCCGCCCGTTGCCCCGGTGTCGAGGCCAGGATGGAAACGATTCCAATGTCCACGCAGGACAAGGGATGTCCTGCGGCATGGGGTCAGAGCCCCTTTGGGGATCTGACCCCGGGTCGGATGCGCGCAGCGGCTCCGACCCGAGGCCGACTGGGTTTACAGATCGCCCAGCCCAATGGCGCGGCCGTCTTCACCCACTTCCAGCAGGCGCAGGGTATTGGTGGCACCGTGGGTTTCCATGTGCTCGCCGCTGGTGAACACGACGCGGTCACCGGCCTGCAGCAGTTCGGCTTCCACCAGCAGGCGGATGCTGCCGCGCGCGGCTTCGCGCGGGGTCAGGCCGCGGCTGTCGAAGTTGATCGGGAACACATCGCGCATCAGCGCCATCTGCCGGCGCGCGCCGTCATGGCGGGTCACCGCGAACACCGGCGCCTTGGCGCGGAAACGCGACAGGTAACGCGCGGTGCCACCGGACTCGGTCATTGCCACGATCGCGCGCACGCCCACGTGCTGGGACAAGAACATGGTGGCCATGGCAATGGCCTGGTCGGCACGCTCGAGGTTGCGCGGCGAAGCGTTGAAGTCGGTCTCGGTCTGGAACTGGCGCTCGGCCCCCAGGCAGATGCGCGCCATTGCTTCGACCGCCTTGACCGGCCAGGCACCTGCAGCGGTCTCGGCCGACAGCATCACCGCATCGGTGCCGTCGATGACCGAGTTGGCCACGTCCAGCACTTCGGCACGGGTCGGAATCGGGCTTTCCACCATCGACTGCAGCATCTGCGTGGCGGTGATCACCACCTTGTTCTGTGCCAGCGAGGCCTTGATGATCTTCTTCTGCAGGCCCGGCAGTTCGGCATCGCCGATCTCCACGCCAAGGTCGCCACGGGCGACCATCACCACGTCGCTGGCCTCGACGATTTCTTCCAGGTTCTCGATGGCCTCGGTGCGCTCGATCTTCGACACCAGCGCAGCATCACAGCCATGCGAGCGGGCGATGTCACGCGCATCGTTCATGTCCTGTGCGTTGCGGCAGAACGACACGGCGATGAAGTCGACACCGATCTTGGCGACGATGCCGATCAGCTCCTTGTCGCGCTCGGTCAGCGCGCCCAGCGAGAGGCCGCCGCCCTGCTTGTTCAGGCCCTTGCGGTCGGACAGCACACCGTCGTTCAGTACGGTATTGATGATGCGTTCGCCCTGCACCTCCACCACCTGCAGCTGCATCAGGCCGTCGTCGAGCAGCAGGACGTCGCCCGGACCCACGTCCTGCGGCAGGCCGAGGTAGCTCACACCCACCTGGGTGGCATCACCCGGGCCGGCGCTGGTGCTGGCGATCAGGTCGAAGCGGTTGCCCGCCTTCAGCTGCACCTTGCCTTCTGCGAAGCGCTCGATGCGGATCTTCGGGCCCGGCAGGTCGGCCAGGATGCCCACTTCCACGCCGACGCGGGCGGCGGCGGCACGCACTTCGGCGGCACGCTTGGCCTGGCCGGACGGGTCACCATGGCTGAAGTTGAGGCGCACCACGTTGACGCCGGCGCGGAACAGATCCTCCAGCACGCCCGGCGGATCAGTGGCCGGACCGAGGGTGGCAAGGATCTTGGTGCGACGCTGACGCTCGAACATGGTGAATGGGCCTCTCCCGATAAAGAACGGAAATTAGCACATCCTTCACGCCGCATGTATACGGTTACAGCCTTGTGCTGCCTGACTTCGCGGGTCATGGATCGGACATCACCCGGACATACGCTGGCGCAGGGCGTTCTGTAGAGCCGGGCCCATGCCCGGCTGCGCCGTTGGCCGCAATCAGCCGAGCGTGGGGCCAGCTCTCCAGGCGGGGCGGCTAGGCCAACAGCGTCGTCAGCTGTGCCGGCTCGCGAGCCAGCTGGCCCGCACCGGCTTCGGTCAGTTCGGCCTCACCGCCAAAGCCCCACAGCACCCCCACGCTGCGCAGGCCGTGGTGGCGTGCGCCCTCGATGTCCATGCGGCGGTCGCCGATCATCCAGCACTGTGCGGGCTGCAGCTGCAGGCGGCGCAGTGCCTCCCCGACCAGCTCGGGCTTGTGGCTGCGCGAGCCGTCCAGGGTCGAACCGACGATCTCCTCGAACAGCCCGCCAAACGGCAGGTGCGCAAGGATGCGGCGCGCATGCGGCTCGTTCTTGGCGGTGACCACCGCCAGGCGGTGGCCTCGGCCATGCAGCGTGCGCAGGGTGTCTTCCACCTGCGGGTACACCGTGTGTTCGCGCCAGCCTTCGGCATCGAAGCGCTCGCGGTAATAGCCCACCGCCTGCTCCACCCGCGCTGGTTCGACGAACAGTGGCGTGAAGGTGGTACGCAGCGAAGGACCGATCCATCCCAGCAGCGTCTCCTGCGGCGGCACCGGATGGTCCATCTTCTGCAGCGCATAGGCGATGCAGGCGGTGATGCCCACCTGCGAGTCGATCAGCGTGCCGTCCAGGTCGAAGAACAGGACATCCTTGCCGTGCCCGGCACTCATGCGCCGCGCGCGTCGAGTGCGGCCACCGCCGGCAGGGTCTTGCCCTCCAGGAACTCCAGGAACGCACCACCGCCGGTGGAGATGTAGCTGACCTGCTGGGCGATATCGAACTTGTCGACCGCCGCCAGGGTGTCGCCGCCACCGGCGATGGAGAACGCCCTGGAGCTGGCGATGGCGCGGGCCAGCGCTTCGGTGCCCTTGCTGAAGGCTTCGAACTCGAACACACCGACCGGGCCGTTCCAGACCACGGTGCCAGCCTTCTCGATCAGCTGCGCGTACTGCGCCGCGGTCTGCGGGCCGATGTCCAGGATCAGATCATCTTCGGCAACGGCGTCGACCGCCTTCACCTCGGCGACCGCGTCGGGCATGAACTGCTTGGCGGTGACCACGTCCACCGGCAGCGGGATGTCGGCGCCGCGCGCCTTGGCATCGGCGACGATCTTCTTCGCGGTGTCCAGCAGGTCCGGTTCGTACAGCGACTTGCCGACGTTGTAGCCGGCGGCGGCGATGAAGGTGTTGGCGATGCCGCCACCGACGATCAGCTGATCGACCTTGCCGACCAGGTTGGCCAGCAGTTCCAGCTTGGTGCTGACCTTGCTGCCGGCCACGATGGCCAGCAGCGGCTTGGCCGGTGCATCCAGCGCCTGCGCCAGCGCGTCCAGTTCGGCCATCAGCAGCGGGCCACCGGCAGCAACCGGGGCGAAGCGGATGACACCGTGTGTGGAGGCCTGCGCACGGTGCGCGGTGCCGAAGGCGTCCATCACGAACACATCGCACAGGGCGGCGTACTTCTTCGACAGGGCTTCATCGTCCTTGCCCTCGCCGACGTTCATGCGGCAGTTTTCCAGCAGCACCAGCTGGCCCGGCTGGACCTCGACGCCGTCGACCCAGTCGCGCACCAGCGGAACCTCGCGACCGAGCAGCTCGGACAGGCGCTGGGCCACCGGCGCCAGCGAATCGGCTTCGCTCCACACACCTTCCTTCGGGCGCCCCAGGTGCGAGGTGACCATCACCGCCGCGCCCTGCTCCAGCGCGCGCTTGAGCGTCGGCAGCGAAGCGGTGATGCGCTGTTCGGAAGTGATGCGGCCATTCTCGATCGGCACGTTCAGATCCTGGCGGATCAGCACGCGCTTGCCGGAGAGGTCGAGGTCGGTCATGCGGACGATGGACATGGGCAACTCTTTGGCTCGGGGACAGGATGCCGGGATGCGGCAGGCGGCCATTGTATCGGGTGCGGGTGGAGGGAGGGCCGATGCCTGCGGCAGGCAGAGGCGCACAGCAACAGCAACGGCAACAGCAACTGCCAAAGCGCTGACGCTTCATGATGCTGGGGGTGGGCCGGGGCGGTGTGGGCTGGCAGGGGGCGCCGTGAATCCGTCCATGGAGGCTTGGCAGCCGCATCCATGCGGCTGACACCCCTGCCAACCCACACCGCCCCGGCCTCGACAGGTTCATGTGACGGAGCGGATGGCAAAGGCAAGAGCGGTTTCTGATGTCGGATGGAGAAAGAAGGGGTCAGATCCGTTTTCCTGCGGAAAACGGATCTGACCCCGAGGGCCCCGCTGTTCTGTAGAGCCGAGCCCATGCTCGGCTGGAGATTTCGCGGAGAGCAGCCGAGCGTGGGCTCGGCTCTACAAGAAGCGCCCAGCGAAGCTGCTTTGCTCTTGCTCTTCTTCTTTCTCTTCCGTGGGTGGAAGCAACCGGAAACTGTCAGAGGCCGGGCGGGGTGGGTTCGCGGGGGTGTCAGCCGCATGGATGCGGCTGCCAAGCCTACAAGGACGTACTTGCGGCGTCCCCCGCGAACCCGCCCCGCCCGGCCAAGCGCTGCTTTTGCTTTGCACGACCACCCCCACCCACGAGGGGCTGCGCCGTTCGCCGCAACCTACGCCGAAGGCGCCGGCTTCTGCCGAAGCAGGCTGACCGCCAGGCCGCCAACAACCAACACACCCAGCCCCAGCAACGCCCACAGCAACCACGCCTTCCAATCGTGCTGCGGCTTCAGCGCCGCGTCACCGGCCAGCGGCTCCGGGCTGCCCTCCAGGCGCGCCAGCGTCGGCTGCCACGACGGATCATTGCGCTGCCGCAGTTCCTCGATCAACACACCAATCGGCGCTTCCATGCGGCGCGCGGTCGCGCTGCCCACTGCCAGTGCATACGGTGCTGCCCCCTGGCTCAGGAACACCAGTACTTCCGGCTGGTAGCCCAAGCGCAGGGTCGGTGCGGTCGCAGTTTCCGCCGGGTTCGCCACCAGCTTCCAGTAGCGGTCACGATGCACGCCCCCCAGCGGCTGGGCCGCTGATTGCTGGCGCTGGCCCTGCGCGCCCTGCTGCAGTTGGTACGCAATCCATGGCGCACTGCGGCGCTGCCATTCCGCACTCTCGTCATCGCGGCTGAACAACGTCCACTGCACCAGGCTGTTGTCGGTGCTGGCCACATCCGCGCGCGCTACCGGGAAACGGCCGTCGAGTTCGAAGGTGTATTCACCCTTGCCCTTCGAGGTCGGTTCCAGCGACAGCCACTCCCACGGCAGCGTGGCCGGCGCCGGCGGCAGCTCGGCCAGCACGCTGCGCAGCGTCGGCAGGCGCGCATCGCCCTGCGCCAGCACGCGCAGATAGCGCGCCTCGCCGTCCACCTGCAGGCGGCGCTGCAGCAGGCGCTTGCCAGCACGCTGCAGGTCGACCAGCGGGATGTCACGCCCGATCGGACGCCAGTGCTGCAGGTCGTCGCTGGCATCCAGCTGCACCTGCGCCTGCAACGGCTGTCCGCTGTCAGCCCAGTCCAGCACCAGTGCCGCCAACGGTTGCTGGCCGAGCACGCTGGCATCGATCAGCCAACCACCCTGCCCGTTCGCTGCCGCACCGCCGCTCACGCGTGCTTCGACGCGACGGACACGGCCATCGGTATCGCGCTCGGTCAGCAACTGCAGATCGTTGCGCTGTGCTTCGGCCAGCGGCGGCAGCGCGAACCACGGCAGCTCACGCTGCACCGGCGGCTGTGCCAGCGGCTGGTCCGGCGCCAGCAATGCCGATGGCAACGATTGGCCGGCGGCGTTGAACACCTGCAGGTCACCCAGGTCTGCGGCACCTGCACGGCGATAGATCGCCGGCTCCAGAACCACCCTGTACGCACCGGACTGTGCGCTGGACAGCGTCAACGGCCACTGCTCGGCGTACTGCGTGCGGTAGTCGGCGGCCTGCACCGCGACGGCGGCCAGCATGCCGAACATCGCCGGCAGCAGCGCCCTGCTCCACTTCCTCATTGTTTTTCCTCCACGGACGGCGCCGCGCTGGGCGGTGCCGGTGCCAGATAACCCACGACCGTGCACAGCAGGCCGTAGGCGATGAACGATGCGATGCCCAGCAGGTTGCCCAGGTGCTGGCGATCGACGATGACCAGCTTGGCCAGCACCACGCCCATCAGCACGGCACCGACCATCCACAACACGCGCTGGCCACGGCGCGATCCCCACACCCAGGCAATCACGCCGAGCACGCTCCACAGCACGGTCAGGCTGGTCTGCGCCAGGCTGGAACGCATCATCGACGCACTCCACGACAGGCCGCCCCACTGATGCACGCCATGCAGCACCACGCTGGTCAGCGCGACGAACGTTGCCAGTGACAGCAGCGGCATGCGGATTCCCGACAGGGTCTTCGGCGCCTGATCGCTGTACAGCCAGCGTGCAAGCAGCAACAGGCTCAGCCACTGTCCGAGCTCGGCCGGATTCAATACCGGCAGCCAGAGCAGCGGCGCAGCATCGCCCGGCAGCAGCTGTCCGAACAGCCAGCCGATCGACAACAGGCCGAACAGCACGCACTGCAGCGGCTGGCGCACGCGATCGAACGCTGCACCCAGCGGCCAGCGCAGCGCATTCCAGCGCCACAGCGACAGCGCCGCCATCAACAGCCACGGCACCGTCACCAGCAACGTGGTCCAGCCCTGTGCCAGACCGGCCTCGCCACCGCCCCACAGGGCCAGCAGCGAAAGCAGAGACGGCCACAACAGCCACCACAGGAACTGCGCGATGCGCGCCACGCTGTCGCCCCCCTGGCGCAGGCAGAGCAGCGTGCGCACGCCCATCACCGCGAACACCGCCCAGGCCAGCGCACCGTAGCCGGCGAACGGCTGATGGTGCGCGTCGCTCTGCATCAGCGCCAGCGGGAAGCCCAGCGCCAGCATGGCCAGCGCGGTCACGCCCAGTGCGCGTGCCGGCTGACGGCGCTGCATTTCGGCGGCCAGCCAGGCAGTGACGGCGGCCAGCACCAGCAACGCGTCCACTTCGGTGCGGTACGGGAAGAAGCGGGTGATCTCATGCACCATGCCGCCCAGCCACCACAGCAGGCCCCACAGGTAGTAGACCAGGGCGATCTCGTGGCGTGACCTGCGCTGGTAGCTCCAGGCCGACGCGAAGCCGGCCAGGGCCAGCAGCAGCGCCCCGATGGCAGTCGGATTGATCAGGAAGCGCAGGTCCTCATGCCAGTGATCGCCACCGGCCACGAAGGCGAACGCAGCGCCCATCTGCAGCAGCGCGCCGGACACCTGCGGCAGCCAGCGCTTCTGGCGCAGGCCCAACCAGGCCAGTCCGGCGCCTTCCAGCGCGAACACCGCGCCGGTGGCCCGCGCCGACAAGGCCAGCGGCACCGCCAGCGTGGCAAAGCCCACCGCCAGCACCGCGTGCGACTGCGCCAGCACGGTGTACGACGCGCGCCTGATCAACGCCCACGCCAGCGCCGCGTAGATCGCGGCCAGGCCAAGTGCGCACAGCGCCAGCGTCATCGGCTGCTGGTACAGCATCCCCGCCTGCAACGAGAACGCGACCAACGGCGTACCGAACACCAGGCTGCCATCGACCAGGTCACGCTGCCCGGCGGGCTGCCGGCGTGCGTAGAGCAACGGGATCAGCAGGTAGAAGGCGAAGAACAGCAGCAGGAACGGCTCGGTGCTGCTGAACTTGTCAGGCGCGTACTGCAGCACGCCCCAGAACGTGCCGATACCGAAGGTGAAGGCGAAGCCCAGCAGGTTCAGCGCGCGCCACGGTCGGAACCAGGCAATGGCGAAGATGCCGGCGTTGAGCACGGCGTAGTAGCTGAACAACCCCACGTGGTTGCCGCTGCCGGTGGACAGCCACAGCGGTGCCATGAAGCCGGCGAGGATGCCCAGCACCGCCAGCGTGCGCGAGTTCTGCACCACCGCCAGCACGCACAGCGCGGCCACCAGTGCAATGGAGCTGACGAAGGCGAAGCCCGGCGGAATCAGCTCGAAACGCTTGAAGGCCGCGAAGATGGTCAGCAGCAGCACGCCGATGGCACCACCCTGCAAGGCCAGCGCAAACAGGCGCCGGCGCTCGCGCTGGTGCCAGCCGAACGCCAGCAGGCCCAGTGCACCGACGGTGACACCGGCCAGGCGCAGCTCGATCGGCAGCACCAGCCAGCCCTGGTCGCTGACGTACTTCAGCAGCGCAGCGACACCGGCCAGCAGCACCAGCATGCCGATCTTCACCGGCACGTTGCCCTCGGTGAACCAGCGCTTGACCGCGCCAATGCCGCGCTCGATGAAGTTCGGCAGCGCCGGTCCGGAAGGCAACGGTGGCTGCATCGGCGCGGGTGGCACCGGCGGTGGTGCGATCGCGCGCGGCGCCTCCGTTGCCGCAGGCACCGCTTCGCGCACCGGCGTTGGCTGAGGCGGAGGCGGAGGCGGTGCAGCAGCCGCCACCGGCCGCAGGAACGGTGGATCGGCACTGGCCACAGGGGGGGCCGCAGGCCGTTCAGGCGCGTGCATGGCGGCGACCGGCGCGGCAGCCATGGCGCTTTCCAGCGCGGCGACGCGGCGGCGCAGGCCGGCAATCATCACCAGCGCCACCCCCAGCAGCAGCGGGATGGCCAGCAGGACCAGTACGACCAGGGCAATCAGTGCTTCCATTGCGTGCTTCCATAGCGTTCCCGCGCCCCAGCGGCAGCGGTCGACCGGCCCATGCTACGACAGGGCCGGCCCCATAAACGACGAACCCCGGCCAGGCCGGGGTCCGTGTGCGATCTTCGCCGGCCTTACTTGGCGGCGATGACCTTGGCCATTTCCAGGCACTTGTTCGAGTAGCCCCACTCGTTGTCGTACCAGGTGACCAGCTTGACGAAGGTGCCGTCCAGGGCGATGCCAGCGTCGGCGTCGAACACCGAAGTGCAGGTTTCGCCGCGGAAATCGGTGGCCACCACCTTGTCTTCGGTGTAGCCCAGGATGCCCTTCAGCGGGCCTTCGCTCTGTGCCTTCACTTCCGCGCAGATCTCGGCGTAGGTGGCTTCCTTTTCCAGTTCGACGGTCAGGTCGACCACCGACACGTCCGAGGTCGGGACGCGGAAGCTCATGCCGGTCAGCTTCTTGTTCAGTTCCGGGATGACCACGCCGACGGCCTTGGCCGCACCGGTGGACGACGGGATGATGTTCTCCAGGATGCCACGGCCACCGCGCCAGTCCTTGTTGGACGGGCCATCGACGGTCTTCTGGGTGGCGGTTGCCGCATGCACGGTGGTCATCAGGCCGCGCTTGATGCCCCACTTGTCATTGATGACCTTGGCCAGCGGGGCCAGGCAGTTGGTGGTGCACGAGGCGTTGGAAATGATCGCCTGGCCGGCGTAGGTCTTGTCGTTCACGCCGTAGACGAACATCGGCGTGTCGTCCTTCGACGGCGCCGACATGATGACCTTCTTGGCGCCGGCATCGATGTGCTTCTGCGCGGTTTCCTTGGTCAGGAACAGGCCGGTGGCTTCCAGCACCACGTCGGCACCGACTTCATCCCACTTCAGGTTGGCCGGGTCGCGTTCCTGGGTCAGGCGGATCTTCTTGCCGTTGACCAGCAGGTCGTTGCCCTGCACTGCCACGTCGGCCTTGAAGCGGCCGTGCACGGAGTCGTACTTGAGCATGTACGCCAGGTAGTCCGGCTCCAGCAGATCGTTGATGGCCACGATTTCGATGTCGTCGCCGAAGTTCAGCACCGCCGAGCGCAGGACGTTACGCCCGATGCGACCGAAACCGTTGATACCAACCTTGATTGCCATTTCTCAAGCTCCTGCGGCCGCTACGGGTGCGGCGGGATGGATAGGGCCCACAAGTCTAGCAAACCGGGGCTGGCCACCGTGGGCCAGCGCCCGGGCCAGAGGGCCGGCGGACAGGATTTGATCCGGATCAAAGCGTTAGCACGGCGTGAGGCCGAGACTGTCGCCATCCACCCAGCAACGAGATCACCCCCATGCGCAAGACCTCCCCCCTGATCCTGGCCGGCCTGGCCGCCGCCCTGTCCCTCGCCGCCGCCCCGGCCATGGCCCAGTCCAAGGGCGACTGGACCGTCTCGGCCGGCGTCCACCAGGTGGCGCCGAAGTCGAACAACGGCTGGCTGGCCGGCCACACGCTGAAGGTCGACGTCGACAACGACGTCAAGCCGACCATCACCGGCGAGTACTTCATTGCCGACAACCTGGGCATCGAAGTGCTGGCCGCGCTGCCGTTCAAGCACGACATCAACATCAATGGCCTCGGCCGCGTCGGCAGCACCAAGCAGTTGCCGCCGGTGGTGACCCTGCAGTACCACTTCAACAGCAAGGGCAAGGTCTCGCCGTTCGTCGGCGCGGGCGTGAACTACACGACCTTCTTCAGCGAAGACACCACCGGTGCGCTGGCCGGCAGCAAGCTGAAGCTGCAGGATTCGTGGGGTCTGGCCGCGCATGCGGGCATCGACTTCGCGATCGGCGAGAAGGGCGCCCTGCGTGTGGACATGCGCTGGATCGACATCGACAGCAAGGTGAAGTTGAACGGCGAGAAGATCGGCACGGTCAACATCGATCCGCTGGTCTACGGCGCTTCGTACGTCTTCAAGTTCTAAGCGGTGTGTTGGGCGCGGGGGCTTCGCCCCCGCTCCCCCGCCATACGCAAAACCCTCGCAGCATGTTGCCCCGGTGATTACCGGGGCTTTTTTGTGCCTGGGACTGAAGCGGTTCCGGAGCTGGGGCGAGGCGGGGAGCAGAGCCGGGACACGCCGCGCCTCCCGCTGCGCTCCCGCTTCGGAACAGGAACGCGCCGCTCTTCAATCCACCTACCCCGCTAGAATGTGCACATGAAAGCCCTGCATTCCCTGTTCCTCGCCGCCGCCCTGGCGCCGGCCCTGCTGTCCGCTTCCGCCCCGGCCCATGCCTGGGGCGCGCAAGGCCACCGCCTTGTCGCCGAAGTCGCCGACGCCCGCCTCAATCCCACCGCCCGTGCCGAAGTGGATCGCCTGCTGGCCACCGAACCGGACGCCACGCTGGCCAGCATCGCGCCCTGGGCCGACCAGTTGCGCGCCAAGGACCCGGGCCTGGGTCGTCGCTCGGCCGGCTGGCACTACGTCAACATCGCCGAAGACAACTGCCATTACGAAGCACCGAAGCACTGCAGGAACGGCAACTGCATCGTCGAAGCCCTGAAGGCGCAGAGCACCATCCTCGGCGACCGCAGCCTGACCGATGGCGAGCGCCTGCAGGCGCTGAAGTTCGTCGTGCACCTGGTCGGCGACATCCATCAGCCGATGCACGCCGGTTACGCGCACGACAAGGGCGGCAACGATTTCCAGCTGCAGTTCGGCAACCGCGGTACCAACCTGCACTCGCTGTGGGACAGCGGCATGCTCAACACCCGCAAGCTGGACGACGCGGACTACCTGCCGCTGCTGCAGAGCCAGCGCGCGCCGAAGCTGGCGCGCCAGTCCAACCCACAGCGCGACCCGCAGACGTGGGCCGAGGCCAGCTGCCGCATTTCCATGCAAGCTGGCGTTTATCCGGCCACGCGTAAAATCGGTGACGAATACACCGAGCGCTACCGGCCGCTGGCCGAAGCGCAGCTGCGGCTGGCCGGTGAAAACCTGGCGCAGTTGCTGAACCGCGTGCTCGGCGCGCGCTGAGGAGGGTTCCAATGTCAGTCCAGGTGCAGTCGTTCTTCCACCGTGACAGCAATACCTTCAGCTACCTGGTCAGCGACCCGGCCAGTGGCGAGGCAGCGCTGATCGACCCGGTCCTGGACTACGACCCGGATACCGACGCCAGCAGTGAAGCGCCGCTGCATGCCGCGTTGCAGGCCATCGAGCAACAAGGCCTGCAGCTGCGCTGGCTGCTGGAAACCCATGCCCACGCTGACCATGTGTCGGCCGGGCGCCGCCTGAAGCATCGTTTCCCGCAGGCCACGCTGGCCATCGGCGAAGGCATCCGCGCGGTACAGGCAACGTTTGCACCACGCTATGGCCTGCAGCTTCCTGCCGCAGATGAGATCTTCGATCACCTGTTCAGCGACGGCGAAACCTTCGCTCTGGGCGAACTGCGCTGCCAGGTGATCGCCGTGCCTGGCCATACCAGCGACAGCATCGCCTACCTGATCGACGATGCGCTGTTCACCGGCGACTCGCTGTTCATGCCCGACGGCGGCACTGCCCGCTGTGATTTCCCCGGTGGTGATGCCGCGCAGCTGTACCGCTCGATCCAGCGCCTGCTGGCCTTGCCCGATGCAACGCGCGTGTTCGTCTGCCACGACTACGGCCCGGGTGGACGCGGCTTTGCCAACGAAACCACCATCGGCGAACAGCGCGCGCACAACATCCACGTGCATGACGGCGTAGCCGAGGCGGAGTTCGTCAGCGTGCGACAGGCCCGCGATGCCACGCTGGAAGAACCGAAACTGATGCAGCCCGCAGTGAAGGCCAACATCCAGGGCGGGGCCTGATCGACGCCGCTGTATTGGCCGGGCATGGTCCGGCGCCACCCGGCATCACGCGCGATCATTTTCCCTGCGTGCGGACCGTCTGCCGGCCCTTCACGACCTCGAAGGTGAAGGCGTACTGCAGGGTGACGGCCACCGGTTCGACCCGCTCGGCACTGCGGCAGTCGCCGCGATCAGCCGGCACTTTGCCTGCCGCGAAGTGACAGACTGCGGCGGAGGAGTACTTCCACATGGCAACCGCCTCCTGCGCTGCCTGCAGCAAGGGCGCATTCTCCGGTGCCTCACCCGCGCTGCATTCGCTGCGGTCGGTCAGCGGGATGCTGCGCTCAACGCTGCCCTGCGCATCCACCACCACCTGCAGGCAGACCGTAGTCGGCGGCAGCGAGGTGCGTGGATCACGCTCGCCCACTACCGGGTCCGGTGCCGTATGCAGTTGTGGCATGCGGTAGCCTTCGCTGGCGGCCAGTGCGTAGGGCTGGATCTGGCCGGTCCCTCCCCCCGCATCGGGTCGCAGGCGCTGGTGACCGACATTCTCGCTGCGGGTATCGGCCGTGGTCAGGCGATCCTGGGTTGCACATGCCGCCAGCAGCACCGCCATCATCAGCAGCGGCGCTCGCTTCACTTCGTGTCCTCGGTGTCATCCATGGCGTAGGTAATCGGGACGCGCACGGCACCGGGCACCGGCTTGCCGTTCTTCACTGCGGGCCGATAGGTCCAGCTGCGCGCCGCAGCAATCGAGACAGCATCGAACACCCCCGGATTGGTGGCGCTGAGCACCTGGACGTCGGTGGGATGGCCTTGGGCATCCACTTCCACGCGCAGGTTCACCACGCCCACCTGGCGCTGCTCGACCGCAGATTTCGGATAGGACGGCGGCGGCATCTTGTCGACCTGGATCTCCCGATCCATGACGGACCCTGCCGGGCCTCCCGCGCCTCCGCCCTGGCTGGCCCACGCCACCGCTCCCATTCCCAGGCACAACCCGACCACCAGTACCTGTCCCGACACCCACGGCAATGCCTTCCGCTTGGACTGCTTCAACATGGCGATGCGCTCCTTCAACACGGGTTGGCTGCGCCAATGGCAGACCGCGGGCGCAACCGGGTGGACCAGCTGCGCCTTCAGCAGCGTGCTGGCGTAGAGGCCGCGCAGCGCAGGCTGCGGGCCGATGGTGCGGGCATCGCAGGCCAGTTCCTGGTCGCGCAGGAAGCGGCGTGCGGCCCATGGCAGCAGCGGGTGGAACCAGAACAGCGCGCGCACCAGCAGCAGCGCGCCGTTGGCCCAGTGGTCGCCATTGCGACGGTGGCTGCGCTCGTGCCGCAGGATCAGGTGCTGTTCCTGTGCACTGAAGTGCTGGTCGAAGTCAGGGCCGACCACGATGCGCGGCCGCCACAGGCCAACCAGCGCTGGCAGGCCCGGGTCGGCGCTGGCCTGCCAGCTGCCATCGGTGCGCGGCGTCAGTGGACCCATGCGCCGTTCGAATCGACGCTGCGCGCGCAGGTCGCGCAGCAGGCAGAGGCCCGTGCCCACGGCCCAGAATGCCAGCAACAACCCGGCCCATGGCAAGGACTGGCCGGCCGCGCCATCAATGGCACCGGGCAGCACTTTCAGCGGCAGCGTGGGTACCTGCTGCAACAACGCAACCTGCGGCAACGGCAGCATCAGTGCCAGCAGCAGCATCGGCAGCAGCCACCAGCTGCGGTATGCCAGACCAGCGCCCCCCAATCGCACCAGCAGCGGCCGCATCACCGCCAGCAGGACCGCGCCCACCGCCAACCACAGGCTGGCCTGCCACACTCCGTTGAGCAGCTCAGTCATGGTCCAGCTCCTGGATCAGTTTCTTCAGTTCGGCGATGTCCTGCGCACTCAACTGGCCGCGTTCGCTGAAGTGCGCGACCAACGGCGCAACGCGCCCTTCAAAGACACGGCCGATGAAGTCCTGGCTCTGCGCCTCCACCCACGCCTGGCGCTGCAGCAGCGGCCGGTACAGGTAGCGCCGGCCATCACGCTCGGCGGCGATCGCGCCCTTGGTCAGCAGACGATTGAGCAGGGTCTTGATGGTCGGTTCGGCCCAGTCGCGGTGGGCCAGTGCGGCGACCACTTCATCGGCGCTACGCGGTGCCTGCTGCCACAGCACCTCCATCACAACGGCTTCGGCTTCGCTGATCGGAGTCATTGTTTACGTCCGTAATCGATGAACCGATTACGCGCGTAATCGAATCGCCTGTCAAGCCCCTCGACTCCAGGTTCATCCTGGCTGCGCCAGCATCGATTCCACCCGCCCCGGGATTCGGATGAAAGCGCTGCCCAAGAAGGATTTCCCGGTCGAGCAGGCCCGCCGCTTCCTCGAACCTGGCCCGATCGTGCTGGTCAGTACCGCCTGGCGTGGCCAGCGCAACCTGATGACGATGGGCTGGCACATGGTGATGGGCTTCTCGCCCTCGCTGGTCGCCACCTACCTGTGGGACGCGAACCACAGCCACGCGCTGGCCCGTGGCAGCGGCGAGTGCGTGATCAATGTGCCCGGCGTGGAGCTGCTCGACACCGTGGTGGACATCGGCAACTGCAGCGGCCGCGAGGTCGACAAATTCGCCCGTTTCGAGCTCGATCCGCTGCCCGCGCGCGAGGTCGGCGCGCCGCTGGTCGGCCAATGTCATTCGTGCTTCGAATGCCGACTCTACGACGACAGCCAGGTGCAATCGAGCAACCTGTTCATCTGGGAAATCGTGCGCGCCCACGTCGCGCCCCGGCCGAAACTGCCGCGCACGGTGCATTACCGCGGCGATGGCCAGTTCATGGTGTCCGGCGCCGAAGTCTCGCGTCGACGGCGGTTCAAGCCCGACATGCTGTAATGCCAGCACTCCCCCACACGCAGGACCGCCGCGCATGACCGAACACCTCACCGACCTGGACGCCGCCGTCGACTGGTTGTTTGCGCGCGTGGACGGGCCGCTGCGGATCGGGGCACCGCTGGCACTGGGCAAGCCGCATCGGCTGCTCAATGCCCTTTATGCACGCGTCGAGCACGATCCGTCGCGACCGCTGCAGCTGTATACCGCGCTGTCGCTGAACCCGCCGAAGGCGCGCGGCAACGGCCTGGAAGCGCGCTTCATGGCGCCGTTCGCGCAGCGCCATTTCGGCGACGATTTCCCGCGCCTGGCCTATGCCGATGCGATCGCGCGCGATGCGCTGCCGGCACATGTGCAGGTGGAAGAGTTCTACATGCAGTCCGGCGCCCTGCTCGGTTCGCGCCAGGCGCAATCCAGCTATACCAGCCTGAACTACACCCACGCCGCCGATGCGGTCGCGCAGCGCGCGCCGCAGGTGATCGTGCAGAAGGTGGCGATGCGGCCGAACGATCGCCGGCTTTCGCTGTCGTGCAACAACGACATCACCCAGGACACGCTGGATGCGATGACCGCGCGCGGGCTGCCGCGCCCGTTGCTGATCGCCGAGATCGATCCGCAGCTGCCTTACATGGGCGGCTCCGCCACGGTCGATGTGTCGTTCTTCGATCTGGTGATCACCCCGCCGCCGCCCTATCCGGCGCTGTTCGGGCTGCCGCGGCAGCCGGTGGGCGATGCCGACTACGCCATCGGCCTGTACGCCAGCACGCTGGTGCGCGACGGCGGCACCCTGCAGATCGGCATCGGCACGCTGGCCGACGCGCTCAGCCATGCGCTGGTGCTGCGCCACACCGACAACGCGCGCTACCGCCGCGTGCTGCATGCGCTGGATCCACACCTGGCCAGCCACCCGCTGGTGCAGGAGATCGGCGGACTGGATCCGTTCGAGGTGGGCCTGTACGGCTGCAGCGAGATGCTCAACGAAGGCTTCCGCCGGCTGGTGCAGACCGGGGTGATCAAGCGCAAGGTGCACGACGACCTGGCGCTGATGCAGCGCATCGAGAACGGCAGCACGCTGTCCATCGACCACGCCACCCTGGCCGCCGAGGGCGAGTACCTGCACGGCGCGTTCTACCTGGGCTCGCCGGAGTTCTACGAGTGGCTGCGCACGCTGCCGGAAGACGAATGCCGTGCGATCGGCATGCGCCGCATCAGCGAAATCAACCAGCTGTATGGCGGCAACGAGACGCTGGAGCGCCTGCAACGCCGCCATGCGCGCTTCTTCAACTCCTGCATGATGGCCACTGCACTGGGCGCGGCCGTGTCGGATGCGCTGGACGACGGACGTGTGGTGTCCGGCGTGGGTGGCCAGTACAACTTCGTGGCGATGGCACATGCCCTGCCGGAAGCGCGCAGCGTCTTGATGTTCCGCGCGGCGCGCGATGACAAGGGCCAGCGCGAATCCAACGTGCGCTGGAACTACGGGCACACCACCATCCCGCGCCACCTGCGCGACATCTACCTCAACGAATACGGCATCGCCGATCTGCGCGGCCTGACCGACGAGGACTGCGTGCATGCGATGACCGCGATCACCGAGGCCCCGTTCCAGGGTGGCCTGCTGCAGCAGGCACAGGCCTCGCGCAAGCTGTTGGCGGCGTCCCAGCCCGACCCGCAGCGCCTGCAGCGCAATACGCCGCAGGCACTGGCCGCGGCACTGGCACCGTTCCGCGCCGACGGCAGCCTGCCGGACTATCCGCTGGGCAGCGACTTCAACGAGGTCGAGCAGGTGCTGGTGAAGGCGCTGGGTTGGCTGAAGGCCAACACGCAGACCCGCGGCGACAAGCTGCGCACGGTCTGGGCGGCTCTGCGGCAACCGGCCGGCGACGGCGATGCGGTGTACCTGCAGCGCATGGGCCTGCAGGCCCCGAAGGATTTCGCCGAACGGCTGGACGCGCGCCTCCTGCGGCTGGCACTGGCGCGCACCGCCTGAGAAAAGGGGACGGAGGGGATTAAGTCGCATGTGCACAAACGACTTAATCCCCTCCGTCCCCTTTTTCCTGCGGCAAAGAAAAGGCCGGCGTGCGCCGGCCTTTCCTCATTACGCCGCGAAGCTGTTTACAGCGACTTGGCCGCTTCCACCACGTGGGCAGTGGTGATGCCGAAGTGCTTGTACAGCTGGTCGGCCGGGGCCGAGGCACCGAAGGTGTCGATACCGATCACGGCACCGTCCAGGCCGACGAACTGGCGCCAGAAACCGGTGACGCCGGCTTCCACCGCCACGCGCTTGCGCACGGCGTTCGGCAGCACCGATTCACGGTAGGCCGCATCCTGGCGCAGGAACACGTCGGTGGACGGCATCGAGACCACGCGGGTCTTGAGGCCGGCCGCGTCCAGCTGGGCCTTGGCTTCGGTGGCCAGCGAGACTTCCGAACCGGTGGCGATCAGGATCACGTCCGGGGTACCAGCAGCATCGGCCAGCACGTAGCCACCGCGCTCGATCTGGGCGATCTGCTCGGCGTTGCGCGGCTGGTGCGGCAGGTTCTGGCGGCTGAACACCAGGCAGCTCGGGCCATCCTGGCGGGTGATCGCAGCCTTCCAGCTCACCGCCGACTCGACCGCATCGCACGGACGCCACACGTCGTTGTTCGGGATGTAGCGCAGCGAGGCCAGGTGCTCCACCGGCTGGTGGGTCGGACCGTCTTCGCCCAGGCCGATCGAGTCGTGGGTGTAGACGTGGATGGCGTGGGCCGGGATCAGCGCGCTCATGCGCACGCCGTTGCGGGCGTAGTCGCTGAACACCAGGAAGGTGGCGTCGAACGGAATGAAGCCACCGTGCAGGGCCAGGCCGTTGGCAATGGCGGTCATGCCGAACTCGCGCACGCCGTAGTACACGTAGTTGGCGTTGGCGTCGTCGCTGGCAACCGATTTGCTGCCCTTCCACAGGGTCAGGTTGGAGTGCGCCAGGTCAGCCGAGCCGCCGACGATTTCCGGCAGCAGCGGTGCATAGGCTTCGATGGCCAGCTGCGACGCCTTGCGCGAGGCAATCGTCGGGCCTTCGGCGGCCACCTGGGCGATGTAGGCATCGGCCTTGGCAACGAAGTCGGCCGGCAGTTCGCCATGCGAGCGGCGGGTCAGTTCGGCCGCTTCAGCCGGGTACTGGCTGGCGTACTTGTCGAACAGCTGTTCCCATTCGGCCTGGCGCAGCGTGCCGGCGCCGTTGGCGCGCCAGCCGTCGTAGATCGCCTGCGGGATCTCGAACGGACCGTATTCCCAGCCCAGCTGCTTGCGGGTGGCTTCCAGTTCGTCCTTGCCCAGCGGTGCGCCGTGGCTGGATTCCTTGCCCGCCTTGTTCGGCGAACCAAAGCCAATGGTGGTGCGGCAGCAGATCAGGGTCGGCTTGTCGCTCTGCGACAGCGCGGCCTCGATGCCGGCCTTGATGCTCTCCGGGTCATGACCATCGACATCGCGCACCACGTTCCAGCCATAGGCCTCGAAACGCTCCGGGGTGTTGTCGGTGAACCAGCCCTCGACGTTGCCGTCGATGGAGATGTGGTTGTTGTCCCAGAAGCAGACCAGCTTGTGCAGGCCCCAGGTACCGGCCAGCGAAGCGGCTTCATGCGACACGCCTTCCATCAGGCAGCCATCGCCCATGAACACCCAGGTGCGGTGGTCGACCACTTCCAGCTCCGGGCGGTTGAAGCGCTGTGCCAGCAGCTTCTCGGCCAGGGCGAAGCCCACGGCATTGGCGAAACCCTGGCCCAGCGGGCCGGTGGTGGTTTCCACGCCCGGGGTCTCGTGGCGCTCCGGGTGGCCGGCGGTGTGGCTGCCCAGCTGGCGGAACAGCTTCAGCTGCTCGATCGGCAGGTCGTAACCGCTCAGGTGCAGCAGCGCGTACTGCAGCATCGAACCGTGGCCGTTGGACAGCACGAAACGGTCGCGGTTGAACCAGTGCGGGTTGCTCGGGTTATGGCGGAGGTAGTCGTTCCAGAGGACTTCGGCGATGTCGGCCATGCCCATGGGCATGCCGGGGTGGCCGGACTTTGCGGTTTCAACCGCATCGGCGGCAAGGAAGCGGATGGCGTTGGCCAACTGGCGACGGGTAGGCTGCGTCATGGTTCTGTCGGAATCGGGAGGCGGCCGCGGACGTGCGGGCGGCCTATTGTCCCATAGTCGCCGGGCGGGGGGTCGGTTCACCTTGCCCGGTCGTGCCGGCCGCTGGCCGGCAACGTCGTCATCTCCCCCGGATTCCGCATGTGAAGCGGGGTCGGAGCCCTTTCCTTGCGGAAAGGAATCCGACCCCGATCAGGTCGCCAGCAGTGGCGTTGGACTCAGTCCTGCTGCGGGCCCAGCGCCGGGCCGTCGTGCGATTCGCCCTTGGCCACCAGGGTGGTCAGGGCCAGGTCGCCGGTCACGTTCAGCGCGGTACGGCACATGTCCAGGAAGTGGTTCACGCCCAGGATCAGGCCAATGCCCAGCGGGTTCACGCCCACCATCGCGCAGATCATCGCCACCACCGGCAGCGAGCCCGACGGCACGCCGGCGGTGCCGATGCCACCGAGGATGCAGACCGCCATCACCATGATCTGCTGGCCGATGCTCAGGTCCACGCCGAAGAACTGGGCCAGGAAGATCACCGTCACGCCCTCGAACAGCGCGGTGCCGTTCTGGTTGGCGGTGGCGCCCACGGTCAGCACGAAGCGCGACACGCGCTGCGGCAGGCCCATCTGGTCGGCCACGCGCAGCGCGGTCGGCAGGGTGGCGTTGCTGGAGGCGGTGGAGAACGCCATCACCGTCGCTTCCTGGGTATCGCGGAAGAACGACAGCGGCGAACGGCCGGACAGCCACACGGCGGTACCGTAGGTCACGATCATGTGCAGGCCGAGTGCCAGCACCACCACGCCCACGTAGGCACCGAGGCGGATGATCAGCTCGAAGCCGAACAGCGCGGCCAGGTTGAACATGAAGCAGGCCACCGCATACGGGGCCAGGCGGATGACCAGGTTGATCAGGGTCATCGAGATTTCGAACACGCCTTCAATGGCGCGGCGCAGCGGGGCCACCTTCTCGTTGTCGGTCAGCACCATGCCGATGCCGAACATCAGCGCGAAGAACATCAGCGACAGGATTGCGCCGTTGTCGGACGCGGCCTGCAGCACGTTGCTCGGCACGATCGACAGCAGCATGTCCATGCCCTTCGGCGTGCCATGGATGCCAGCAACGATTTCCTTGCTGCGCTCGGCGTTCTCCGAGAGCATCATCGCGGCGACCTGCGGATCGACGCCGGCACCCGGCTTGAGCAGGTTGACCAGCACCAGGCCGATGCCCACGGCAATGCCGGACAGCAGCACGGTATACGCCAGGGTCTTCCAGCCGATGCGGCCAAGGGCGCGGATGTCGCCCATCTCCGACACGCCCATGATCAGCGCCGAGAAGATCAGCGGCACGATCAGCATGAAGATCAGGTTGAGGAACAGGCCCGACGCCGGGGTGGTGATGTAGTCCATTACCCACTTGGCACCGGCCTGCAGACCATCGACGCTGCCGCCCAGGGCGTGCACGATCAGTCCCAGGATCAGGCCGATCGCAAAGCCGATGCCCATCTTCCAATGCAGGGGCAACTTCTTCTTGTCGGCAGCAGCTGCTGTCATGCGCGGGTTTCCTCGAAAAATGAATGCACTCTAACAAAGCGCGCAAGCGGCGCCGGTTCAGGTTCGCCGCGTTGGATACAGCGGCGCCAGGCCAGTGTCAGCGGCGCCGGTAGCCGCCGACCAGTGCGGTCCGTCACGGAAGACCTCGCGCAGACGCGCGCGCAGCGATGCCAGGTCGCCCTGCCCGCCCCAGCGTGCCTGCTGCAGGTCCTGCAGCACCTGGCGCTGGCCAGGGTCATCCAACCGCGCGATGACCTGCTCGATGCGCTCAACCCCGGCCATCGCGCACAGCTGCGCTTCCACCTGATCGAAGCCTTCGCCATCCAGCGTGCGGCGCAGTTCGGTCAGGCCGGCACGTCCGCGCGCCACAGTCGGCACAGAGGGCTTGCCGGCTGCAGGCGTCGCCGCACGCGGTCGGCGGCCTCGCTGCCAGCCCCACAACAGGGTCAGCAGCCACAGCAGCGCCAGTCCGATGGCCGCGCCCATCCACGGCCACGGGCGTTCGGCCAGGCCGCTGGCGCGCGGATCGGTCGCGGCGATGCGGCTATCCTGGCCATCGCCACCCGGCAGCGCAGCATCGGTGTCGATCGGCGGTAGCGACGCAGGTGAAGCACTGCCACCGCCACTGCCGGCTGCGACAGCCAGTGTCAGGTCCGGCAGCTTCGCTTCCTGCGCCTTGCCTGCGCGCACATCCCACCACGGCAGGCGCGGCCCCGGCACCACCAGCGAGCCTGGCTGGCGCGGCACGATCGAGTAGCGGCGGGTGATCTTCAGCCGCGGGGTGCTGCCATTGAACGATTCTTCGTACTGCGCAGGTTCGGCGAATACCTGCGCATGGGTGCCCAGATCCGGCACCGGCAGGTCGGTGAACTGTGCACGGGTTGCCCCTTCGGCAATCGCCTCGACCACCACAGTGGCGGCCTCACCGGTACGGGCGCTGGTCGGCGCACCGGTGTAGCGCAGCTGAAGGCTCTGCAGCGGAAGCCATGGCTGCGGCGCCTGTGCCGGTTGCGCCTGCACCTGCAACGTGCGGTCGGCGCCGGTGGCATTCATGCGGCCGTCGCCGCCGCCGAAGAAGTCGTCGAAGAAGCCACCGGCACTGCGCCCACTGAAGCGCGCACCGGCCAGCCGAAGTGCACCGCTGCGCTCGGGGATCAGCAGGAAGCGGCGCTCGACCACGTTGTAGCGGCGGCCGTTGACCTGCCGCACATCGGTGCGGTCATCGCCTACCCGCTGCAGCGACGCACCCGCCGGGGTATCCAGCACCAGTTCGCCAGAGGCCAGCTGAGAGGCGAAGAACAGCCTCACCACCACGCCTACGCTCTGCTGCACATACGGCGTTTCGTCATCGACAACGGTTTCGATGAATGCCACCGCATTGCTGTCGGGGCCGGCCACGGCAGCGGCATCCACCTGCAGGGTCAGCGGCGCGGTACGGACGCTGCCCACCTGCAGGCCCGGCACCACCAGTGCACCACTACGCCGTGGCGTCAGCGCCACGCCATACAGGTTGCGCTGCTGCATGCTGCCGTTGCTCCACTCCACCTGGCGGCTGCTGGTCTGCCCGCTGAGGTCGAAGTCGGTGCGCAACGGTGTGAAGTCAGGGGCGCCCTGGTCGCTCTCGACATTGAGCGTGACCGTGTCGCCCATCGCGATGCGGTCGCGGTCCAGCCACGCGCGCGGCTGCGCCCAGGCCAGCAGCGGCAGCCACAGCAGCAGCGCCGCCAGTACCTGTCGGGGCCAGTGCCCGTGCATGTTGATCACCCGCGTCATCGCCCTTCCCTCTTCCTGCGTTCATTTTCCAGCTGGAACTTGGCCCGCAGCAATGCGCCCGGATCATCCGGCACGCGTCGCATCCACGCCTCCACCGCCTGTTGCTCTTCGCGTTGGCGCGGAGTAGTGCCGTCACTGCCTGGCACGGGTTTGCCATCCTGTTCGCCCTTGCCCTCACGTGCCTGCTGCATCGCCTGCTGCATGCGCTGGCGCTGCTGCTCATCAGCCTGGGCCTGCGCCTTGGCATCCTCCACCTGTGGTGGCGCCTGCTGTCCATCGCGGCCACGCTCGCCGGGCTGAGGCGCCGACTGCGCGTCGTCGTCACCCGCCTGGGGCTGCCCCTGCTGGCCCTGCTGAGATGGTGGCTGACCCTGTCCTGGATCCTTCTGGCCCTGCTGCGGTTGCTGGCCCTGCGGGTTCCGCTGGCCCTGTGAATTGTTCTGCTGCTTCTGCTGCCCGTTCTGCTGCGGTTTCTGCTGGTCCTGGCCCTGCCCCCCCGACTGCTTGCGCTTGCGTGCGGCATCAACCACGGCACGGTTGGCGACCGCATCGGCCATGCCGGGATGCAGCGCCAGCGCGCGGTCGTAGGCGGCGATGGCTTCGTCGTAGCTGCCCTGGCGCGCCAGCGTGTTGGCCAGGTTGTACCAGCCCGCATCACTGTCGATGCCCTCGAACTGCTTGCGCGCAGTGGCGAAGTCGCCCGCACGATAGGCCTGCACGCCGTCGGCCAGGCGCTGGTGCTGCAACTGGTCGGCCCGCTTCCACAGCGTGCCCTGCGATGGCGGCGAAGCGGGCGCTGGAGCTGCCTGCGCCCGCACATCCCCCATCCATGGCAGCAGGCCCACCGCCAGCACTGCGGCCAGCAGCGCGCGGCGGCGGAAGGCGAGCAGCGCCAGCAGCATCACCGGTGGCAGCAGCCAGAATCCTTCATCGCGCCATTGCCTGCCCTCGCCGGGCCGCTGCGCCGCAGTACCTTCGCGTGCATCAAGCACACCCAGTGCGCGCAGGTCACTGCCATCGGCGGTGATGCGCGCATAGCGACCGCCACCTGCCGTGGCCACCGCACGCAGGCGACCTTCGTCCAGCGCAGCCTGGCGGATCTGTCCGCTGTCGTCACGATACGCCGCACCCGCCGGTGTACCGAGCCCCAGCACCGACACCTGCAGGCCGAGCCCACGTGCCTGCGAGGCCGCCAATGCAGCTTCACCATCGGCTTGATCGGTGACCAGCAGGATCTGTCCCTGCGCTGCAGCGATCTGCCGCATCAGCCGCGTGGCCCAGTCGATGCCACGGTCGGCACGCTGGCCATCACGCGGCATCACATCCGGCGACAAGGCATCCAGATACAGCGCGACGTTGCTGCCGTCATCGGTCAGCGGCGCCACGGTGTAGGCATCTTCGGCGTACACCACCAGCCCCACCTGCCCACCCTTGCGTGCGCGCAGGAGCTCGCCGACCTTGGCCCTTGCCTGCAGCAGGCGCGACGGTGGCAGGTCGGTGGCAGTGATGCGGCTGGACAGATCCAGCACGATCAGCAGCGGCGCGCTGGGCTGGAACATCGGCTGTGCCTGCTGCCGCCAGCTCGGCCCCGCCATCGCCAGTGCTGCCAGCGTCCAACCCAGCAGCACTGCCAATGGCAGCCGCACGCGACGGCGAGCACCGGCGGCCAGCAGATGCGGCAACAGGTGCGCATCCACCGCCTGCCGCCACGCATCGCTGCGCCGCTGCCGGTACAGCGCCACGGCGAGAATCACCGGCAAGGCCAGCAAGGCCCACAGCCATTCCGGGCGCAGGAAGTGCAGTGCATTCCAGTCGGGAAGATGGGATGCCAACGCGATCATCGACGGCGCTCCGGCCACACCCATGCCAATGCCCCCAGCAGCAAGGCCAGGCCCAATGGCCACGCATAGCGCTCCTCGCGCGGGCGCAGGCTCGGCCCCTTCGCAGCGATCGGCTCCAGACGATCCAGTTCGGCGTAGATGCCGGCCAGCTGCGCGGTATCGCGTGCGCGGAAGAACTGGCCACCGGTCAGGCTGGCAATCTTCTTCAACGTGGCCTCGTCGACCGGGTCCTGGTCAGCGGAAATCGGAATACCGAGGAAGCGCATGCTGCCATCGCCACCGAACGCGACGGTGTGGATGCGCACCCCTTCAGCTTGCGCGACTTCGGCCGCACGCAGCGGTTCCAGCACGCCGGCATTGCTGACGCCGTCGGTCAGCAGGATCAGTACACGTTGCCCTTCCGGCTGGCTGCGCAGGCGCTTCACCGCCAAGCCGATGGCATCACCGATGGCCGTCTCGCGCCCGGCCAGGCCGACCACGCTGTCGCGCAGCTGGTCGCGCACACTGGCCAGGTCCGCAGTGAGTGGCGTGAGCGTATAAGCGCGGTCCCCGAAGATCAGCAGGCCGATGCGATCGCCGGCACGACGATCCAGGAAATCGGCCAGCACGGCCTTGGCTGCGGTGAGGCGATCCACCGCCTGCCCCCCCAGCACCATGTCGCCCTCGCCCATGCTGCCGGACACGTCCATCGCCAGCATCATCTGCCGGCCCTGCTGCGGTGGCGTGATCGCTTCGCCCAGCTGTTGCGGGCGAGCCAGTGCGACACACAGCGCGCACCAGCCCAGCCACAACAGCAGCGTACGCAGCCACGACCCATCGACGCGGCCGCCACCGGCCAGCGCTTCCAGTTCCGTCGCCGCATAGGGCACGCGCAGCGCAGCGCCGGGATCGGCACGACGCTTCCACCAGCGCATCAGCAACGGCAACGGCAGCGCCAGCAGGGCCAGCGGCCACGCCAGCTGCAGGTCGGGCCATGGCCAGTAACTTGCCAGCAGGTTCATCGGCGGCGCTCCAGCAGCATCGCCAGGTAGCGCTCGCGCGCCCAGCTACGCACGGCCGCCACTTCGCTGGCGTCCACGCGGGGACGATAGGCACCTTCGGCCAGGAGGTTGCGGCGCGCATCCGGCAACGTGCCCTTCGGATCCACGCGCTGCCACCAGGCATCGTCACGCAGGGATTCACTGCCGGGCTGTGCCTGTCGCGCGGCGCGACGCAGCAGGCCGGCGATCGCCGCCAGTTCCGCGGTGGCATCGGCGGTGGTGGCCAGCTCCTGGTCGAACGCCTGCAACCAGCGTTGGCGACGACGGCGGCGCTGCCACCACAGCAGGGCCAGCGCCAGGATCACCAGCAACACCGCGCCACCGACCATCAGATAGCCGGGGGCCGGCGGCCACCACGACGGTGCCGGCGGCAACTGCACATCGCGCAGCGGAAGGTTGGCGCTCATGCCGGCACCTCGGTTACCGGTGGTGCCAACCAGGCGTCGCTGGGCGCATCGGTGGACAACACCTGCACGTCAACGCGGCGTGCGCCGAGCTGGCGGCGCAGCGCCTGCAGTGGTTCGACGAAGTGCGCCTGCCAGTGCGCCTGCACCTCGCTGCGACGCAGGTCGAGGCCAATGCGCTGCTGCGCGGTCTGGAACTGCAGGGCCGCCGAGGGCGGTTGCAGTTCGAGGGGATCGACCAGCAGCACCAGGCTGAGGTCATGGTGCTGGGCCAGCGCGCTCCAGCGCACGACGGGAATCCGCGCGGCCTGCTGCGGATCGGCCAGCACCAGCATGCGCGCCCCGGGGCGCAGCACGCGGGCGGCATGGTCCAGCGCGCGTTCCAGGCCGAGATCGTCGGCGGGCGGCTGTGTGTACCAGCGGGTGAGTGCGTCGAGCACACGCAGTACACCACGCGGCCCACCCGCAGGTGCAATCGGCGCTTCGCGGTCACTGCCGCGCAGGGCACCCACGCGGTCACCGCGACGCTGCGCCGACCACGCGGCGACGGCGCCCGCGCGTGCCGCCTGCACCGACTTGAATCGCACGCGGGTGCCGAAATACAGCGCCGGCGACGTATCGGCCACGATCAGGCTGACCCGCTCGCGTTCGGCCTGGAAAAGCTTGGTATGGGCACGGCCGGTCCGCGCGGTCACGCGCCAGTCGATATGCCGTGCATCATCACCGGCCACGTACTCGCGTGACTCGGCGTACTCCATGCCACGCCCACGCAGCGGCGACGGCGCCTGCCCGGCGTTGCCGGCACGGCCACGGCGTGGCGGCGGCGGCCGCTGTGCCAGCCGGCGCAGGGCTACCAGTTCGGACAGGTGCGGGCGCAGTCCGTCGCCATCACTGACGGTGGATGCGGCTTCCAGGGATGGATCGGTCATGCGCGGGCTCAGGGTGCCGGCACCCGGGCCAGCAGCTCCTGCACCAGGCGTTCGCCATCCCAGCCTTCGGCGGTGGCTTCGTAGCTGGGCAGCACGCGATGGCGCAGCACGTCGGCGGCAACCGCACGCACATCGTCGGGGGTGACGAAGTCACGGCCGGCCAACCAGGCGCGTGCACGGGCGCAGCGTTCCAACGCAATGGAACCACGCGGGCTTGCGCCCCAGGCGATGCGGCGCCCGAGGCCGGCGTCATAGCGCGACGGATCACGCGAGGCCAGCACAAGTTCGACCAGGTAGCGCTCCAGCGCCGGCGCCATGTGCAGGTCCAGCACTTCGCGGCGGGCATCGAACACATCCTGCATCGGCAGCTTCTCCGGTGCGGGTGCCGCCTCGCCCAGGGCGCCACGGGCACGCTCGCGGGCGAGCCGCAGGATCTCCGATTCGGCGGCCTGGTCCGGATAGCCGATGCGTACGTGCATCAGGAAACGGTCCAGCTGCGCTTCCGGCAGCGGGAAGGTACCTTCCTGCTCGATCGGGTTCTGCGTGGCCATCACCAGGAACAGCGGCGGCAACGCATAGGTGTGGCGGCCAACCGTGACCTGGCGCTCGCCCATGGCCTCCAGCAGCGCCGACTGCACCTTGGCCGGCGCACGGTTGATCTCGTCGGCCAGCAGGATCGGGTGGAAGATCGGGCCAGGTACGAATTCGAAGCGCCCTTCCTGCGGGCGCCAGATCTCGGTGCCGGTCAGGTCGGCCGGCAGCAGGTCGGGGGTGAACTGCACGCGGGCGAAATCCGCCTCCAGGCGCGAGGCCAGTGCGCGGATGGCCGTGGTCTTGGCCAGTCCCGGGGCGCCCTCCACCAGCAGGTGCCCGTCGGCCAGCAATGCGATCAACAGGCGTTCGACCAAAGCCGCCTGGCCGACGATTTCGGCCGACAGCGCGTCGCGCAACTGGTTGAAGGCGCCATGCAGGCGGGAGGCGGCCGGCGCGGGCGGCGGCGAGACGGTTTCGGGCATCGGCGGTGGCAGGTTCATGGGGGCCTTTGACCGGCGCGGGACGGCACGGGTTCCCCACATCATCGCAGGGTGCCCTGCGATTGGCATCAAGAACGGCTGAACGGGCCTCTCCTCCACGCATGGCGTGGATCTACCGGATCATCCGCGGACTACGTCCGGCATGAACGAAGAAGGGCCGCACATGGCGGCCCTTGTTCGTGTCGCGGGTTCGCTGGCTCAGTTCTGCCTGGCCACGCGCAGCACCTTCGGGGTGACGAACACCAGCAGCTCGGCCTTGTCCTTGCTGCGGCCACGCTTCTTGAACAGGTTGCCCAGGAACGGTACATCGCCCAGGAACGGAACCTTGCTGATGCTGTTGCGGTCGGTGAACTCGTACACACCACCGATGACCACGGTCTGCCCGTCCTCGACCAGCACTGCGGTGTTCACTTCGCGGCGGTTGATCGACGGCACGGTGCCATAGCCTTCCAGCTGGATCAGCCGGTCCACTTCGTCCTTCTTCACCTGCATGTTGAGGAACACGCGGTTGTCGTTGGTGATGGTCGGGGTGACCTTCAGTTCCAGCACCACTTCCTTGAACTGCACGTTCGGCGTAGCGACACCGCCCGCACCGGCGCTGATGGTCACATAGCCGATTTCCTTACCCTGCTTGATCAGGGCCTCGCGCTGGTTGGTGGTGACCACGCGCGGGTTGGAGATCACTTCACCACGCGACTCCTCCTGCATGGCCGACAGCTCGACGTCCAGCAGGTAGCCGGCATTGAGGATCGACAGCGCAAGCGAGCCTGCCGGGTTGGTGGACGCCGCCGGCATGGCCCAGTTCAGGCCACGGGTGATTGCCGAGCCGACCGGCACCGGCGCCGGGCCCGTACTGCCACCGGCCAGCCAGTCGCGGTAGGCCTTGGCGTTGGTCGCATTGGCTTCGACCTGCGACTTGCGGGTTGCCTCGTTGGCTTCCAGATTGCCGCTGAAGTAGGCGTTGTCGCGGCTGCCACTGATGCCGAACCGCGCGCCCAGCTCACGCGCGAACGTATCGGTGGCGATCACGATGCGGCTTTCGATCAGCACCTGGTCGACCGGGCGGTCGATCACGTTGATCAGCTCACGCATGCGCGCGATCTTCTTCGGAATGTCGCTGATCATCAGCGTGTTGGTGCGCTCGTCGGCAACGATGCGGCCACGGCCGGACAGGAAGCCACTCTCCTCCTGCGACGACCCACCACCACCGCCACCTGCGCCACCACCGCCACCACCGCCGATGCCCTTGGCTTCGGTCAGGGCTTTGAAGATCTGGGTGGCGCTGTGGTAGTTGATCTGGACGTAATCGGTCACCAGGTCTTCGCGGTTCTCGATGGCGATGCGCGCGTCTTCCTTCTCCTGCTCGAACTTGGCCAGCTCGGCCTGCGGGCCGACCCAGATCACGCTGCCATCGCGTCGCTTGTCCAGGCCCTTGGCACGCAGCACGATGTCCAGTGCCTGGTCCCACGGCACGTTGACCAGGCGCAGGGTCACATTGCCCTGCACCGAGTCGGAGGCCACCACGTTGAGGTTGGACTCTTCGGCGATCAACTGCAGCACGGTGCGCACTGGCACGTCCTGGAAATTGAAGGTCACCGGCTTGCCGGTGAAGCCACGCTGGCCGACGGCCTTTGCGGCCTGGGTGACGCTGCCGGCGGTCACTGCACCGACGGCGGCCGGAGCCTGCCGCGCGCTGATCTCCACCACGTATTCGTTGCCGCTCTGGTAGGCCAGCGACTCCACCGCACCGCCGGTGCTCAGCACCAGCTGGGTGCCGGCGCCGGACGGCTTGGCGTCGATGCGCTGCACCGGCGTGGCGAAGTCGACGACGTTCAACGGCTTCTGCAGGTTGGCCGGCAGGCGGGCATTGCCCACGTCGACCACCACGCTGTTGCCCTGCGTGCGCAGGTCCGGGATCGCGCCCTGGCCGTCAAACTGCACGATCAGGCGACCCGCGCCATCATCGCCGCGCTTGAAATCGATCTTGGCCACCGACAGGCCGGCCGGTGCCGCGGCCGGTGCGACGGTGGTGCCCACCGGCTTCTCCGCCGGTGCGGCGGCCAGCGCCGGAGCGCAGGCCAGCATCAGCGCGACTCCCAACGCGCTGACACGGTTCAAGGTAGAGCGCCGGTTGGGACGCAGCCCCTTGGCTTGGTGAAAGGTCATCGTGCTATCCCCAGTAAACGATCATTGATCTTCAAGCGAGAGCGTTGCCGGCCGTTCCAGCCAGCCACCCGCGCCATCCGGCACCAGTTCGATCAGCTCCACACGGTCTTCGAAGACCGCAGTGACCCGCCCGTCGCTCTGCCCCAGGTAACCGCCCGGGCGCACCCGGTAGGTCACCTTGTCCGGCCCCATCACCAGTGCGACGGTGCCGCCGCCGGTGCCGATGGTACCGACCATGTCCAGTGCGTCCAGCGGGAAGCCCTCCAGGGGCTCCTTGCGCCGGTTCGGATCCGGCCGCAATCCGCCATTCCCCTGCGGATTGGTCCAGGCGTCGGTGAACGGATCACGCAGGCCCTGCGCGGAGTACTCGAAGGTCTCGAACTGCTGCATCACAGGCAACGGTTCCAGCGGCTGCGCCGGCCGGGCACGTTCGCCTTCCACCCACTTCTCGAGATTCGGCGCGTCGCCCGGCGTGCTGGTCACGCCACGGCCGCAGGCGGCCAGCAGCAACACGGCAGCGACCATCCCGCAACGTGCAAAGAAGGAACGGATCACTTGCTGCCCTCCTTGCCGGCTTCAGCCTTCTGCTGTTCCTGCACCTCGGTCTCGTCGAGATACCGGTAGGTCTTGACCGTGCCGGACAACTCCAGCGCACCGGCACGCGAACCACCGCCAGCCTTGTCCGCCGGCTTCAGGTTGATGTCGTGCATGGTCAGGATCACCACGCGCGGCAGCGAGGCCACGCCACTGACGAACGCACCGAACTGGTGGTAGCTGCCCACCATCTTCAGCTTGATCGGCTTCTCGGCGTAGAACTCCTTGACCTGCTCCTGTTCCGGTTCGAACAGCTGGCTGGTCAGGCCGCTGGACAGCGCGGTCTGCGAAATGTCGATGATCAGGTCCGGCATTTCGGTCTTGCTGGGCAGCTGCCGCAGCATCTGCTGCAGCACCTGCTCCATCTGCGCCAGCTGCTGCTTCAGCGGCCCCAGGTTCACCGCGCGTTCCTGCTGCTTGGAGAACTCGGTGCGCAGATCGCTTTCCTTCGATTCCAGGCTGGCCAGTTCATCGCGCTTGCCGCTGATCAGCAGCATCCATGCAACGAACATGATGACCAGGGCCAGCAACGAACAGAAGACGATCTTGGCCTTCTGCGGCCAGTTGCCGATGTCGTTGAAATCCAGGTTCTTCAGATCGATTTTCTGGCTCATGCGCGGTCCCCCTGCAGCGGGGCGTAAGAGGCCTGCGGCGGCTGCGCCAGGCGGCTGCCCTCAGGCCTGGCGGCCGGGGCCGGTGCGGCGGGCTGGTTCGGCTTGGCCGGTGCAGGCGCCGGTGCGCTGGCGGGTGCTGCGGCCGGGGCCGCCGCCGGTTGGGCCGGGGCCGGTGCTGGTGCAGCAGCCGGGGCCGCCGCATCGGGGCCGGCGGCAAGCGGCGCCACGGCGGGCGTCGCAGCCGGGGCGGCCGCCACGCTGCCATCCGCGTTCAAACCGGCAGTGCCTGTCTCTTCACTCTGCGCCGGCAGCTTCACCGTGACCTTGAACATGTACGGCAGCGCCTTGATGTCCGATACCGGGCCGGCTGCACTCTTGTCTCCGGCGCTGGCCTGGATGATCGACAGCTCCGGGTTGGTCATCCAGCCGGAGGTTTCCAGGTTGCGCATGTAAGCCGACACGCGGGCATTGGACTGGGTGCGTCCCTCGAGGGTGAGCATGTCCCCCTCCTGCTGCAGGGCGGTCAGCACCACGCCGTCGGGAATCGTGCGCACCAACGCGTCGAACAGGTGGACCATCTGCGAGCGCTTGGCCTGCAGTTCCTCGATCACCTTCTTGCGGGCCAGCAGGCGGTCCTTCTGCGCATCGAGGCGATCGATCTCCTTGTTCTGTTCCTTGACCTTCTCGATCTCGGCTTCCAGATAGGCATTGCGGTCCATCTGGCCGCTCACCTGCCGGTCGTAATAGAACCAGATCAGCAGCGACAGCAGCAGGCCACCGATCGCGGCCATGCCCAGCATTGCGTAGAACTCGCGCTGGCGTTGCTTGCGCCGCTCGGCGCGCCAGGGCAATAGATTGATGCGTGCCATCAGTCGAAGCTCCTCAGCGCCAGACCGGTGGCGATCATCAGCGCGGGGGCATCCTGGGCCAGCGCATGTGCGTTCACCTTCGGGCCCAGGGTCATCTGTGCCAGCGGGTTGGCGACCACGGTCGGCACGCCCAGCTGTTCCTCGACCATTTCCGGCAGCCCGCCCAGCACGGCGCAGCCGCCGGCCAGCACGATGTGATCAACGCGGTTGAACTCACTGCCTGCATAGAAGAACTGCAGCAGGCGGCTGATCTGCTGGACCGTGGCTTCCTTGAACGGCTCCAGCACTTCCATCTCGTAGCTTTCCGGCAGCCCGCCCTGACGCTTGGCCAGGCCGGCCTCCTCGTAGCTCAGGCCGTAACGGCGCATGATCTCGTCGGTCAGCTGCTTGCCACCGAACACCTGTTCGCGGCTGTACAGGCTGCGGCCGCCGCGCAGGACGTTGAGGGTGGTCATGGTGGCGCCGATATCGACCAGCGCGACCACGCCGTCGATGGACACCGGCAGCTCGCTGGCGACCAGTGCGTAGGCGTTCTCGACCGCGAAGGCCTCCACGTCCATCACCTTGGCCTGCAGGCCACCCAGTTCCAGGGCCGACTGGCGCAGTTCCACGTTCTCCGAACGCGACGCGGCCAGCAGCACCTGGACCATCTCCGGGTTGTTCGGGATCGCCCCGATCACCTCGAAGTCCAGGTTCACTTCCTCGATCGGGTACGGAATGTAGTTGACCGCTTCCAGCTCGATCTGGGCTTCCATGTCGTTCTCGTCGAGCTCGGCCGGCATCGGGATCACCTTGGTGATCACCGCCGACCCGGCGACGGCGGCAGCGGCCAGCTTGGCCTTGCTGCCTGAACGGTTCATCGCACGGCGGATGGCCTCACCCACGGCCTCCACTTCCACGATGTTCTTCTCTACCACCGCATTCGGCGGAAGAGGTTCCACAGCGTAATGTTCCACACGGAAACGATTGCCGCTGCGGGACAGCTGCAAAAGCTTTACCGCAGTCGAACTGATGTCGACGCCTACAAGCGGCGACTGACTTTTTGGGATGAGCCCCACGGTTTCTCCCCTGCCGACGGGCACTTGGACGCAAGACCTGCGCCCGAGCATTAATAACGTATTCTTAGCAAATGGCAACGGCCCTGCTGTGAAGTTCCTCACGGATTCACGATGCAGCCCCTGACTGTTCCCCTTGCGCTCCCCGGTGCCGACCCCAGCCGCCACCTTGCGTAATCTATACTCTGCGACCACGAAATTCGCAATCGGAATCTGAACCCGATGACTCGACTCCGCCGCTGGCTGCGCTGGATCTTCCTGATTGTCCTGGTCCTGGCGCTGATCGGCGCGGCCGCCGTGGGCGGTCTGTACTACGCTGTGTCCTCCAAGCTTCCCGACGTGCAGACCCTGCGCGACGTGGAAATGCAGGAGCCGATGTACGTCTATGCTGCCGACGGCAAGCTGATGGCGGTGTTCGGCGAGACCCGGCGCACCCCGATCACCATGAAGGACGTGCCCGAGCGCCTGAAGCAGGCCTTCCTGGCCACCGAGGACGCCCGCTTCTACGAGCATGGCGGCGTGGACTACATGGGCATCGGCCGTGCGGTGTGGCTGCTGGCCACCACCAACGACAAGCGCGTGCCGGGTGGTTCCACCATCACCCAGCAGGTGGCCCGCCAGTTCTTCCTCAGCTCCGAGTACAGCTACACCCGCAAGCTGGCCGAGATCCTGCTGGCGCGGAAGATCGAGTCCGAGCTGAGCAAGGATGAGATCTTCGAGCTGTACCTGAACAAGAGCTTCTTCGGCAACCGCGCCTACGGCGTGGCCGCCGCGGCCGAGTTCTACTACGGCAAGAAGCTGAACGAGCTGGACCTGGACGAGATGGCCTCGCTGGCCGGCATCCCCAAGTTCCCGTCCTCGGGCAATCCGATCTCCAATCCGGAGCGCGCCCGCCAGCGCCGCGACAATTACGTGCTGCAGCGCATGGCCGACCTGAAGTTCGTCAGCCAGGCCGAGGCCGACGCGGCCAAGGCCGTGCCGATGCACGCCACCGCCCATGAGCCGCCGGTGCAGGTCGACGCGCCGTACGTGGCCGAGCTGGTGCGCCAGGAAATGATCGCCCGCTTCGGCGGGGATGTGGTCAACAAGGGTTACCACGTCACCACCACCATCGACTCCACCCTGCAGACCGCCGCCAACCAGTCGGTGCGCGACGGCCTGCTGCTGTACGACCACCGCCACGGCTGGCACGGCGTGGAGAAGCAGGTGCAGGTGGGTGCCGGCGAAGACGCCGCCGCCCTGGCCGAGCACCTGCGCGGCATGTACGGCCAGGCCGGCCTGCTGCCGGCGATCGTCGCCAGCACCGGCGCCGATGGCAGCGCCACCGTGGTGCTGGCCAACCGCAGCGAGATCGTGCTGCCGGCCGGTGCCGCCAAGTGGACCAACAAGACCCCGGGCAAGCTGGTGCAGCGCGGTGACATCGTGCGCGTGCGTGCCGGTGCCAAGGAAGGTGAGTGGCTGCTGGACCAGATCCCGCGCGGCCAGTCCGCGCTGGTCTCGCTCGATGCCCACAACGGCGCCCTGAAGGCGCTGGTCGGTGGTTTCAGCTTCTCCGGCAACAAGTTCAACCGCGCCACCCAGGCCCGTCGCCAGCCGGGTTCGAGCTTCAAGCCCTTCATCTACGCCGCGGCCTTCGACAAGGGCTACAACCCGGCCTCGATCGTGCTCGACGCGCCCGTCGTGTTCCGCGACCGCCGCGGCAAGACCTGGGCCCCGCAGAACGACGGCGGCGGCTTCCGCGGCCCGATGCGCCTGCGTGAGGCGCTGGTGCAGTCGCGCAACCTGGTCTCGGTGCGCCTGCTCGACGGCATGGGCGTGGACTACGCGCGCAAGTACATCAGCGAATTTGGTTTCGCCGAATCCGAACTGCCGCCGAACCTGTCGATGTCGCTGGGTACCGCCTCGCTGACCCCGCTGTCGGTGGCCCGTGGCTACGCTGTGTTCGCCAACGGCGGCTCGCGCGTGGACACCTGGCTGATCGACCAGGTCAATGACCGCGACGGCAACCTGGTGTTCAAGGAAAACCCGGCGCTGGCCTGCCGCGACTGCGCCGGCAGCAGCGACCAGCCGGTCAACCAGGTGGTGGACGGCTTCAACTTCGGCGCCCCGGCCCCGAAGGTGGACCCGGCCGCTGCGGCCAAGGCCGAAGCCAAGACCGAAACCCCGGCCGCGCCGGCCAACCCCGATGCCCGCACCGCTCCGCGTGCGATCGACGCCCGCACCGCCTACCAGCTGGTATCGATGATGCGCGACGTGGTCCAGCGCGGTACCGGCGTGCAGGCCAAGGTGCTAGGCCGCGAGGACGTGGGCGGCAAGACCGGCTCCACCAACGACCACCGCGACGCCTGGTTCTCCGGCTTCGGTGGCCCGTACGTGACCACCGTGTGGGTGGGCCGCGACGACTTCCGCTCGCTGGGTTACCGCGAATACGGTGGCAAGGCGGCCCTGCCGATCTGGATCGACTACATGCGCACCGCGCTGAAGGACACCCCGGTCGCGCAGAACGAACCGCCCAGCGGCATGGTCCAGGCCACGCTCAACGGCGCAACCGAATGGGTGAAGGTGGAAGACATGGACCGCCTGACCGACTACGACCTGAACCTCAATACGCCACAGGCCGACGCCGCCGCGTTCGATATCTTCTGAGGAACGGTCCGGTGGGTGCCAACCGTGGGTTGGCACCGATGCGGCCCTGGTAGAGGCCAACCTTGGTTGGCGCCTCGTGCCGACCAAGGTCGGCACCTACCAGAGCATCGGTGGGTGCCAACCGTTGGTTGGCACCGATGCATTCGCCGGGCACGGTCCCGCGCTGCTCTGGTAGAGGCCAACCTTGGTTCGCGCCTCGTGCCGACCAAGGTCGGCACCTACCAAAGCGTCGGTGGGTGCCAACCTTGGTTGGCACCGATGCATCCGCCGGGCACGGTCCCGCGCTGCTCTGGTAGATGCCAACCTTGGTTGGCGCCCCGTGCCGACCAAGGTCGGCACCTACCAGAGCGTTGGTGGGTGCCAACCGTTGGTTGGCATCTCCGCGCCATACCCACGCAGATGTCACATCCGTGCGCTAATCTGTAGCCAGGTCGCAACAGGGAGTCATCGCATGCACCGCGCTCGTCAGCATGCTGCCAGCCAGACCCGCGAGCGGCGCCACCGCCTCGCCCACGAAGCCGCCCGCCTGATGGCCGAAGGCGGCATCCGCGACTATCACCAGGCCAAGTTGAAGGCCGCCAGCCGGCTCGGCATCCACGACGATGCCTCCCTGCCCCGCAACACCGAGATCGAAGACGCCCTGCGCGAATACCAGCGGCTCTTCGCGGGCCCCCAACATGGCAACGAACTGCAGCGCCGCCGCGAGGCCGCCATGCGTGCGCTGGAGTTCCTGCACGGCTTCGCCCCGCGCCTGGCCGGCCCGGTGCTGGAGGGCACCGCCGACGCCAACAGCCCCGTGCAGCTGCACCTGCACAGCGACGACCCGGAAGCCGTGCACCGCTTCCTGGACGAACACGGCATTCCCGCCGAATCGCGGACGCGTCGCCTGCGCATGGATCGCGAGCGCAGCCTGGATGTGCCGGTGTGGGTGTTCAGTGCCGAGGAGCTGACCTTCGACCTGGCCGTGCTGCCGTACGACGCCCTGCGCCAGGCCCCACTGTCACCGGTGGATGAGAAGCCGATGCGACGTGCGTCCGTGGCGCAGTTGCGGCAGGTGCTGGCCGAAGCGGAGATCAGCGCGTACATCGGCGGATGACGGTAGCGCCGGCCCATGGCCGGCGAGCGCAGCGGTACCTGCCAGTGATGGGTGCGGACCGTTGGTCCGCACCGTGCTTCAGGTATTTCGATTGCTGGCCGGAGAGCAGTCGAGCACGGCTCGACTCTACAGGAGCGTTGCACCGTGTTCGGTAGGTGCGGACCGTTGGTCCGCACTGTGCTTCAGGCATTTCGATTGCTGGCCGGAGAGCAGTGGAGCACGGCTCGACTCTACAGAAGCGCTGCACCCGTGTTCGGTAGGTGCGGACCGTTGGTCCGCACTGTGCTTCAGGCATTTCGATTGCTGGCCGGAGAGCAGTGGAGCACGGCTCGACTCTACAAAAGCTGCGCTACCTGCGCTGGCAGATGACGCCAATCTTGCTCCCACTACCAGACAAAACGAGTATCGCGCAGCGGGTCGCTTAACAACCGCGGCAACCACGGGGCAGGAGCTCGCTGCGGATACTCCCGCATCATCTGTGCATGCATGACCTGCAGGCCCCGCAGCAACCCGATCTGGTCATAGATGTCGTTGAACCCATCCGACCAACCACTCTTCACGCGCTCATGCTCGTCTGCCTCCAACGGCGGCATCTGATCCAGCGACACCTCCAGGATCGTCGACAGCGCCGCGTTGATCTGCGCATTCTCAACCCCCGCCTGGCGCACGTAGTCCAATCGATCGAGGACCCGCCGGCAGTCGTAAGGGAAGCACCCACCCGTGGCGGTGATGTAGTCGGCGATGTCCGCCAGCATGTCGGCTTTCAGCCGCCACACCACTTCGCTGTCCATCACCTGGCGTACCCGCATCGTGCGCAGCGTGCTCGCCCGCACCTCCTCCGGCGTGGTGAACGGGGCACCCGGCGTGCGGCCAGCATGGCGTACCAGCACGATGCGATGGATCGCCTCGCTGGTGACGCCGTCGATGCGCAGCGCCGCTGCCTGCGGGTGCACGCGCGGCGGCGGCACACCCAGCATCTGCCACAGGTACCACAGCGCCAGCAGCAGACCGGCGATGCACAGCCCGCTCATCAGCGTCCACATATCCAGGTTCCGTGTGTAGTAGCGATAGCGCGCCCGCCAGATATAGAACGTGCGATAGCTGACGATTCCACTTACCCATCTGTACATTGCCTTCTCCTCGGCAAGGACCCCGGCGCGGCGGGGTTCATTACGCGCACTACGCCGGGGCGGCATGGCTTACCAGCCGATGCCCACGCCGACGCCCATGCTGCGCTCACCGCTGTTGGTGAACGCACCATTGAGGCTGAAGGTGGCCGAGCCCTTCTCGTTCAGCACGCGCTGGTAGCCCACCGCCATCGCCGACTCACCCTCGCTGTAGCCCACGCCCGCACCCAGGCGGTTGTAGGTGGCCAGGCCGGCGGTGTTCATCGCCATCGCGGTCTGCGCGCTGCTCATCGCCGCCATGCGGTTGAAGCGCTTGTCCATCTTGTCCAGGCGACGCTCGAAGTTGCTGATCGCGCCATCGGTATACTCGTTGGCGCGGGCCAGCATCTTCTCCAGTTCAGCGGTATCGACCTGGGGCTTCGGGGAGTCCTCCTTCTTCGTCTTCGGCTGCGGTGCAGGTTTCTCACCCTCGCCTGCCGACGCCACCTGCTGGCCGCCTTCGGCCTGCGGCACCGGCGCTTCCGGCTCCGGCACCGAAGCAACCGCCATTGCCTGCGGCTGCGGCGCATCGATGCGCTGCTCCAGCCCGTCCATGCGGCCGTTGAGCTGCTGTTGCATCGAGTGCAGCTGGCCGCCATTGACGGCATCACGACTGCCGGCCGCGATCAGGCCGTTGGCCACGTTGGAAATGACCATGCCGTGGGTTCCGGCCAGGGTGAGCTGGTTGAGACCGTCGGCGCGGACGGAGGGCGTGTCCTGGAACACGCTGCGCAGCTGCGACTCGACCTGGTTCACGCGCGAGCGGTTGCTGACCACTGCGCCGTCGAGTGCTTCCAATGCACCATTGAGCGTGGACTGGGACTGGCCCTGCACGGTGAAGCTGGGGCCGACGATGTTGCCGTTGGCATCGACTTCACCGCCGAGCGCGGACAGCGCACCGCGCAACTGGCCGACGGTGGCGGCGTTGTGGTTGGCGGTGCCGTTGGCGATGTTTACGAGGCGGCGTTGAATGCTCCCGCTACCAAACGAAACAGTACTTTTCTCAGTTGCCACTGCACCAACTCCCAACGCGAGGGAGCTATCTGCACCCTTAAGGACCATAGCGCTCTCCCCAATGGCAATGCCGTTGCTTTCCCACACCTGCGCACCAGCTCCTACGGCAAAGCCACCACTCGAATCTTCGGAAACCCAAGACCCACGTCCAAGAGCCACCGAATTCACCCCCAGCGCAGCTGCATAGGAGCCAATGGCTGTTCCACCGTCAACTCCCGTTCGGGCAGAGTCGCCAATTGCCACTCCGAGGAAGCCAGCCGACGCGCCTTCACTAAGCTGGTCTGTATCGATCTTGAAGAAGCGGTGCTGGTCCTCAATCTGCGATACCCGATCGCTGACACTAAACAACTGGCGCCCGGTAACTACATCTCGACTATCCGTGGAGAGCGAGCCGTCGGCCACACCAGTCAAACGCGCACCGCCGAAATCGATCGGACCGCCCGCATCGAATCCACGCATCGCCCGCTCGCGCATCTCCCGCTCCTTGCGCATCGCCTCCAGATCATCTCGATTCTGCGAGATCTTCTGCTCTGCGGCGTACAGCTGATTTCCCGTTACGGCGTCACGGCTTCCAGGGGCCACCCGACCGTCAGCCAGATTGGTCAACACCATGCCGTTCGCGCCATTCAGTGCGATCTGGTCCATGCCATCGCCACGGGCCGAGGGTGAATCCTGGAAGATCGAGTTGAGCTGGCCTTCCACCTTGTCCGCACGGCGGCCTGCGGTGGTGACAGCTCCATCGAGCGCCATCAGTGCGTCCTGCACGGTGTTCTGCGTTCCGCCCTGCACCGAGTACGTCGGGGCAATGATGTTGCCGTTGGCATCCATGCCTGCTCCGCCGCCAAGGGTAGCGAGGGAGTCTTTGAGCTGGGAGACGGTAGTGGCATTGTGGTCGGCAGCACCTCGAGCAACGTTTACTAAGCGGCGATAAGCAGTTGCGCTTCCAAATGATGCAACGCCAGCCTCATTCGCTTGCGAGCCTTCACCGATCGCCAGTGATCCATCCGCCCCTTTCCCAACCTTCGCTCCAGCGCCAATCGCAACCCCCCCCCTTGCACCACCCTCCGAAATACCGACCTCAGCGCCCGCCCCAAGGGCAAAGCCATTGTCGGAACCTTCATGTACCGTTGAAGCACGTCCAACGGCCACCGAATTTCTACCCAGTGACTTCGAGTGTGTTCCGACTGCAGTCCCACCCTCGTTGCCTGTCTTAGCCGAATTACCTATAGCGACACCCACTGGTCCTGCCTCAGCAGGTTCGCTGGTAGGAGCCGCACCGATGCTCACGAACTGACTTACGTCCTCTAGAGCTGATACCCGTGAATTGGTTGAGTAGAGCTGTTTACCAGACACTGCTTCAGCGCTGCTGGCGTTCAACAATCCATCCGCCACACCACTGATCCTCCGGTTGGCATTGGCGCTGTTGCGCACGTCCAACGTCGTACCGCCGTTCTTCTCACCCAGACGCACATTGCCAGTCGTAGACACTTGTGCCACCAGCCCGCCAAGCGCTGCGGTCTCGACCAACGCCTTGGCTGCATCCGTCTTTGCCGCCGCCGCCTCTGTGCCCGCAGTTCTGGCAACACTCTCCACCGCCGCCACCTTGTCATTGGTGGCATTGAGCTGCCTGCCGTTGACGGCCTCAAAGCTGCTGTCGCTGACCACGCCTTCGGCCACGCCGGTCAGTTTCCGGTTCGCATTGGCGCTATTGCGCACATCCAGCACCGTTCCGCTGTTCTTCTCACCCAGGCGGACATTGCCGGTTGCCGACACCTGCCCCACCAGGCCGCCCAGCGTCACCACCTGAGTCAGCGCCTTGCTCGCATCAGCTTTGGCCTCTCCCGCAGCGGTCTGTGCCTTGGCAACATTCTCATTGGTCGTGTTCAACTGCCTGCCGGTCACTGCTTCCGTGCTGGAGGTGCTTAGCGTGGCATCGGCCACACCGGTCACCTTGCGGTTGGCATTGGCACTGTTGCGGATATCCAGCGAGGTACCGCTGTTCTTCTCGCCCAAGCGGACACTGCTGGTGGACGAAGCCTGGCTGATCAGGCCGGTCACCGTGGTGACCTGGGCCAGCGCCTTGCTGGCATCAGCCTTGGCCGCATCCGCAGCGGTCTGCGCCTTGGTGACATTGCCATTGGTCGTGTTGAGCTGGCGTCCATTCACAGCGTCGGTGCTGGTCGTCGTCAGCGCGCCGTCGGACACGCCACTTACCTTGCGCGTGGCCAGCACCGCATTGCGCATGCTGACTTCCGTGCCGGTGTTGCTGTGGGCGATGCGTACGATGCCGCCTGCGGAATCCTGCTTGATCATGCCGTCAACCCGCTCGTTCATGGCATGCAGCTGCTTGCCGGTGACCGCATCGGTGCTGGAGGCCGTAATGCGGGCGTCCGCCACGTTCACGATGCGACGGCGCACCGAGGCGCTGCCTACCGACACCGTATTGGCTTCCGTGGCCACCGAGCGGACACCCAGGGCTACGGCGCCCTGTGCGGACGCAGACGCCGCATAGCCCAGGGCAACGCCGTCCGTAAGGGCACGGCTCTCACCGCCGATGGCGATGGCACCGGTGTAGCCCAGGCTTCCCGCACGGGCACCGCCACCGATGGCGACGCCACCCGTGCCCGCACCGGTCTCAACCTGTGCCCTGCTTCCAAGCGCCACTCCATCCACACCGTTGGACCACGCGTTGGCACCCAGCGCCACTGCATTCTCCTTCTCCGCGCTGGAGCCGCTGCCAACGGCCACCGCGTTCTGCCGGGTGGCCGCAGCATCGTTGCCCACGGCCGTAGCCCCAAGTGCTCCGGTGTATGCGTTCGCACCCATTGCCAGTGCGTGGCCGCCATTGGCACTGGCGTTGTACCCAAAGGCAACACTATCGACGCCACTGGTCCTCGCCTTGAAGCCAAACGCGGCGCTGTTCTGCCCGTCTATCCGGGCACCGATGCCAAATGCGGTGGTGTTGTCGCCTTTCATGTTCACGCCTGCACCGTAGCCAAGCGAGTTCAGGCCGTTGGTCAGTGCATAGCCGACGAACATGGTGTCGTCATAGCGACCTGTGATGGGTGAACAGGAGACAAACTCGCCATTTCCCAGATTGAAGGGATCGCACCCAATGTAGTAACGGGTCTTGGCGTGCACCTCTCCGCCCGCCAACATCAGCGCGACCATCAGCAGTCCACCGGCGCCGGTTACGCGGCTCGATTTCCTGCCACAGGGCCTGGTCAGCTCGCTGGCCACCTCCCAGCAGCCTTTGGCGTGATTCCAGATACGACGATGGATTCGATTCATGTGTTTCTCCTTAACAGGACAAGGAAAGTGAGCCCCGTGCCGGGCACGGGGCGGGCAAAGTGCGGGTTCAGGTCGCCGTCGGTTCGATCGTCCGCACGTGTTCGCGATAGCCATCGCGGGTGAGCCGGTAACGCAGTTGCAGCGAGTTGCCCGGCTGAAGCTGGAACGGCAGCGTCAGTGCGGCATCGGGATAGAGGCTGTGCGACACGGGGTGTGGCGTGCAGGCGCCCGCCGCCGTGCACTCCTCGGCGCCGATGATTCCGACACGCAGCGTGCCGGTGTTGTGCACCGTGTTGTCCTGGAGGCGCAGGTCCACCACACCGTCGTCGGGAGTGACGTTGACCAGCGCCCCCCAGACCAGGCTGACGCCGATGTTTGCCTGTGCGCCTTCGCCGTCTTCGAGGGGAGCGTCATCCGGCCCGCGCACGCCTTCGAAATAGAGACGGTAGGCCGTTTCCTTCTGGACCTGCTGCAGCGGAATCACCCGGATCAGGCGATTGCCGCCGCCGGAAAGTGCGAACTTGCCGGGGGTGATGGCAATCGCCGCATCCGAGGCCTCCATCTCCTGTTCTTCTTCGGCAGGCGTGGCGGGGTTGACGATGCGCCGCAGGCGGGTCTGCACGTACTGCGGAATGGTCGACTGCGAGTACACGCGGATCTGGGTGCCGCGCTTGGCATCCACCGCTGCGCGCATCGGGTGAATGGAAAGGTTGGCGTGTGCCGGCACGGCAAGCAGGGCGCTCACCGGCAGCAGGCAGAACAGCAGCTTCTTCATGGCAGGCTCCTCGGGATCAGGGTTTGGCAGTAGGGACATCCAGCACCACGGTCAGCTCGCCCTCGTAAAGGCCGGGGCGCTGGCTGGCGATAGGGGTGGGCGGTGTTTCCAGGGTCAGCGGCGTGGGCACGCAGTACACCGGCTGGCTGATGCCCGGCAGCATCACCAGCCGCAGCTGTGCGCTGTCGATGCCGCGCAGCTGCTGCTTGACGTTGTGCTTCATCGCCAGGCGATGGCCGCCGTAGTCCAGGTGGACCCGGTAGTCCAGGCGCTGGCTGGCATCGCTGCCGCCATCGCGGTGCCAGAGCGAGAAGTCCGATCCCGCAGGTGGGCGTGGACCGCTGTCGCGAACCGTGACGTCGAGGTACTCGCTCTGCGAACCCAGGCCGTCGTACAGGCACATATCCAGCTGTTTCCTGCCACCCACCACCTTCTGGATGGGGTCGTAGCGCAGATCGAGATTGACCAGCGGCGCGACGGTGTCGAAGGTCGGGAAGTAGATCGAGATCGCGTCGTAGTCGGTGACGGTGAAATCGAAGTTGAAGGTGGCTGTGGCGACGGGTGCTGCGGCGGGGTCGGCCTTGATGTTCAGGCGCATCGTGGCCTTCCAGTGGCCTGCGACGAGTCTGGAGAGCTCGGTCGCTGGGATTTCCAGATATACGCCTGTACCAACTGGCTGTCCGGAACTGCATATGTACCAGAACGACGCATTCAACTGCCTTCTGAGCGTGTCCCAGTAGTCGATAGCGCAAACCCAATCCGACATGACTCTCTGTAAATATCCCTGCGCCCGAAGTTCGCTACGTAGGCCAGTCCTCTGCTCCACGAACAGCAGATCGACATTGCTACTGCCAAGTGACACTCCCGGTTCACCATCAAGAGGGCACCGACCGAATTCACTGTCAGAAGCAGACTCACAAACCACATGGATCTGCCCATACTTCAGCGCCAGGTCGTGACTGAATCCCAGCACCGTCCGCGGCGCCCACAACTCCACATCACCGGGTACCGCCGAGCGATCCCAGCTCATCACGATGTCCCGGCTCTGGTCGGCCGGATGCGTTTCTGGCGGCCACTGCGCCCACGCCCGCGGCATCACCAGCACCGGCGCACACACCAGCATCAACACGAACATCCAACGCCGGTTCATGGCGTACCTCCTGCAGCAGCGGTCCGGGGCGTGGCGGCAATCAACGCGCGTTCCTGCAGCAGGCGGGTCACGCGGGCCTGCTGGCGGATTTCGGCCGGCAGCTGGGCCACGGCCAGCGGCTCGCAGTGCACGGCACCGACCAGCAGCACCACCTGGCGGCGCTCGCGCACCTGCAGCGGGCAGTGCAGCAGGCGGTCGTCCTGCAACAGGTACAGCGTCGTTTCGCGACGCGGGAAATCGGCAACGAAGCCGCCGTTGGCGCTGGTGCCGGGCACCGGCGCGTTGAGAATGCGGGCGCCGCCCAGCGGCGCACCGGCCAGGTCACGGGCATGGCCGATGAAGGTGTAGGTCACTTCGATCGGCACCGGCATGCGCATCAGCTTGCCGGGCGTCAGGAACATCGGCCGTGCACCGCCCACACCGGTCACGCGGATGGCGGCGACGCTGTCCAGCGTGCTGGCGTCCTGCACTTCGGCACGTTGCGATTGATAGGCCGGCAGCGGCAGCAATCGGCGTTCGCCGATCTGCAGGCGTTGCCTGCGCAGCCCGCCCACCTGCAGTTCGGCGGCCACGCCGCGCAGGTCGGCGTCATCGGTATCGGCCACCTGCACGGCGAGGCCGGCGTCGGCGCCGTTGGCACCGCTCCAGTAGAAGCCGCGACGGCCGAGCGCGAAGCCGGAACTGTGTGCGCCGCTGTAGCCGGTCTCGCTGCGGCCACGCTGCTGGTAGCGCGCCACGCTGGCGCTGGTGTGGCCGATGCCATTCTGCAGCTGGCCACCCAGTGAAGCGCTGTAGCGCTCGTTGTTGTTGGCGCGCAGCTCGGCGGACAGCTCGCGGTACTGTGTATCCAGTTCCTGGCGCAGGCTCTGGCCAATGCTGTAGTCGATCGCCGGGCGCTGATGCTGCGGCTGGCGCACATCCACGGCATAGCGGCGCTGTCCATCGCCGGCAGCACTGCGGTGCCGACGGCTCAGGCTGAGGTTGACGTAGATGCCACGGTCGCGCTCGGTGCTGCCACGCACGCTGTCGGTGCTGTTCTGCCGCCACACGCCCACGCGCGTGGAGACACTGAAATCCTGCCAGCGATGGCTGCGGCTGAAGCTGGCCTGCCAGGTGCGGCTGAGCAACGGCTCGCGGCGCGGTTCCAACGGCCCCGGCGGCAACAGCGGCTCAAGCCCGAACGACGGATCCTGCTCGAACTCCGGCCGGTGCCAGCCGGTGCGCCAGGTCTGGCGCCGGGTGTAGCCCACGTAAACATTGCCGCCCGCCAGCGGCAGCGACATCGAGCCACTGAGCGCATTGGTGCACCCCAACTGGTCGCGCGCCTCGGCCTCGAACTGGCAGGCCTTGCCACGCATGCGCTGCTGGTAGAGATTCCACGACGCCGTGCGCCGGTACGACAGCTGGTGCTGCTGCCCGTTGCTGCCGTCGCTGCCACGCATGCCGCTGAAGGTGGCGCGTACTTCCTGCGTGGCCATCACCCTGCGCAGGTCCAGGCGGAGCTCGCCGTAGCGGTGCCCGCCGAACGTGGCGGCACCGGCGGTCATCGCCGCGTCGCGGCCCAACGGCACGCGCACGCCGGCCATCGCGATACGCTCGCCATCGAAAGCATCGCTGCGGCGTTCGTTGCGGTGGCCACCCTGCACGAACCATTGCCACTGGCTGTTGGTCCAGTCGCCGCCCTTGTCGAAGGGCGCCTCCTCGGTGCGCACCAGCACACCGTCCTCGTAGATGCGCATGCGCACCAGGTAGTTGCCGAACGGGAAATTGCGGGTGTCGATCTGGTTGATGCCGGCCTGCAGGTAGAAGGTCTGCAGCAGGCGCTCGCCATCGAACACGTCCACCCGCGCATCGCGCGCCAGCAGCACGGTCAGCGGGCTGGCCTGCACCGCCGCGTCGGTGTCCACATAGGCCTGGGTGGTACCGAGGCGTGCGCCCTGGAAGCGGTCCAGCGGCAGCATGCTGAAGCTGAAAGTGCCGCCCTGCGGGCTGGACAGGTTGCGGCGGTCCATGCGCCCGGCCTGCAGGTAGTGCGCCGGCCCCAGGTCGTGGCGGTAATAGACGTTGTCGAACTGGAAATCGTCGTCGCTGTGGCTGCGATAGCGCTGCTGGTTGTAGTACCACTCGGCCGACAGGTGGCCGCGATCGAACAGGCCCAGCGTGCCGACGCCGCGTGCCGACAGCGACTGGTAGTCACGGCCACCACTGAGGTTGAGCGTCTGCTGATGCAGGAACGCGTTCTCGGCATTGGCGGTGACCGTGTGGAAACGCTCGGCGGCAGGCTTGCCGGGAATCCACTGGCGCGCCACGAACAAGCGCACCGCGCCCTCGCCTTCGTCATACAGCGCGCGCACCTCGTCGGGAGCTTCCGGCGGATCGATGTAGCCGCAGCCGGCGCTGGCACCACCGAAGCGGCAGGCCAGATGGCTGTTGCGCGGCAGCGGCTGCGACAGCGCAGGCAGCAGGGCGGCCTGCGCCTCGGCAGGCAGGTCCAGTGACTGCAGCACGCGCGCGGGATCTTCCAGCTGCACGTGCTCCAGGGTCACGCGCACCGGCGACAGCCCGGCCGAGCGGCCGAACAGCTGGATGTCGAGTTGTTCGGTCTGGCCTTCGACCAGATCTTCAAAACCGGGCGGGACGCCGCGCGCGGCCGCCAGCGGAGTGGACAACGCCAGGGCGAGCGCGACCGCCAGCCGGGTGACGGCGGGGGCGTGTAGGGTCATGGGGGCACCGCTGCAAGCGGCCGGCCCGGGATGCGGGCCGGCGCGGGGGATTACGGCGTAGCCGCCTTCTGGTTCAGCACGACGTTGACCAGGCCGCTGTACGCGCCCTTGGTGAGGATCGGCGCCGGCGTGGTCTGTGCGATGGTCAGCGGCATCGAGATCGAGGCGCCCGGGGTCGAGCCCGCACCGTTGAACAGGTCAGCGGCCTTGTACTCGATGGCGGCTGCACCCAGCGCGCGGTTGTTCAGGCTGATGGTCATCGGCACGGTCACGGTGCCGGTCTCGTTGGCCAGGAAGAAGCTGCCATCGATGCGGGCTTCGATATCCGCGGTTTCATCGTTGGAGTGGATGCGCACGCGCTGCGTGTTCGGAATCAGGCCGCGCAGCGGGTCGTGGGTGAGGGTGACCATGTCCGGCAGCGGCGTGCCGTCATCGCGCAGCAGCGCCAGGGTCGGGTCGACGTCGGCGTAGACGGAGATCTTGGTTTCCACGGCGTGCGCGGACAGCGAAGCAGTGGCCAGCGCTGCAGCGAGCGCGGCCTTCTTGATAATGGCGTGCATGGGTGTCTCTCTCGGACAGGGGGAATATGAAAGCCCCCCTCCCCTAAGGAGAAAGGGAGGGAGGCGCCGCCCGCAGAGGTGGTTGCGGGCGACGGAGAGAATGTTAGGAATCCATTGCCATGCAGGCCATTCAAGCATTCCTAAAACGTTGGAGGTTAAGGAGGATTCTTGAAGGCGCTCAATGTTTGAGGGTTATGCAAACTCCCTCACTGCTTGAATGCAATAAACCTCATTGCCTTGGGTTTGTAGAGTCGGCTGTTAGTCGACTGCTCTTCCGATACTGCGCGAAGCACACACGCTGCGCGCGTGAGTCGAGTACGGCTCGACTCTACAGCGGGTCATCCACGCATGGCGTGGATCTGCTGGATGGCATCAGGCCGCCCTTCGGCGGCCTGATGAGACATCGCGTTGGCGCACGATCAGAAGAAGATCGCGTACAGGATCAGCAGCGGAATCGGTACGCCCAACAACCAGAGCAGAATCATTTTCATTGCAGGTCTCCTTGCGTGGAAGGCGGGTTACAGATCGCGGCGGCGGCCGCCCCAGGTGGCGCTGAGGCTGGCGAAGAACGCACCGATCAGCAGGGTGATGAACAGCCACAACGCGGCATAGGCGGTCGCCTTTCGGGCATCGTCGGCGGCCTGCTTGGCGGTGTTCCTGGCCTTCTCCAGCGCCGCACGCATGCGCGTCTGCACATCGGTCACGCGCGCCTGCGCTTCGGCCGGGCTCATGCCGGTTTCGCGCGCGATCAGCTGCGCCAGGTACTGGGTGTCGGCCGGATCCAGGCCATCGCCCTGCAGGCTGTTGACGATGATGCGGTTCACTTCGGCGCGAACTTCGCGGCGGTCGCCCATCGGGCCATTACCCGGCATCGGGCGCGGCGGCGGGGCGGCATTCGGATCCATCGGTGCACCCGGCGGCGGCGCTGCAGGATCAGTCGGCCCTGCGCTGGTCGTGCTGCGGAACAGTGAATCCACCCAGTAGTTGAGGTCGCCTTCCGGGGCCGCCGCAGCAGTGCTGCCCGCGCCCGCTGCGGCAACACTGGCCGAGGATGCGGCAACGCCTGCGGCGGCACCGGCCACCTTTGCGCCGGCGCCCAGCACGCCACCGATGGCCGATGTGAGCAGGCCCGCGGTCAGCAGCGTGGCCACCGCCCACGACACGAAGCCATGCGCGGTATCGCGGAAATAGGTTTCATCGCCATGGATCTGCGTCCACTTGGTACGCAGGCGGCCCGCCAGATAGCCACCCAGGCCGGACGCGGCCAATGCGGTGAAGGTGAGCCAGATGATGCTGGACCAACTGAAGGTCTCTTTGCTGACGCCTTCGAACGACCATGGCGACACCGACGACAGGCCGAGGCCAACACCGAGGATCAGCAGGATGAGGGAGAGTGCAGCGGCAGCGGTGGCGCCAGCGAAGATCGCGCCCCAGGAAACGGCGCTTTCGCTGGGAGGGGCGACGATCGGGGCGGTGACGTCAGGGCCGAGCGGTCCGCGCTCGGGTGGGTCGAATCGGGTACTCATCGGGATGGACGCTCCATTTCAGGTGCTGCGGATGCAGCTGGCGTCCTGAGGCTGCGCGAGCGCTTGTGAAGCTGGCGAGACCCTTGAATCACGCGGTCTTGGCGCGGTGAAGCGCGTGCCAACCAAGGTTGGCACCTACCGAAGGCGGTTGCGGTGGTAGATCCACGCCGTGCGTGGATGATTTTTCGCGGGCGCCGAAATCGTGCGGACCAACGGTCCGCACCTACCAGGTCCGCTCCAAAAAAACGCCCCGCGGATGCGGGGCGTTCTCGGCACAACCTACGCGGGGCGATCAGCCCTGGTAGTCGCGCACGTCGCTGCCGGTGTAGACCTGGCGCGGACGGCCGATCTTCATTTCCGGATCAACCTGCTGTTCCAGCCAATGCGAGACCCAGCCGGAGGTACGGCCCAGGGCGAACATGACGGTGAACATTTCGGTCGGGATCTGCAGCGCCTTGTAGATGATGCCGCTGTAGAAATCGACGTTCGGGTACAGCTTGCGGGCGACGAAGTACTCGTCCTGCAGGGCGGCCTGTTCCAGCTTCACGGCCACGTCCAGCAGCGGATCCTGCACGCCCAGCTGCTTGAGCACCTTGCTGGTCATCTCGCCGATGACCTTGGCGCGCGGGTCGAAGTTCTTGTAGACGCGGTGGCCGAAGCCCATCAGGCGGAAGCCGGAGGTCTTGTCCTTGGCCTTGACCACGGCGGACTCGACGTTGTCGGCGCTGCCGATTTCTTCCAGCATCTTCAGCACGGCTTCGTTGGCACCACCGTGGGCCGGACCCCACAGCGCGGTGACACCCGCAGCAACCGACGCGTACGGGTTGGCACCGGTCGAACCGACCAGACGCACCGTCGAGGTCGAGGCGTTCTGCTCGTGGTCGGCGTGCAGGATGAACAGCAGGTCCAGCGCCTTCACCACGTCCGGGTTCAGGTCGTACTGGCCGTCAGCCGACTCGAAGGTCTGCTTCAGGAAGCGGCTGACGTAGTCCAGCGAGGTGTCCGGCTTGTTGGCCGGCAGGCCCTTGCCGTGGCGGTAGATCAGCGCCGACAGGGTCGGCACCTTGGCGATCAGGCGCACGGCAGCCTGACGGCGCTGTTCGGCGTCGGACAGGTCCAGCGAGTCGTGGTAGATGGCCGACAGCTGCGCGATTGCAGCGGCCAGGATGGCCATCGGATGGGCATCCTTGGCGAAGCTGCCGATCAGGGTGTTGATCGACTCATCGACGTTGGCTTCGGCGGTCAGCTCATCGGTGAAGGCCTTCAGCTGCTCGGCGCTCGGGCGCTCGCCGTTGATCAGCAGGTAGGCCACTTCGACGTAGCTCGACTTTTCCGACAGCTGTTCGATCGGGTAGCCGCGGTACAGCAGCACGCCCTTGTCGCCGTCGATGTAGGTGATGGCGGACTTGCAGCTGGCCGTCGCGGTGAAGCCGGAATCGTAGGTGAAGAACCCCGTTTCCTTGGTCAGCTTCGCGATGTCGACGCAGTCGTTGCCAAGGGTGGGTTTGATGACGGGCAGAACGACCGACTTGTCGCCGGCGTTGAGCGTGACCTGATCAAGATCGGACACTGTGTGCGCTCCTTCATGGGAAGGCGCCTGCCCAAGCGCATTGGTCAGGCACGTGAATGACGTCCTCGGCCTGTGCCGGGGATCAGGTCATTATCGCACAGCAGCATTTGCCCGGCGCTAGACAGAAGTCGTATACGACAGGCAGCCAGACACCGGCCGTTGAGCGGCCCGGATCGGCAAAAGCGTTGTCACACGAACGCAGTGTTCCGCCCATCCAAACGCCCGTTGGGTTGGCGTTGGGGAAAAACAAACGGCCGCGCAGAGCGCGGCCGTTGGTTCGAAGCTGGATCGACAGATCAGCGCGCGTAGCGCTTCTGGAACTTGTCGATACGGCCCGAGGTGTCGATGACCTTGTGCTTGCCCGTGTAGAACGGGTGCGAAGCCGAGGAAATTTCAACCTTGACCAGCGGGTATTCGTTGCCGTCTTCCCACTGGATGGTTTCCTTCGTCGCCATGGTCGAGCGGGTCAGGATCTTGAAATCGGAGGTGACGTCATGGAAGACGACGTCGCGGTAGTTCGGATGGATATCGGCCTTCATGGGCTCACACCGTAAATGGGCTGGTGGTCAAGAGCGGCATTATAAGCACCGGTTGCCGCCCGGGGCAACCGGTGCCGGTCAATCGACGTCAGTCCGCACCCAGGGCCTGGCGCACCAGGGCCTCGAAACGCTGCTGGTCGTAGGCCATCAGCAGATCGCAGTTGTCCGGCTGGCCAGTTTGGCGGTTCCAATCGACGATGGTGGCGCCGCGGCTGAACGTGCCGTTCAGCTCCACGTTCAGCGGGCGCGACTCGACCCGCAGCTGCCCTTCGGGGTTCAGCGCCCAGGCCATGGCCACCGCATCGGCGGTGTACCAGCGCCCGCCCTTGCTGTCTTCGGACAGGCCACGGGTCTTGCGCGAGATCAGTTCGTAGAAGCGGGCGCGATCGGAATCGGCCTGCAACCACTTCTCGGCGTCCTGCAGCGGCAGGCCATGGGCGACAGTGGCCTCCCAGTCCGACACCAGCAGGTGCTTGAACGAGGTGAACACCACGTGCGCCGCTTCCGGGTCGAACGCAATGTTGAATTCGGCCGCCGGGGTGATGTTGCCGTGGCAGGTGACCGCGCCGCCCATCACCACGATGCGCTTGATGCGCTCGGGCAGGGTCGGGTCCAGCTTCAGTGCCAGGGCAAGGTTGGTCAGCGGGCCCAGCATCACCAGCATCAGTTCGCCGGCGTGCTCGTGCGACAGGCGCAGGATGGCCAGTGCGGCGTGTTCGGCTTCAGCCTGGCGGCTCGGCGGCGGCAGGTCCACGTCGCCGTAGCCGTCACGGCCATGCACGTGGGCAGCGTCAACGGAGGGATGCAGCAGCGGATCCGGGCTGCCGGCAAACACCGGTACGTCGGTGCGGCCGACGATGTCGCAGAGCTTGAGGGCGTTGCGGACGGTGTACTGCAGGCCGACGTTGCCGGCGGCGATGGTCAGGGCGACCACGTCATGCCGTTCGTCGGCAAAGGCCATCAGCAGGGCCAGGGCGTCGTCCACACCGGGGTCGGTGTCGATCAACAGGGGGATCTTGTGGGTCATCGTTGCCGTCTTCAGATCGGCAACGAAGTGTGGACCGGGATGATGACCGTTGCAAGTACGGGGGTTGGGGTTCGGCAGGGCTGCGCCCTGCACCCGCCGAATCAACGGCAAAAGCGGGTTTCCTGGGGGATGGCGGGGTGGGTCCGGTTGCGGGGGACGCTGCAAGTACGTCCATGTAAGCTCGGTCGCCGCATCCATGCGGCTCACGCCCCCGCAACCGGATCCACCCCGCCTTCGACAGATTTCCGCGGCTGTTGGTGGGTGTCGACCTTGGTCGACACATCCATGCAATGCGTGGATGAACATGGAAATGATCCAAAGCGCTGTCTGTAGAGTCGAGCCTTGTCCGACTCCCGCGCGCAGCGCGAGGTAGATCCACGCCATGCGCGGATGAGCATCCCGGAAATGGGGTCAGAGCCCTTTGCTGCACAAAGGGATCCGACCCCTGGGTACTTACGCCGAGGCGTAACGCACGGCGGTGCCGATCCAGCGCTGCACCACACGATCGGCCAGCGCGGGTTGCTGGTCCAGCAGGCGCTCCGCCAGGTCGTGCACGCCGGGCAGCAGGCCGGCGTCGCGGGCCAGGTCGGCGATGCGGAAACCGGCCAGGCCGGTCTGCCGCGTACCCAGCAGTTCGCCGGGGCCGCGCAGTTCCAGATCCTTCTCGGCAATGACGAAACCATCGTTGGTTTCGCGCATGGTCTGCAGGCGCTCGCGTGCCATCTGCGAGAGCGGTGCCTGGTACAGCAGCACGCAGCGCGATACCGCAGAACCACGGCCGACGCGGCCGCGCAGCTGGTGCAGCTGGGCCAGGCCCAGGCGCTCGGCGTTCTCGATCACCATCAGCGAGGCGTTCGGCACATCCACGCCCACTTCAATTACCGTGGTCGCCACCAGCAGGTCGATGTCGCCGGCCTTGAACGCCACCATCGTCGCCAGCTTTTCGGCGGCTTTCAGACGGCCATGCACCAGCCCCACGCGCACGCCCGGCAACAGCGCCTGCAGCGATTCGTAGGTGGCCTGCGCCGGGGTGGCATCCAGTTCTTCGCTTTCCTCGATGAGGGTGCACACCCAGTACACCTGCCGCCCTTCCTGGCAGGCCAGTGCGATGCGCTCGATCAGCTCGGGACGACGATCATTGTTGAGCGCGACGGTCTGCACCGGGGTACGGCCCGGCGGCAGTTCGTCGATGGCCGACACATCCAGGTCCGCGTATTCGGACATCGCCAGCGTGCGCGGAATCGGCGTGGCGGTCATCACCAGCTGGTGTGGCACGCTGTTGCCGCCTGCGCCCTTGTCGCGCAGCGCCAAGCGCTGGTGCACGCCGAAGCGGTGCTGCTCGTCGACGATGGCGAGCGCCAGATCCTGGAACACCACCGCCTCCTGCATCAGCGCGTGGGTACCAACCACCACCTGCGCTTCGCCGCTGGCGACCTGCTCCATCACCTTGGCGCGCGCCTTGCCGGTGACTTTGCCGGCCAGCCAGGCGATGCGCACACCGAGCGGTTCCAGCCAGCCGCGCAGGTTGTTGAGATGTTGTTCGGCCAGCAGCTCGGTGGGCGCAGCCAATGCAACCTGCTTGCCCTGCTCCACCGCCAGCATCGCCGCCAGCGCGGCGACCACGGTCTTGCCGGAGCCCACATCGCCCTGCACCAGCCGCAGCATCGGGCTGGGCCGCGCGAGGTCTTCGCGGATCTGCTTGAACACGCGCGCCTGCGCGCCGGTGAGCGCGAACGGCAGTTGCTTCAGCAGCGCCTTGGCCAGCTTGCCAGGACCGGCCAGCGGCGGCGCATGGTGCGCCTGCAAGGTAATGCGCTGGCGACGCAGGCTGAGGTGATGGGCCAGCAGCTCTTCCATCGCCAGGCGGCGCTGCGCCGGGTGGGTGCCGGCGGCCAGCGCGACCAGATCGGCATCTGGTGGCGGCCGGTGCACGGTCAGCAGCGCGCTGCGCAGTGACGGCAGCCCGAGGCCATCGAGCCAGCCGCTGGGCAGCAGTTCCAGCGCGCTCTCCTCGGGCAGGCGGTCCAGCGCCTGGCCGATCAGCTTGCGCATGGTCATCGGACCGACGCCTTCGACGGTGGGATACACCGGGTCGAGGCGGTCGCCGAGTTCGGGATCGTCGTTGCGGCCCAGCACCTGGTAGCTGGGGTGGACGATTTCCAGGCCGAGCTGGCCCGGTTTGGGCGTGCCGAAGCAGCGCAACCGGTTGCCGACCGCGAACTGGCCGACCTGCTGCTGGCGGAAGTGGAAGAAGCGCAGCACCAAAGTGCCCCGCCCTTCGTCTTCCACCGCCACTTTCAGCATCGGCCGGTAGCGCATGCCGCGCTCGACCGCGACCACCCGCCCTTCCACCTGCGCCGGCACGCCGTTGCGCAGGTCTTCAATGCGGGTCAGCCGGGTCCGGTCTTCATAGCGCAGCGGCAGATGAAGCCAGAGATCCTGCAGGGTGGCCAGGCCACGCGCCTGCAGTTTGGCGGCCACGGCCGGACCGACGCCCGCGAGCATCGCCAGGGATGCTTCGCCGGACGGTGACAGGACCGGGGTGACCGCCGCCTTGCGTGCCACGTGGCGGTCAGTCGATGACCATCACCGCGTCGACCTCGAAGTTGGCGCCCTTCGGTAGGCCGGAGACTTCGATGGTGGAACGGGCCGGGTACGGGGCCTGGAAGTAGTCCTGCATGACCGCGTTGACCTTGGCGAACTCGCCCAGATCGGTCAGGTACAGGCCCAGACGCACGACCTTGTCCAGCGAGCCGCCAGCGGCTTCGGCCACGGCCTTGAGGTTGTCGAAGGCGCGGCGGGCCTGTGCTTCGACGTCGCCGGCGCCGACGATGTCGCCGGTGGCCGGGTCGAGCGGGATCTGGCCGGAGAAGTACACGGTGTTGCCGGCGCGCACGGCCTGCGAGTACGGGCCGATGGCGGCGGGGGCCTTTTCGGTGTTGATGATCTGGCGGGACATGGGTCGCTCCGGTGCTTGGGGGAAAACAGAGCGGTGATTGTACCGGGTGGGGGAGCATCCACGCATGGCGTGGATCTACCGCACCGCTCCGGTAGTGCCGGCCGCTGGCCGGCAACCTCATGAACATCGGAAGCACCGCGACGTTGCCGGCCAGCGGCCGGCACTACCGGTCCGCGCAGGACCTACTGGCGGCGTACCGACTGCACGACCGACAGGCGGCGCAGGCGGCGCATCACTTCGGCCAGGTGGTTGCGGTCGCGTACCTGGATGTTGAACGCCAGCACGGCGGCGTTGAAGTCGCGGTCCAGGTAGTCCACGCGCTCGATGTTGGAATGGCTCTGGGCGATGGCAGCGGCCAGCTGCGCCAGCACGCCGGTGCCGTTCTCCACTTCCACCACCAGCGAAGTGTCGTAGTCGCCGGAAACGGTAGTGTCCCAGCCGATCGGCACCCAGCGCTCGGGCGACTTGCGCAGCTCGGCCAGGTTCGGGCAGTCCATGCGGTGCACCACGATGCCCTTGCCGGCGGTGTGGTAGCCCATGATCTCGTCGCCGGGAATCGGCTGGCAGCAGCCGGCGAAGGTGACCACGCCGCGCTCGCTGCCGTTGATCAGGATCTTTTCCTGCGAATGGTGTCGCGAATGCGGGCCGCCACGCAGTTCGGCGTAGGCCATCAGCGCCTGCGCGGCCTGGGTCGGCATCCAGTTGCCCAGCGCCACCTCGGCCAGCAGCGCCTCCAGGCGCGGGAAACGATGCTCGGCCAGGAACGCATCCAGGCGCCCCTTCGGCAGCCGTTCCAGCGACGAATCCATCGCCTCCAGCGCACGGTCGAGCATGCGGTGGCCCAGCTGCACGGCATCTTCGTGTTCCAGCTGCTTGAGCTGGTGGCGGATGGCAGTGCGCGCCTTGCTGGTGACCACGAATTCCAGCCACTGCGGTTTCGGCGTGGCCGAGCGTGCGGTGATGATCTCCACCGACTGCCCCGACACCAGCTTGGTGCGCAGTGGCACCAGTTTCTTGTCCACGCGCGAGGCCACCGCCATGTTGCCGACATCGGTATGCACGGCGTAGGCGAAATCGAGCGCGGTGGAATTGCGCGGCAGGGCCAGGATCTTGCCCTTCGGGGTGAACAGGTAGACCTCGTCCGGGAACAGGTCGACCTTGACGTTGTCGAGGAACTCCAGCGAGGAGCCGGCAGCGCGCTGCGAGTCGATCAGCTCGACGATCCAGGCGTGGGCACGGCTCTGCGCGCTGTTGGGCGAATCGCCACCAAACTTGTAGGTCCAGTGCGCGGCCACGCCGCGCTCGGCGATCAGGTCCATTTCCTCGGTACGGATCTGCACTTCGATCGGCGAGCCATACGGCCCGAACAGCACGGTGTGCAGCGACTGGTAGCCGTTGGCCTTGGGAATGGCGATGAAGTCGCGGAAGCGGCCATCCAGCGGTTTGAAGGTGGCATGCACCGAACCCAGCGCGTGGTAACAGCTGGGCACGCTGCGCACGACCAGGCGGAAGCCGAACACGTCCATCACCTGGTCGAAGGATTTGTTCTCGTCGCGCATCTTGTTGTAGATGCTCCACGGGGTCTTGATGCGGCTGATCAGCCGATGCTCGATCCCCTCCTTGGCCAGGCGCTGCGACAGCTGCACTTCCACCTGCGCCATCGCCTCGCGGCGCACCACCGGCTGGCTGCGGATGTGTTTTTCAATGATGGCGTGGCGCCACGGGTAGAGCGCCTTGAAGCCGAGGTTCTGCAGCTCGCTCTTGACCAGGCTCATGCCCAGGCGCTGGGCGATGGGCGCGTAGATCTCCAGCGTCTCGCGGGCGATGCGGCCGCGCGCTTCGCGGCTCTGCGCGCCCAGCGTGCGCATGTTGTGCAGGCGGTCGGCCAGCTTGATCATGATCACGCGCAGGTCGCGCGACATCGCCAGCAGCATCTTGCGGAAGCTCTCCGCGGCCGCTTCCTGGCGGTCGCGGAACTTCAGCTTGTCCAGCTTGGTCACGCCGTCGACCAGTTCGGCCACGGCTTCGCCGAACTCGGCAGCCAGCGCCTCGCGGGTGAGCGGGGTGTCTTCGATGGTGTCGTGCAGGATCGCGGCGATCAGCGCTTCCACGTCCAGGCCGAGCTCGGCCAGCACCTGGGCCACGGCCACCGGATGGGTGATATAGGGCTCGCCCGACTTGCGCGTCTGCCCAGCGTGCGCGGAAGCTCCGACTTCCCAGGCACGGCGCAACAGCGGCAGCTGTTCCGGCGGCAGGTAATGGGCGGCGCGTTCAAGCTGGAGGACGTAGTCGGGTACGGCGGCAGCGGGGGCTGCGGCGACCTTGGCAGTGGGGCCTGGGTTCATGCCCGAAGCCTATTCCAGCGCGACGTTTACGGCAAATCCTGAATGCGAAACAGCCCGCACGGGGCGGGCTGTTCGGCGATCCAGCAATGACGTTGATCGATGCGATCAATCGTCGTTCTTGGACATGTCTTCATCGGCGACCACTTCGGCGGCAGCCCACTCCAGCGCTTCGCGCTCGGCGCGCTCACGCTCGGCCTTCTCGACTTCGTCGATCAGCGCGTTGTCGATCTTGCGGGCGGCGATTTCGCGCAGCGCCAGCACGGTCGGCTTGTCCTCGGTCTCGCTGTTGTCCAGCGTGGCCTGCACGCCGTTGGCGAGCTGGCGGGCACGCTTGGAAGCCATCATGACCAGTTCGAAACGGTTGTTAACGACTTCCAGGCAATCTTCTACGGTGATGCGGGCCATACGGGCTCCCGGCGACCGGTCGGCCGCTCAGTCGAATGAGGGAAAGGGGACGGAGTGTACTGGCAGGGGCTGGACAAAATCAAGCCAACCCCCACCCGATTCTTTTGGAATCAGTCAGTTGCACCCGGATCGGGGGTCAGCAGGGCCTGGATGAGGCCGGCGTGGCGGACCTTCTGGGCCTCCCGGCGCAGGCGGCTGGCGGTGAAGATGGCGCACAGCTCGTCCACGGCGGTGTCGAACACCTCATTGACGATGACGTAGTCGAACTCGTTGAAGTGCAGCATTTCATCGCGTGCCGCGCCCAGGCGCTGGGCGATGACCGCCTCGCTGTCCTGGCCGCGCTTGCGCATGCGGTCCTGCAGGGCCTGCTTGGACGGCGGCAGGATGAACACGGTGACCGTGCCCGGCACCAGCTGGCGCACCTGCTGCGCGCCCTGCCAGTCGATTTCCAGCAGCACGTCCTGGCCGGCGGCCAGCTGCGGCTCCACCGACTGCCGGGCGGTGCCCTTCCAGTCGCCGTGCACCCAGGCGTGTTCGAAGAAGTCGCCGGCGGCGATCATTTGCTCGAACTTCTCCGCAGAGACGAAATGGTAGTGCTGGCCGTTCACTTCACCCGGGCGCATCGCGCGCGAGGTGAAGGAGATCGACAGGGCGATCTGCGGGTCACGCGCCAGGGTGGCATTGACGATGCTGCTCTTGCCGGCACCGGACGGGGCGGCAACGATGTACAGCGTGCCGCGCGCAACGGCGTCCGACGGCTTCGACGCGGCGCTCATGCGGGGGATCCAACGGGTTGATTTCGCAAAATTTTTCCTCGGTGTTCCAGATCCGGCGCGGAGGATCGCGCCAGGACGGCGGGGGCTGCGCGGAACATCCTGGAACCAGGCCCGGCAGACGCTTTCCCCGGGGGGCGGGCACGCAACTTTACCAGAGCGGCCCCGTCGCGCGCCCGTCTGGCGGGCGCCGGGCCTTGTGCCACATGGGCGTACGGGGGCCTGTGCTATAACCGGGCCGTACCCAACGACAGCCCGGAGGCCTGCGCCTCCCCGCCATCCCAGGAGAACGGCATGCCATCGATGAGCCGCCGCCAGTTCCTGAAAGTGACCGGGACAACCCTGGTCGGCTCCAGCCTGGCATTGATGGGCTTCGCGCCCGGCATCGCGCTCGCGGAGGTCAGGCAGTACAAGCTGACCCGCGCGACCGAGACCCGCAACACCTGTACCTACTGTTCGGTGGCCTGCGGCATCCTGATGTACAGCCTCGGCGATGGTGCCAAGAACGCCGAGCCGAGCATCTTCCATATCGAAGGCGACCCGGACCATCCGGTGAACCGCGGCACGCTGTGCCCGAAGGGCGCCGGCCTGGCCGACATCATCCACAGCAAGTCGCGCCTGCTCTACCCCGAGTACCGCGCGCCGGGCTCGAACGAGTGGAAGCGGCTGAGCTGGGACGATGCGCTGGACCGCATCGCGCGGCTGATGAAGGAAGACCGCGATGCCAACTTCGTGCAGAAGAACGAGGCCGGGCAGACGGTCAACCGCTGGCTGACCACCGGCATGCTGGCGGCCTCGGCCACCAGCAATGAAACCGCGGTGCTGACCCACAAGGTCGTGCGCTCCCTTGGCATGTTGGCATTCGACAACCAGGCACGTGTCTGACACGGCCCGACGGTGGCAGGTCTTGCCCCGACGCTAGGCCGTGGTGCGATGACGAATCACTGGGTCGACATCAAGAATGCCGACCTGATCCTGATCATGGGTGGCAATGCCGCCGAGGCGCACCCGTGCGGGTTCAAATGGGTGACCGAGGCCAAGGCACACAACAAGGCACGCCTGATCGTGGTCGATCCGCGCTTCAACCGCTCGGCCGCGGTGGCCGACGTGTACGCGCCGATCCGCACCGGTACCGACATCGTGTTCCTGGGGGGCCTGATCAACTACCTGCTGACCGAGGACCGCATCCAGCACGAGTACGTGCTGAACTACACCGACATGTCGTTCCTGGTGAAGGACGAGTTCGCCTTCAAGGACGGCCTGTATTCGGGCTACAACGAAGAGAAGCGCAGCTACGACCGCTCCAGCTGGGACTACGCCTACGGTGACGATGGCTTCGTGCGCAGCGACCCGACGCTGAAGGACCCGCGCTGCGTCTACAACCTGCTCAAGCAGCACTATGCGCGCTACACGGTGGAGATGGTCGAACGCATCTGCGGCACGCCGGCCGACAGCATCCGCCAGATCTGGGACATGATCGCGTCCACCGCCGGCAAGGACAAGGCGATGACCATCCTGTACGCGCTGGGCTGGACGCAGCACTCGATCGGCGCGCAGAACGTGCGTGCCGGCACCATGGTGCAGCTGCTGCTGGGCAACATCGGCGTGGCCGGTGGCGGCATGAACGCCTTGCGCGGGCATTCCAACATCCAGGGCCTGACCGACATCGGCCTGATGTCCGACCTGCTGCCCGGCTACCTGACCCTGCCGAAACAGGACGAGCAGGACTACGAGGCCTACATCGCCAAGCGCACGCAGAAGCCGCTGCGCGCCAACCAGATGTCGTTCTGGCAGAACTACCCGAAGTTCCACGTCAGCCTGATGAAATCGTGGTGGGGCGACGCCGCCACCGCCGACAACAACTGGTGTTTCGATTACCTGCCCAAGCTCGACAAGCCGTACGACATGTTGCAGGCGTACGAGCTGATGAACGAAGGCAAGATCCACGGCTACATCTGCCAAGGCTTCAATCCGCTGGCCTCGGCGCCGAACAAGGGCAAGCTGATCAGCGCGTTCTCCAAGCTGAAGTTCATGGTCAGCATGGACCCGCTGGAAACCGAGACCATCGCCTTCTGGCAGAACCACGGTGCGTTGAACGACGTCGACCCGAGCACGATCCAGACCGAAGTATTCCGCCTGCCGACCACCTCCTTCGCCGAGGAGAACGGCGCGGTGGTGAATTCCTCGCGCTGGCTGCAGTGGCACTGGAAGGGTGCCAACCCACCGGGAGAAGCGCGCAGCGACATCGAGATCATGTCCGAGCTGTTCCATCGCATCAAGGCGATGTACGAGAAGGACGGCGGGGCGTGGTGGGAGCCGGTGCGCGACCTGGCCTGGAACTACGCCAACCCTGAGGTACCCACGCCCGAAGAACTGGCGATGGAATACAACGGCAAGGCGCTGGCCGATGTGTTCGATCCGAAGGACCCAACCAAGCTGGTGCGCAAGGCCGGCGAGCAGCTGGCCGCATTCGGCGACCTGCGCGACGACGGCAGCACCGCCTCCGGCTGCTGGATCTACATCGGTGCCTGGGGCCCGACCGGCAACATGATGGCGCGGCGTGACAACAGCGACCCCACCGGCATCGGCAACACGCTGGGCTGGGCCTGGGCGTGGCCGGCCAATCGTCGCGTGATGTACAACCGCGCCTCGTGCGACGTCGCCGGAAAGCCATTTGATCCACGGCGCACGCTGCTGGCGTGGAACGGGAAAAACTGGGGCAGCGTGGACGTGCCCGACTTCAAGGCCGACGAAGATCCCGCCGGCGGAATGGGCCCGTTCATCATGAACCCGGAGGGCATCGCGCGCTTCTTCGCCAAGGCCGGCATGGCCGAAGGCCCGTTCCCGGAGCACTACGAACCGTTCGATACACCGCTGCGCAGCAACCCGCTCAGCCCCGGCCAGGCACTGACGCTGAACAACCCGGCCGCCCGCGTATTCGCCAGCGATCGCGCACAGATCGGTTCACCGGACGAGTTCCCGCATGTGGCCACCACCTACCGCCTGACCGAGCATTTCCACTTCTGGACCAAGCACGGCAAGTTGAACGCCATCATCCAGCCCGAGCAGTTCGTCGAGATCGGCGCGGCGTTGGCCGACGAGCTGGGCATCAATAACGGCAGCCGCGTGCGGGTCAGTTCCAAGCGCGGCCACATCGAAGCGGTCGCCATGGTGACCAAGCGCATCAAGGCCCTGCAGATCGATGGCCGGACCGTGCACCAGGTGGGCGTGCCGATCCACTGGGGTTTCCTCGGTGCGGCCAAGCCCGGATACATCGCCAATACGCTGACCAACGCCATCGGTGACGGCAACTCGCAGACGCCCGAATCGAAGTGCATCCTGGTCAAGGTCGAGAAGGTGTAGGAGACACGCCATGTCACTGCAATCCCTGGACATCATCCGCCGCTCGGCCACCACCACGCCCTCGCCGGAGGCGCGTGGTGCGCACACCGGCCAGGTCGCCAAGCTGATCGATGTGAGCAAGTGCATCGGCTGCAAGGCCTGCCAGGTCGCCTGCATGGAATGGAACGACCTGCGCGACGAAGTGGGCAGCTGCGTTGGCAGCTATGACAACCCGCCCGACCTGAGCGACCAGTCGTGGACGGTGATGAAGTTCCGCGAGTACGAGGACGAGAAGGGCAAGCTGGAGTGGCTGATCCGCAAGGAAGGCTGCATGCACTGCAGCGATCCGGGCTGCCTGAAGGCCTGTCCGTCGCCCGGTGCGATCATCCAGTACGCCAATGGCATCGTCGACTTCCAGGAAGAGAACTGCATCGGCTGCGGCTACTGCGTGACCGGTTGTCCGTTCGACGTGCCGCGCATCTCCAAGAAGGACCACAAGGCCTACAAGTGCACGCTGTGTTCGGACCGGGTGGCGGTGGGCCAGGAACCGGCCTGCGTGAAGACCTGCCCGACCGGCGCGATTACCTTCGGCAGCAAGCAGGCGATGACCGAGCATGCGGCCGGACGCGTGGAAGACCTGAAATCGCGCGGCTACGAGAATGCCGGCCTGTAAGATCCGCAGGGCGTCGGCGGCACCCACGTGATGTACGTGCTGCAGCACGTGGACAAGCCGGAGCTGTATGCCGACCTGCCCAAGGACCCGCGCATCAGCCCGATGGTGGAGGTGTGGAAGGGCGTGGCCAAGCCGCTGGGCGTGCTGGCGATCGCCGCCACCGCCTTCGCCGGCTTCCTGCATTACATCGGCATCGGCCGCAACACGGTCAATGACGAGGAAGAAGAGGAAGCCGAACACGAGGCGAAGAAGATCGAAGAGGAGCAGCGGCCATGAAGTACGCCCCGCACCCGCGCCAGATCATCCGCTACCGCGCACCGACCCGCATCAACCACTGGATCGTGGCGATCTGCTTCGTGCTGACCGCGCTGTCCGGGCTGGCGCTGTTCCACCCGGCCCTGTTCCCGTTGACCCAGCTGTTCGGTGGCGGCCCCTGGACGCGCATCCTGCATCCGTTCATCGGGCTGGCCATGGTGGTGGGCTTTGCGCTGCTGGCGTTCCGCATGTGGCGCGACAATCTGCCGACCGCCGACGATCGCGCATGGATGCGCGGCATGCGCGATGTACTGCGCAACGAGGATGAGAAGCTGCCGCCGGTGGGCCGTTTCAATGCCGGCCAGAAGCTGCTGTTCTGGGCCATCATCGGCTGCCTGTCGGCGCTGCTGCTGACCGGCTTCGTGATCTGGCGGCAGTACTTCAGCCACTTCTTCCCGATCGGGGTGATCCGCTTCTCGGTGCTGGCCCATGCGCTGTTCGGCTGGGTGCTGGTGTGCGCGATCGTGGTGCACATCTATGCCGCGATCTGGATCAAGGGCTCGGTGCGGGCGATGACCCAGGGCAAGGTGACCTATGGGTGGGCGTACAAGCACCACCGGCAGTGGTTCAGGGACATCCTGCGCGGACGTCGGGAAGAGGGTTAGCGGCAGGGCCTGCGGCCCTGCACCCGCAGAGGCAAGGTCAACGTCAACGTCAAGAGCGGGCTTCCTGAGGGGTGGCGGGGTGGGTCCGGTTGCGGGGGACGCCGTCAACCCGTCCTTGGGGGCTTGGCCGCGGCATCCATGCCGCGGACACCCCCGCAACCGGATCCACCCCGCCTTCCACAGTTTCCCGCTGCTGTCGGAATGGCATGAGCTGCTCTTGGTGGGTGTCGACCTTGGTCGACACGATGAACATGGCGACGACCGAAACCGGTTTTTGTAGAGTCGAGCCGTGCTCGACTGCTTTGCTCGACTGCGTTGTTTGAACCTGCTGGACGCGAGCGCCGACAACGGCGAGGATGGAGGCTGGTTCTTCTGGCTGGCCCTGCATGGCACAACGCATCCTTGAACCCGGTGAGATCGAGACGCTCGCCTCGCGCGATGTGCCGCGCATCATCCTGCCCGATATCGAGTCACTGTTCGCCGAGCGCGCGACGCGCCTGCGCAGCCTGGCCGCGCACAGTGCCATCGGCGGCTACCTGCAGCTGCTGGCGGCGTTGGCCGATGCACAGCAGGCGCTGCTGGATGAGCTGACACCGCAGCAGCGCGAGGCGCTGCAGTCGCAGGCGCGTGCGCAGCAGTCGAGTGCGGCGGCCGGTGCCGGCATGCCGTTGCGGCCGGCCAACACGCTTCAACTGGATGGATGCTGGCGCGACTGGCTGCGCACGCTGTGCCAGCACTGTGCCGACGAAACGGGGCTGCCGCTGGAAACCCGGCAGGAGCTGCAACGCGTCGCGGCTGCCGACGACGCCTGGCTGGATGCGCAGGCGCACGCGGTGCTGGAGCGCGATGACGCGCCGTCGGTGGATGCGGTCGCTGCGCTGCTGGTGATGAACGCACTGCAGGTTTACTGGGCGGTGCTCGCAGCCAGCTTCCGCCCTACCGACCTGAAGCCGCTGGCTGATGCGCCAGGGCTGTGCCCGCTGTGCGGCACGTTGCCGGTAACCAGCGTGGTGCAGGCACGCCCACCCTATGCGTCCTACCGTTACCTGTCGTGCTCGCTGTGCGCCTGCCAATGGCACTACGTGCGCGTGCAGTGCAGCCAGTGTGGTGCCGCCGGCAAGGACATCGCCTATCGCGCCCTGGCCGATGTGGACGGCGACAGCGGCGAGGCGGTGCGCGAGAGCGCGGTGCGTGCCGAGACCTGCGACCACTGCCACAGCTACCGCAAGATCCTGTATCTGGAAAAGGACCCGTCACTGGAGCCGGTGGCCGATGACCTCGGCACGCTGGCGCTGGATCTGCTGCTGGCCGAGGAAGACTATGCGCGTGCCAGCCAGAATCCTCTGCTGTGGCAATCCGACGGCGATTGAGGCGATGACAGCCATGCCCCCCGCCCCGGCATCGGCCGCCGCCCTGCCCTCGCTGGACCGGGTGCTGCGCCTGCCTGCACTGGCGCCACTGATCGAAGGCCACGGTCGAAGCCGCATCACCCAGCTGCTGCGTTCGCACCTGCAGGTGCTGCGTGAGCGCGTCAGCGCCGGTCAGCTGTCGACCGCGCAGCTGCAGGGAGCGGTCGACGGCCCGGCGCTGGTGGCAGCGGTCGAGGCCGCACTGGCAGCCGATGCACGGCTGGACCTGCAAGCGATGTTCAACCTGACCGGCACCGTACTGCATACCAACCTGGGTCGCGCATTGCTGCCCGAGGCCGCGGTGCAGGCAGTCACCCGCGCGATGACCGCGCCGGTCGATCTGGAGTTCGACGTCATCCGTGGCCGTCGCGGCGACCGCGATGCGCGGGTACAGGCATTGATCTGCGAACTGACCGGCGCCGAAGCGGCCACTGTGGTCAACAACAATGCAGCAGCGGTCCTGCTGCTGCTCAACAGCCTGGCCAACCGCCGCGAGGTGGTGGTGTCGCGCGGCGAGCTGGTGGAGATCGGCGGCGCTTTCCGCATCCCGGATGTGATGCGCAGCGCGGGCGCGCGGCTGCTGGAAGTAGGTACCACCAACCGCACCCATCCGGCCGACTTCACCAACGCCATCGGCGCGCGCACAGCGCTGCTGATGGAGGTGCATGCCAGCAACTACGCGATCAGCGGATTCACTGCCAAGGTCGACACGGCGGCGATGGCCACGATCGCGCACGAACACGGCCTGCCGCTGGTGGTGGACCTGGGCAGTGGCAGCCTGTGCGATCTGGCCACGTTCGGCCTGCCGCACGAGCCCACCGTGCAGGAAACACTGGCGGACGGCGCCGATCTGGTTTCGTTCAGCGGCGACAAGCTGCTGGGTGGCCCGCAGGCCGGCATCATCGCCGGTCGCGCGGACCTGATCGCGCGGATCAACCGCAACCCGCTGAAGCGGGCACTGCGCATGGACAAGATGGGCCTGGCCGCACTGGAGGCGGTGCTGGCCCTGTACCGCGAACCCGAGCTGCTGGCACAGCGGCTGCCGACACTGCGCACGCTCTCGCGCACGCAGGATGACATTGATGCGCAGGCCCAGCGCCTGCTGCAGCCGATGCGTGCCTCGCTGGCGGCGGACTATACCCTCGAGCCTGCTTCGATGCACAGCCAGATCGGCAGCGGCGCGCAGCCACAGGCGCAGCTGGCCAGCGCCGGACTGCGCATTACCAGCGCGCGCCGTGGCGGACTGGATCGCCTGGCCAAGCGCCTGCGTCAGCTGCCGCGACCCGTGCTGGGCCGCATTGCCGATGACGCGCTGTGGCTGGACCTGCGCTGCCTGGAACCCGCCGACGAAGCCGACTTCCTCGCCCAGTGGAGCACGCTGCAGGCATGATCGTCGGCACCGCCGGGCATATCGACCATGGCAAGACCAGCCTGGTGCGGGCACTGACCGGCATCGAAACCGATCGCCTGCAGGAAGAGCGTACGCGTGGTATTTCCATCGAGCTGGGCTATGCCTATGTTCCTGTGGAACGCAGGGACGGCACAGGTCCTGTCGCGACGCTGGGTTTCGTCGACGTGCCGGGCCACGAGCGCTTCGTGCACACGATGGTGGCCGGCGCCACGGGTATCGACGTCGCCCTGCTGGTCATCGCTGCCGACGACGGCGTGATGCCACAGACCCGCGAGCATCTGGCCATCCTGCAGCTGCTGGGCGTGAACCGGGGTGCGGTGGCGCTCACCAAGATCGACCGTGTGGATGCGGCGCGCCTGGCCCGGGTCGAGATCGAGGTCGCTGCCCTGCTGGCCGGCACGCCGCTGCAGGATTCCCCTGTGTTCACCTGCAACAGCACCGCACCCGACGATGCTGGCATCAACGCGCTGCGTACCCAGCTGCACGCGTGGGCGGCGGACGACGCCAGCACGCGCCAGGCCGAACTGCGCAGCGAGCTGTTCCGTATGCCGGTGGACCGCGTGTTCTCGCTGGCCGGTCATGGCACGCTGGTGACCGGTGCAGTGCACGGCGGCATCGCCGCGGTGGGTGAGCATCTGCAACTGATGCCGGCCGCCACTGAAGTGCGCATACGCAGCATCCACGCGCAGAACCAGGCCAGTGACCACGCGATGGCCGGGCAGCGCTGCGCGCTGAACCTGGCGGCCATCGCCCGTGATGACATCCGCCGCGGTGACTGGATCGCCGACGCACGCGCACTGCTGGCCACCACCCGCGTTGATGTGCGGTTGCGGCTGTCCGCGTTGGCCGCACCGTTGCGCGACTGGGCACCGCTGCATATCCACTGGGGCACGATGCACCGGCAGGCCCATGTGGTGCTGCTGGAGGACCATGACCACGGTGATGGGCAGTTGGTGCAGCTGGTGTTCGATGCTCCGGTCTGTGCGATGTGTGGCGATCGCTTCATTGCCCGCGATTCAGCGGCCACCCACACGCTGGGCGGCGGCCTCGTGCTCGATCCGGACCCGCCACAGCGGCGCCGGCGCAGTCCTGCACGGCTCGCATGGCTGGGAGCACTGGAGCAACTGGCCGCGGGTGCGGGAATCGGTCCACTGTTGCAGCAGGCGCCCTTCGGCGTTGCCATGGCCGCGCTGCAGCGCTACTGCCGGCGCGCCGCCGACCGGATCGATCTTCCTGCAGACACGCGACGCATCGTCACCCGCGAAGACACGGTAGTCATCCTTGTGTCGCACTGGCAGGCATTGCGCGAGCAGGTGATCGCCTCACTGCGTGGATGGCATGAGCGACGCCCGGACGAACCCGGTGTCGACAGCGGCCGCCTGCAGCGCAGCACCCTGCCCGCGCTTGCAGCGAGCCTCTGGAATGCGCTGCTGCAGGACCTGCTGGACGACGGCAGCGTGCAACGCGTGGGTGCCTGGTGGCGCCTGCCCGGGCATGACCATGCGCCACCGGAACGCGAGCGTCTGCTGCTGGAACGCGTGCTGCCGCAACTGCACGCCGGTGGCTTCGATCCGCCGTGGGTGCGCACCCTTGCTGCCGAGATCGGCCTGGCCGAAGACGAAGTCCGCGCCGTCCTGCGCCGCGCCACCGCACGTGGCGAGCTGTTCCAGGTGGTGCCGGACCTGTTCTATGCACCCGCACGCATTGCGGAACTCGCCGCGATCGTCGCGCGGCTGTCACAGGCCAGCGGCACGGTGGATGCGGCCACGTTCCGCGATGCCATCGGCCTGGGCCGCAAACGCAGCATCCAGATCTTGGAGTTCTTCAATCGCGTTGGCTACACTCGACGCGTCGGTGACCAGCATCGGCCGCGCGGCGACCTGCAGTGGAACGCAGCCCGCGACTGAGCCCACCGGTACCGCCGTACTTTCGGAAGGCATGCGCATCCGGGCATGCGGCTGGGCTTCAAACCCAGTAGGGGGCGTCGATCGTTCCCTGGTAGGTTCGACTCCTGCTGCCTTCCGCCATTCGCGTTCCCGCAGGAGATGTCGGCATGGCCACGCACGCGCAGTCCCCCGCCCCTTCAACGGCCGATGCCCCGCAACGACTGACCTCTCTCGCGCATGGCGGCGGCTGCGGCTGCAAGATCGCGCCGGGCGTGCTGAGCGAACTGCTGCGTGGTGTTCCAGCACTTCCGGCACCAGCTGAACTGCTGGTTGGCCGCGAGACCAGCGACGACGCCGCGGTGTACCGCCTCGATGATCGCCAGGCAATCGTCGCCACCACCGATTTCTTCATGCCCATCGTCGACGACCCGTTCGACTTCGGCCGCATCGCGGCCACCAACGCGCTGTCGGACCTGTATGCGATGGGCGCGCGCCCGCTGTTCGCACTGGCCATCGTCGGCATGCCGATCAACACGCTGCCGCAGGACACGATCCGCGGCATCCTGCAGGGTGGCGAACGCGCCTGCGCCGATGCGGGCATCGTGGTCGCTGGTGGCCACAGCATCGATTCGGTGGAACCCATCTACGGCCTGGCCGCGATCGGCGTGCTCGACCCGCAACGACTCAAGCGCAATGCCGATGCCCGCGCCGGCGACGTGCTGGTGCTGGGCAAGCCGTTGGGCGTGGGCGTGTATTCGTCAGCACTGAAGAAGGAAGTGCTGGACGCCGACGGCTACCAGCAGATGATCGCGTCGACCACCCGCCTGAACACCGTGGGCGTGCCGCTGGCCGCCCTGGACGGCGTGCACGCCATGACCGACGTCACCGGCTTCGGCCTGCTCGGCCACCTGCTGGAAGTGTGCCGCGCCAGTGGTGTCGCTGCCGAGGTGGACAGTGCACAGGTGCCGCTGCTGCCGCAGGCGCTGGAGCTGCTGCAGCGTGGCTGCGTGACCGGCGCATCCAACCGCAACTGGGCCTCCTATGGCACCGAGGTGCGCTTCGCCGATGGGTTGCCGGCACACTGGCAGCCACTGCTGACCGACCCTCAGACCAGCGGCGGCCTGCTGGTGTCGTGCGCCCCGGAAGCGGCGGATGCGGTGCTGGCCTGCTTCCACGACGCGGGGTTCGGCCAGGCAGCCGTGGTCGGGCGTTTGAGCGAAGGAGCGCCGGGCGTCAGCGTGCGCTGATGCGCTGGAACGACAAGGGCGCCCGAAGGCGCCCCTGCTGTACCGCTGGATGCAACATCACTCGATGTTCTGCACCTGTTCGCGGATCTGGTCGATCAGCACCTTCAGCTCCACCGCGGCATTGGAGGTACGGCTGTCCACCGACTTCGACCCCAGCGTGTTGGCTTCGCGGTTGAACTCCTGCAGCAGGAAGTCCAGGCGGCGACCGACCGGCTCGCGCTGCTTGAGCACGCGGCGGATCTCGACGATGTGGCTGCCGAGGCGGTCCAGCTCTTCATCCACGTCCAGCTTCTGCAGCCACAGGACAAGTTCCTGCTCTGCGCGGCCGGGGTCGACCGGGTGCGGCAGGTCGGCCAGGCGTGCGGCCAGCTTGGCGCGCTGGCCGTCGCGAATGGCCGGAATCAGCGTGCGGACTTCGGTGGCGATGCGTTCGATGCCGTCCACCCGCTCGCTGATGGCCGCAGCCAACTTGCCGCCTTCGCGCTCACGGGCCTCGACGAAGCCATCCAGCACCTGGTCCAGCAGCGCCAGCGCCTCGACCTGCAGGGCGGCGGCGTCGGTGGCCTCGCCACGGGTCACGCCCGGCAGCTGCAGCAGGTCGGTGAAGCTGACCTGCAGGTTGGGGAAATCGGAGGTCAGGCGGTGCGCCAGGCGGCCAAGCTGGCCCAGCAGGGCCTCGTCCACCTGAAGGTTGGCCGCCGCTTCCGGCGCGCGCAGGCGCATCACCAGATCCAGCTTGCCACGGCTCAGGCGCGCGGCGATGCGCTCGCGCAGCTGCGGTTCCAGCGCCCGCAGCTCCTCGGGCAGGCGGGTGCCGACCTCCAGGAAGCGGTGGTTGACCGAGCGCAGCTCGCAGCCCAGCGTGCCCCACGGGGTGACCCGCTCGCCGCCGGCATAGGCGGTCATGCTTCGAATCATGGATTGTGTCCGGTGCGTGCAAAGGGGGAATGGTACCCTAGCGCCCTCACCAGAGCCCCCTTGCCCGCCCCGTGAAGGCCGCGGGCGTGGCGGCGTACTCCCTTGCCATTACGGAACCCGCACCATGTCCGATTCCCGCCCCAGCGGCCGCCAGCCCGACCAGCTCCGCCCGGTCGTCATCCAACGCGGCTTCACCCGCCACGCCGAAGGTTCGGTGCTGGTGTGCTTCGGTGAAACCCGTGTGCTGTGCACCGCCAGCGTCGAGAACCGCGTGCCGGGCTTCCTGCGCGGCAAGGGCGAAGGCTGGGTCACCGCCGAGTACGGAATGCTGCCGCGCGCCACCCACACCCGCAGTGACCGTGAAGCGGCCCGTGGCAAGCAGGGTGGCCGCACCCTGGAGATCCAGCGACTGATCGGCCGCAGCCTGCGCGCCTGCGTGGATCGCAACGCGCTGGGCGAGCGCACCATCACCCTCGACTGCGACGTGCTGCAGGCCGACGGTGGCACCCGCACCGCCGCCATCACCGGCGCGTACGTGGCGCTGGTCGATGCGGTGAACGTGCTGATCAAGCGTGGCGACATCAAGCGCAACCCGATCCTGGGCGCAGTGGCCGCCGTATCGGTAGGCGTGTACCGCGGCACCCCGGTGCTGGACCTGGACTACGCCGAAGACAGCGACTGCGACACCGACATGAACGTGGTGATGAACGACGGCGGCGGCTTCATCGAACTGCAGGGCACTGCCGAAGGGCACGCCTTCCGCCGCGATGAACTGGACGCGCTGCTGGGCCTGGCCGAAAAGGGCGTGGGCGAACTGCTGGCCGCACAGCAGGCGGCGCTGTCAGCATGAACCGGCGCATCGCCCTGACCACCCTGGTGGTGGCCGACTATGACGAAGCCATTGCCTGGTACACCGGCAAGCTCGGCTTCGCCCTGTTGGACGACATCGACCAGGGCAGCAAGCGCTGGGTGGTGGTGGGGCCGACCGACGGCAGCGCTGCCGCCCTGCTGCTGGCCCGCGCCAGCGACGAGGAACAGCGCAGCCGCATCGGCAACCAGACCGGTGGCCGCGTCGGCTTCTTCCTCAACACCGACGACTTCCATCGCGACCACGCGGCGATGCTGGCCGCCGGCGTCGAGTTCCTGGAAGCGCCACGCGAAGAACCCTATGCAACGGTTGCGGTGTTCCGCGATCTGTATGGCAACACCTGGGACCTGCTGGAGCCCCGCCAATGAAGAAACTGGTACTGGCCAGCCACAACGCCGGCAAGCTGGTGGAGATGCAGGAGATCCTCGCCGACCTGCCGCTGCAGATCACCTCGGCCGCCGAACTGGGCCTGGGCGACGTGGAAGAGACCGGCCTGACCTTCGTCGAGAACGCGCTGCTGAAGGCACGCGCGGCCTGCGAAGCGACCGGCCTGCCGGCGCTGGCCGATGATTCGGGCCTGATCGTCGATGCCCTCGGCGGTGCGCCCGGCCTGTACAGCGCGCGCTACGCCGGCCATCCGACCAATGCTGCGGCCAACAATGCCAAGCTGCTGGACGCGATGGCCGACATTCCCGACGGCCAGCGCAGCGCCCGCTTCTATGCGGTGATCGTGCTGCTGCGCCACGCCACCGACCCGCAGCCGCTGATCTGTGAAGGCCGCTGGGAAGGGCAGATCATCCGCGAACTGCGTGGCACGAATGGTTTCGGCTACAACCCGGTGTTCCTGGACACCACCCATGGCCTGACCGCCGCGGAAATGGAGCCGGCACTGAAGAACGCCATCAGCCACCGCGCGATTGCCCTGCAGCAGCTCAAGCAGCAGCTGGCGACGCTGTACTGACGCCACCCGATCGAACCAGGGAAGCCGGCCAGCGGCCGGCACTACCGAAGAAGCCCATGCCGCACGCCCACGACCACTGCAACCACCTGCCCGGCGAAGCCTGCTCCGCTGACCACGACAGCCCGCCGCGACTGGTGCCACCACCGCTGTCGTTGTACGTGCACCTGCCGTGGTGCGTGCGCAAATGCCCGTACTGCGATTTCAATTCGCACCAGGCCAAGGGTGAGCTGCCGTTCGACGCTTATATCGATGCGCTGCTGCGCGACCTCGACCAGGACCTGCCGCTGGTCTGGGGCCGGGTGGTGCACAGCGTGTTCTTCGGTGGCGGCACGCCCAGCCTGTTCCCGCCGGAGGCGATCGACCGCTTCCTGCAACAGGCCAGCGCACGCCTGCGTTTCGCGCCCAATGCCGAAATCACCCTGGAAACCAACCCGGGCACCGCCGAACATGGCCGCTTCGACCGCTATCGCGCGGCCGGCGTGAACCGCCTCAGCTTCGGCATCCAGAGTTTCGACGACGCCATGCTCAAGCGCCTGGGCCGCATCCACGACAGTGGCGAAGCCGAGCGCGCGGTGAAGATGGCGCAGGACGCGGGCTACGACAACTTCAACATCGACCTGATGTACGCGCTGCCGGAACAGACCCTGGCCGGTGCCGAGGCCGACCTGGAACGCGCGTTCGCGCTGCAGCCGGCACACATCTCCCACTACCAGCTGACCCTGGAACCGAACACGGTGTTCTTCGCGCGGCCGCCGCAGGGCATTCCCGATGAAGACAACGCCTGGGACATGCAGGAACACTGCCAGGCATTGCTGGCACAGGCCGGTTTCGGCCAGTACGAGGTCAGCGCCTATGCGCGCCCCGGCCGGCAGAGCGCGCACAATCTGAACTACTGGCGCTTCGGCGACTACCTGGGCATCGGTGCCGGCGCGCACGGCAAGATCAGTTCCGGCGCCGAGGAGCATGTGCTGCGGCGTTGGAAGCTGAAGCACCCGCAGGCCTACCTGGACAGCGCCGGCACGCCCGCCTCGTTCGGCGGCGACGATGTGATCGCGCCGGAGCGCCTGCCGTTCGAATACATGCTCAACCTGCTGCGCCTGCACGAAGGTTTTGGCCTGCGCGATTTCGAGTCGCGCACGGGGCTGCCGCGCAGCGTGCTGGACGCTCCCCTGGCCGAGGCCGTGCAGCGCGGCTGGCTGGACGTGACCGATGGCCATGTGCAGCCGACCGAGCTGGGCCGCCGCTTCACCAACGATGTGGTGAGCCTGTTCCTGGAAGATTGATCCTCGCCTGGCAAAGGATCGTTCCGGCCGCTGGCCGGCAATCCGGTGAAGACATATCTGCCGGCCAGCGGCCGGCACTACCGTTCATCGGTCGGGCCAGGCCCGGCGGATGCGATTCACGTTCAGCCTAAAGTAGCGCCGACATCGGCCGACACGGTAGATTCACCAGATCGATCCGCGGGAATCCGGGTACCGCCTGCCGATGTCAGCTGTCTTTTCCATCACTCCTGCCGACAAGAACCGCCTGGCCGCCAGCGATCTGCCACCGCGGGTACGTGAGCTGCTGGGCGCGCTGATCGGCCTGTGCCGGCAGACGCTGGCGGCGCCCCTGATCCTGACCGTCGAGGCGCTGGAGCAGACCCTGCTGCACGACGCCGACCGCGCACGCAATCCGCAGCAGCAGGCCGAGCTGATGGCCCAGCGTGGACAGCTGCACGCCTTCGCCGGCCATTTCGCCGATCGCATGCTCGATGCCGTGGCCGACGCCCTCGCGCGGTTGCGCGAACCGGTCAGCGGTGTCAGTACCAGTGCTGGGCCACCAGCGCTGCCGGGCATGCTCGGGCTGTCGCTGGTTGATGAGCACGAAGTGGATCGCGACCTGCTGCTGACCGAGATGGTGCGGCGCGAAACCCTGCGTTCAACCAACACACTGAACCTGCTGGGCCAACGCCTGGGCGTACTGGCGGCGGCGCCGGCCTTCGAGGCCGACACCCTGCCGCTGGCACCGCAGGCACTGTGCGCGATGGTGCGCCGGATTGCCGAACAGGACGCGCTGAGCGTCGAGGTACAGCTGGCGCTGTATCGCAGTTTCGAACGGCAGGTGCTGGAACGGCTGGGCGATATCCTTGACCGTGCCAATGCCCTGCTGGCCCAGTCCGGTGTACTGCCGGGGCTGGTCTACACCCCCTACCTGGCACGCTCGTCGAGCACGCGGCGGATCATCACCCAGTCGGTGGGGGGCGGCCGCACCACGCAGCCGGCCAAGCGCACCGCAGCCCCCCTGACCGGCTGGAACGGTTCGGCACCGGCCGGCTCCTGGTCCAGCCTGGTACAGGACGCCTTCCACGAGGGCGGCGCTGGCGGCCCCGCCACGCCGGGCGTGACCACCTCCACCGGCAGTGCACTGCATGAACTGCTGCAGCAGGCGCGGCACGGCAGCCCTGCCCCGGCGGACAGCGGCGCGGTGCCCAGCGCGGCAGTCGACGCGGTCCTCGCGCGCCTGCAGGCCCAGTCCAGTGCGGCAACCGGTGTGGCCGACCTGCAGGCTGCCGTGGTCGCGCAGCTGCGCAGCGAGCATGGTGCGCAGGCCCAGCTGGGCAGTCACGACCGGGACAACCTCGACCTGCTGCGCATGCTGATGCAGCAGGTGCAACAGCAGCAGCGTCCCGATCCAGTGCCGGCCGCGCTGCTGGCCCGCCTGCAGGTACCCCTGGCACGCGCCGCCATGGCCGATCCGGGCTTCTTCGTGCGCGACGAACACCCCGCGCGTGAGCTGCTCAATCAGATCGCCGAAGTCGGCGCCAACTGGCTGGGCGATGAGGATGTCGACCCGCAGCTGCTGCAGCGCATGGCGCAGAGCGTGCAGGGCCTGCTGGGGCAGGATGCGCGTGCGCCGGAAGCCTTTGCCGCCGCCAGTGAAGACGTGCAGCAGCACCAGCGCGCGGCGGCCCATCGTGCCGAACTGGCCGAGCGCCGCCATGTGGAAGCCGCGCGCGGCAAGGAACGATTGGAACTGGCCCGTCGCCAGGCCACCGCACAGATCGACCAGTGCTGCGACACCCGGTCGCCACCTCGCTTCGTGCAGACCTTGCTGCGCCAGGCCTGGGCCGATGCACTGACCCTCACCCGCCTGCGCCATGGCGACGATTCACCGCAATGGCAGGAGCGCCTGCAACAGACCGAGCGCATCGCTGCCATCACCGCGCAGGCCATCGACGCCCCCGGCGGCACCGATACCGCACTGGCAGCGGACGTGGAGGCCGCATTGCTGCAGGTCGGCTACCACGCCGAGGAAGCCGCCGCTGTCGCGCGCAGGCTGGCCACGCCCGGCGGCGAGGATGAAAGCACCTCGCGTACCGAGCTCAGCGCACGCCTCAAGGCACGTGCGCGCCTGGGCGAGCACGCCGGCACGAACAGTGGCGCCGCACCTGCCACGCCGCGCAGCAGCGCCGAAGAAGCGGCCTACCAACAGCTGTCCAGCCTGCCGTTCGGCAGTTGGTTCGACATCGACACGGGCGATGGCACGATGCGCCGCCAGCGCCTGTCCTGGTACAGCCTGCTGACCGGCCACGCGTTGTTCGTCAATGCGCGCGGGCAGAAGATCACCGATACCGACCTGGATGCGCTGGCACGGCAGATCAGTGCCGGGCGCGCGCAGCTGGTCACCGAAGACAAGGGCCGGCTGGTCGACCGCGCCTGGGAAGCCAGCCTCGGTGCGCTGCGCGCACTGGCCACGGCTCGCGCACAGGAGACCCCCGCATGAAAGCCGTACCGCCGCAGGACACCCGCCGCGCGCCGCGGCGCCAGGTCTCGGACCTGGTGCCGGTTACCGACCAGATGCGCGAGTGCGTGGTCGGGCGCCTCGGCAATGTCTCCGAAACTGGCATGCTGATGCTGGCCAGCATGCCGCTGCGCGAGGATGCGCTGTACCAGCTGCGCTTTCCCTTGCCATTGGGTGATGGCCGCCAGCAGGCCATCGACGTAGGCGTGCATCTGCTGTGGAGCGAGCCCGCACACGTTCCCGGGCAGAGCTGGACCGGCTTCCGCTTCCTGACCCTGTCGCGCGAGCATCGGCAGCTGCTGCGGCAGTGGGTGGGCGAGGACAGCGACGAGGGACCGGTTTCGACGGCCTGAGTGCCGGTTCCGGCACAGCGGTTTTTCGCGGTATGCGGCAGAATCTAGGGCCGTTTTCCGTGTCGAGCCACCGCAATGATCCAGCAAGACCCCGGCGCCCTGTATTCCGACCACCTGGCCGTGCTGTGCCGACGCGCCGAACAGGCGCTGGCCCGCGGCGGCTTCGACCATCTGGTGGTGCCCAGTGGCACCCTGCACTACCAGGTGTTCGACGACCGCGACTACCCGTATGCGGTCAACCCGCAGTTCAAGGCCTGGCTGCCGCTGACCCGCGTGCCCAACAGCTGGATCGTGTTCACCCCGGGCAAGCGCCCGGCGGTGATCTTCCACCAGCCCTTCGACTACTGGCACGTGGTACCGGACGCCCCCAGTGGCTGGTGGGTGGAGCACTTCGACATCCACATCATCCGCAAGCCCGAAGAGGCGCTGGCCCTGCTGCCGGCCGACCCGTCGCGCTGCGCGATCCTGGGCGAGCCGCAGAGCGCACTGTGCAACTACGTGCCGAACAATCCAGCGCCGGTGGTGAACTACCTGGAATGGCACCGCGGCAGCAAGACACCGTATGAAATCGCACTGATGCGCCAGGCCCAGGTGCTGGGCGTGCGCGGCCACCGCGCCGCCGAGGCCGCGTTCCGCAACGGTGCCGACGAATTCAGCATCCACATGGCGTACTGCCAGGCCGTCGGCCAGGATGCCAACGAACTGCCCTACGGCAACATCGTGGCGTTGAACGAACACGCCGCCGTGCTGCATTACACCGAGCTGGGCCGCAAGGCACCGCAGCCGCTGCGCAGCTTCCTGATCGACGCCGGCGCCAGTGCGCACGGCTACGCCAGCGACATCACCCGCACCTACGCCGCGCAGGGCCACGACGAATTCGCCGCGATGATTGCGGCCGTCGACGCGGCCCAGCAGCAGATGTGCGCAGCGGTGCGCCCGGGCTTCGACTACAAGCAGCTGCACGTGGACGCACATCTTTCGCTGATGGGCGTGCTGAAGGACTTCGGCGTGATCAAGGTGTCGCCACAGACCGCGCTGGAGACCGGCGTCAGCGCCGCATTCTTCCCGCACGGCATCGGCCACCTGATCGGCCTGCAGGTGCACGACGTGGCCGGCTTCGCCGCCAGCGACGAAGGTGGCCGCATCGAGCGCCCGGCCGGCCATCCCTACCTGCGCCTGACCCGCGTGCTGGAACCGGGCATGGTGGTGACCATCGAGCCAGGCCTGTACTTCATCGACATGCTGTTGAACGAAGTGAAGGACGCCGGCCATGGTGATGCGATCAACTGGGAGCGCGTGGACTTCTTCCGTCCGTATGGTGGCATCCGCATTGAAGACGAAGTGCTGTGCACTGATGGCGAGGCGGACAACCTGACGCGGCCGGCGTTTGCGGCGGCGAACGGCTGAGCCCCTCGTGGTTGGGTGCTGAATTCAAAAGCCGCGCTTTGCCGGGCGGGGTGGGTTTGCAGGACACGCCGTAAACCCATCCATGGGGGCTCGATGGCGCCATCCATGGCGCCAACGGTCCTGCAAACCCACCCCGCCCGGCCTTTGACAGTTTCCTGCGCGCGTCCAACCACGGAAAAGAAAAAGAAAAGCAGAAGCGGGTCGCTCGCTGCGCTCGCTCTGTGTCGACCAAGGTCGACACCTACCAACAGCCGCAATTGCCCGTAGATCCACGCCATGCGTGGATGATTCATTCGATATCTGACAGATGTGCCGACCAACGGTCGGCACCCACCAACAGCCACAGGAATCTGTCAGGGGTGGGGCGGTGTGGGTGGGCAGGACCGTTGGCGCCATGGATGGCGCCATCGAGCCCCCATGGATGGGTTTACGGCGTGTCCTGACCACCCACACCGCCCCGCCATCCCACGGAATGCCGCTCTGGCATTGGCAGTTGCCGTTGATTGCAGCAGGTGCAGGGCTGCAAGCCCTGCAGAACACCCCTTACCCCGCCATCACCGCTTCAATCTCGTCGGCGCTGCGCGCCAGGCCTTCGGTCAGCACGCGATGGCCGTCATCGGTGATCAGCACGTCATCCTCGGTACGGATGCCGATACCGCGCCAGCGCGGTTCCACCGTCGTGTCATCCACGCCGATGTACAACCCGGGCTCGATGGTGAACGCCATGCCCGGCTCCAGCAGACGCGAGTCACCCGCCAGGCGGTAGTCGCCCACGTCGTGCACGTCCATGCCGATCCAGTGCCCGGTCTTGTGCCGGTAGAAGCGCTGGTACAGGCCTTCGGCCAGGTTCTTTTCCAGCGTACCCTTCAGCAGGCCCAGCCGCAGCAGGCCCTCGGTCAGGGTCTGCACTGCGGCGAGGTGACCGGCTTCGTACGGCACGCCCGGCCTGGCCTGGGCCAACGCAGCGGCCTGCGCATCGCCGACCAGGTCGTGCAGTGCACGCTGCTCAGCGCTGAAGCGGCCATTCACCGGGAACGTGCGGGTGATGTCACTGGCGTAGCCACGGTACTCGGCACCGGCGTCGATCAGCACCAGCTCGCCGTCGCGCGAACGCGCGTTGTTGTCGCGGTAATGCAGGATGCAGCCGTTGCGGCCGGCGCCGACGATGCTGCAATAGGCCGGCACGGCGTCGTTGGCGCGGAACACGCGTTCCAGCTCCGCCTGCAGTTCGTACTCGTGGATGCCGGCCCTGGCGGCCCTCATCGCGGCCAGATGCGCACGCACGCTGATCTGCGCGGCGTGGTGCATCAACGCCACTTCGGCACCGGACTTGAACAGGCGCTGCTCGTGCAGCAGGTGGCCCAGTTCGAGGAACTCGTGCGGCGGCTGCGCACCGTGGCGCACCTGCGAACGCACGCGGTTGACCCAGCCGATCAGCTTCAGGTCGAAGTCGGCATCCCGGCCGAAGTGGTAGTAGACGCGCGAACGGCCTTCCAGCAGGCCCGGCAGGATGTCGTCCAGATCATCGATCGGGTAGGCGTCGTCCATGCCGTACTGCGCCACCGCGCCTTCCTGGCCGGCGCGGCTGCCGTCCCAGGCTTCGCGTTCGGCATCGCGCTCGCGGCAGAACAGGATGGCCTCGCCGTGGCGTCGGCCCGGGATCAGTACCAGCACTGCTTCCGGCTCCGGGAAGCCGCTCAGGTACTGGAAATCCGAATCCTGCCGGAACGGATAATGGGTATCGAGGCTGCGCACCTTCTCGGCCGCGGCCGGCAGCACCAGGATCGCATCCTCGCCGGCCATGTCCATCAGCTGGCGGCGACGACGCTTGTACTCGCCGGCGGCAATGCCGGTGCGCTGCTTGATGTCCATCAGTTCAGGCGCTGACGATGGCGCGAGGCCAGCACCACGTCGCCGTGCAGCAGGAGCACCGCCACGCGGATGAATTCCTCGATCTCCGACAGGGCTTCGTCGTCATCATCGCCACCGGCCTCGAAATCCTCGCTGGAGGCACGCGCCAGGCTGGCCATGTCGGTCAGCGCTTCCTCGCCCTCTTCGGACAGGGTCGGGCGGCGGCCGCCGCTGCCCAGGCCGAAGCCGCCCAGGAAGGAACGGGTCCAGCTGAACATGGCATCGGCCTGCGCGGATACATCGTCGCCGTCGGTCAGCAGCAGCTCGAAGGCGAAGTCGCGGTCTTCCAGCTGCTTGATGGTGGCCTGCAGCAGCTGCCCCAGCACGCTGTCGGCAGCCACCGGCGGCAGGTTGTCGTCGGCCAGCACGCGCGCCGGCCAGTCGTTGCCGGGGGCACCGCCGGCAGCCAGCCAGCCGCACAGCGCGCCGTGCAGCTCGGCAGCGGTGGCGCCCAGGCCCAACGCCTGGCTGGCGCGGGTAACGTCGTCGACGGAGGGAAGTTCGGTCATCGTGCGGCTCGTTCGGAAAGGAAACCCGGGGCGCGCACGCGCGCGCCCGTGAGACCCCGTAGTGTAGCAACCCGACGGCATCCTCTCCGCAGCCGTCCAGCCTTGCTGCGACAACGCTTGACCGCCCTTACCCGGCTTGCCTATCGTGCCCGCATGGAACCCGCCGATCCCCTTGCCCAGCTGCAGGACTTCGCTGCCCGCGTGGAAGCGTTGCTTGACCGCAACCAGCGCCTGGCCGAGGAGAACCGCAGCCTGCGCCACCAGCAGGAACAGCTGGTGGCCGAGCGTTCGACGCTGCTGGCCAAGAATGAGCAGGCACGCTCGCGGGTGGAAGCGATGATCAGCCGGCTCAAATCCCTGGAGCAGCACACATGAGCGCCGAACCGGTCAGTGTCCGCATCCTCGATCGTGAATACACCGTGGGCGTCGGCGGCGATGAACGTGACAGCCTGATGGCCGCCGCGCGCCTGCTGGACGCGCGCATGCGTGAGATCCGCGGCAGCAACCGCATGGCCGCGGTCGATCGCGTCGCCGTGTTGGCCGCGCTGAACCTGGCCCACGAACTGCAGCTGCTGCGCGACGAAAACGCCCGCCAGGCCGTGGCCCTGCAGCAGACCCTGGCCGACCTGAACCGGCGCCTGGACCGCGCCATCGACGGCGGCGCCTGAAAATCGTGCAAGACGCGTCTTCTCATATCTGAATTGGCACGGACTGTTGCCGACGAACGGCCTATCCAGATCCTGCGTGCTGGCTATAATAGCCACGCGTTCTCTGCGGTACTCGACGGCATGTGCAAACATTCGCCTTGTCCCTTAAGAACGACACCGGGAGCGCGACAGCGCCGGGAGTGCAGGTCCGCCTTGCAGCGGGAAGCCCGATGGTTCTCCAGCGTTCCCACTTGAGCCCCCGGGTTCAAGGTCGTTTCGCATGCATCGACATTGCGGAGAATGCAATATTCCAGCAAGGGCGGCGTCTTCGGGCGTCGCCCTTGTTCTTTCCGGCACAATGACGGCTGATCCTTGCCGCACGCTGCCATGACCGACCCGCGCCAGGCCCTGCGCCACGACCTGCGGCAACGCCGCCGAGACCTTTCCGCCGCTGAGCGCATCGCCGCCGCCGAATCGCTTGCCGATGCCCTGCTCGCCCTGCCGTTCGCCCCGCGCGAAGGCGCCGTGGCCGGCTACTGGGCGCTGGATGGCGAGATCGCCCTGCACCGCTGGCAGTTGCAGTTGCCCGAAGGCCTCACCTACTGTCTGCCGGTGCTGGCCGGCGACGTGCTGCGCTTCGCGCCGTGGCGGCCGGGGCAGCCGCTGACCAGCAACCGCTACGGCATTCCCGAGCCGGACGTGGCGCTGGAAGACACCCTGGAACCAGCACAGATGGCGCTGGTGGTGGCCCCGCTGGTGGGTTTCGACACGCAGTGCCGGCGGCTGGGCATGGGGGGCGGCTGGTATGATCGCAGCTTCGCCTTCCGCCACGACCGGCCGGCGCCGCCCTGGCTGGTCGGTGCTGCGTTCGCGGTGCAGCAGGTCGAGTCCTTGCCGGTGGCGTCGTGGGACGTGCCGGTGGATGCGATCTGCACCGAAGACGGCACCCTGTTCCCCTCCGCTGCCCCCGTGAACGCATGACCGCCCGCAAGCGCTACTGGCTGATGAAGTCCGAACCGGACGCCTTCTCCATCGATGACCTGGCCAAGGTCAAGGTCGAACCCTGGAACGGGGTGCGCAACTATCAGGCGCGCAACTTCATGCGCGATGGCATGCAGGTGGGCGACGGCATCCTGTTCTACCACTCCAATACCAAGGTGCCCGGCATCGTCGGCCTGGCCACCGTGGCCAGTACGGCCTACCCGGACGACACCCAGTTCGATCCGAAATCCGACTACCACGACCCCAAGAGCACGCGCGAAAACCCGCGCTGGATGCTGGTGGACGTGGCCTTCGACCGCAAGCTCAAGCAGGTGATCGCGCTGGACGAGATCAAGCTGCACGCCGAAGAACTCGGCGAGGGCTTCCCGCTGGTTGCCAAGGGCAACCGCCTGTCGGTGTTCCCGGTGACCGCCGCGCAGTGGAAGCTGCTGCTGTCGCTGGAAAAGAAATCCTGATTCCCTGCCTGAGAGTTCTCCCATGTCCGAAGCCAAGCGCCTGGCCGCCGAGAAAGCCATCGAGTACGTTGAAGACGGCATGATCGTCGGTGTCGGCACCGGTTCCACCGTGGCCTATTTCATCGATGCCCTGGCCCGCATCCAGCACCGCATCAAGGGCGCTGTTTCCAGCTCCGAGCAGAGCACCGCGCGCCTGAAGCAGCACGGCATCGAGGTGATCGAGCTGAACCACAGCGGCAACCTGTCGCTGTACGTCGATGGCGCCGATGAGTGCGACGCCAACAAGTGCCTGATCAAGGGCGGCGGCGCCGCGCTGACCCGCGAGAAGATCATCGCCGAGGCCAGCGAGCGCTTCATCTGCATCATCGACCCGAGCAAGCAGGTGCCGGTGCTGGGCAGGTTCCCGCTGCCGGTGGAAGTGATCCCGATGGCGCGCAGCCTGGTCGCCCGCCAGATCCGCGACATGACCGGCGGCCAGCCGACCTGGCGCGAAGGCGTGGTCACCGACAATGGCAACCAGATCCTGGACATCCACAACCTGCAGATCACCGATCCGGAAAAGCTGGAGCGCGAGCTCAACCAGCTGCCGGGCGTGGTCTGCGTCGGCCTGTTCGCCCGCCGCCGCGCCGATGTGGTGATCGTCGGTGGCGAGCCGCCGGTCGTGCTCTGACCCTTTCGAAGGATCCTGACGATGTCGCTGTTGCGTTCGCTGCTGATGCTTCCGCTGCTGGCCCTGGCCGGCTGTGCCACCGACGCGGCCCGCCACTGGGTCGAGCTGGATGGCGCCCGCTACCAGGTCGAGCTGGCCACCAACGATGAAACCCGCGCGCGCGGGTTGATGTTCCGCGACCAGCTGGCAGCCGACCACGGCATGCTGTTCATCCACGACCGCGAGGAAATGCAGGCGTACTGGATGAAGAACACCAAGCTTGCGCTGGACATCCTGTACTTCGACAGCCAGCGCAAGCTGGTCAGCCAGCAGCGCGATGTGCCGCCGTGCTCGGCCGGTGACATGTGCCCGCCCTACCCCAGCGGTGGCCCGGCGCGCTATGTGCTGGAGCTCAACGCCGGCCAGGCCGAGAAGCTCAAGCTGAAGGATGGCACGGAGCTGAAGTTCGGCCCGGGCATCGAGTAACAGGGTTCTGCCCGCGGTAGCGCCGGCCGCTGGCCGGCAACCCTGCAGGGGTCAGATCCCTTTCGCACGCGAAAGGGATCTGACCCCCGGATTTTTCACGCGGCACCGCTTGAAACCGCCTGCGAATGACGCCAGTCTGTGGTCATGCAGGACCGGATCACACTCCCCGACTGGGATGCACTGGCCGACCTCGAAGACGAGGCGCTGCCCTTGTTGCCGACCGCGCTGCTGATCGCGCGCGATGAATACCCCGATCTGCAGCCGTCCACCTACGACGCGCTGATCCAGAGCCATGTCGACCACCTCCGCTCGGAAGTGGAGAGCATCGACAACAGCCCACTGAAAATGGCGGCGATCAACCGCCACCTGTTCGACGAGCTGGGCTACAGCGGCGACCACGACGAGTATTACGACCCGCGCAACAGCTACCTCAACCAGGTGTTCGAGCGGCGCCTGGGCAATCCGATCTCGTTGGCGCTGGTGCAGATGGAAGTCGCGCGCCGGCTCGGCATACCGTTGGATGGCGTGTCCTTCCCCGGCCACTTCCTGGTGCGCTTGCCGGTGGACGACGGCGTGCTGGTGATGGACCCGTTCAACGGTGGCCGGCCACTGGACGTGGACGAACTGCGCGAACGCGCCAAGTCACACCTGGGCGGACAGATGCCCGATGACCAGGTGCTGGCGCAGATCCTCGACCCGGCGCCGGCGCGCGCGATCCTGATGCGCATGCTGCGCAACCTGCATGGTGTCTACGCCGAAGCCGGTGAATGGGATCGTGCCGCACGCAGTGCCGACCGCCTGCTGAAACTGGCGCCCGAGCAGGACGACGCGCTGCGCGACCGCGGCCTGGCGTACCTGCAACTGGAGTATCTGGCCGGTGCCCGCCATGACCTGGGGCAGTACCTGAAGCGCAATCCCGAGGCCAGCGACGCGCAGTGGCTGCGCGAGAAGCTGATCGACCTCGGCGGGCCGATGCCGCGGCTGCATTGAGGGTGTCGGTGTGTGGACCAACGGTCCACACCCACCCCAACGGTCCGCACCCACAGGATGGGCCGGGTGGCCCGCCGGTCAATCGACCTCGACCATCTCGAAATCGGCCTTGGTCACCCCGCAGTCCGGGCAGGTCCAGGTTTCGGGAATGTCCTCCCAACGCGTCCCGGGCTCAATACCCTCCTCCGGCAAGCCTTCCGCTTCGCTGTACAGGAAGCCGCAGACCACGCACATCCAGGTTCGCAGGGTGGTGGGGCTGGCGTCGCTCATCGGATAATCGGGGCTGGATTCACGGGCGGCCATTGTCCCATTGCAGCCCACGCACCGGTAGCCATCGATGACTTCTGCTTCCCCGGCGCCCCGCGGCGTCTACCTGATCACCCCGGACGAGCCCGATACCGCGCGCCTGCTGGCCCGTACCGCGCCGCTGCTGGCCGCGGGTGCCACCTGGCTGCAGTACCGCCACAAGACCGCCAGCGATGCCCTGCGGCAGGAACAGGCAACGGCCCTGCAAGGCCTGTGCGCCGCCCACGGCGTGTCGCTGATCGTCAACGACGATCCGGTGCTGGCCAAGGCCGTGGGCGCGGCCGGCGTGCATCTGGGCGGCACCGACGGAGACATCCCCAGCGCGCGCGCGCTGCTCGGTGCCGAGGCCATCATCGGCGCCTCCTGCTACGACCAGCTGGCCAATGCCGAGAAGGCCGTGGCGGCCGGCGCCAGCTATGTGGCCTTCGGCGCCTTCTTCCCGACCACCACCAAGGTCACCAGCAGCCGCGCCCACGCCGACCTGCTGCGGCAAAGCGCCGCACTCGGCGTGCCGCGGGTGGCGATCGGCGGCCTGACGCCGGACAATGTCGGTCCCATCATCGACGCCGGCGCCGATCTGGTGGCCGTGGTCAGCGGTATCTATGCCGCATCGGACCCGGTCGCGACCCAGCGCGCCTATCTCGCCCAGTTCGCGTAATGCCCAGGAAAGCCCCATGAACCACGACCAGTCCCACGCCCTGTTCTCCCGTGCCCAGCAGCTGCTGCCGGGCGGCGTCAATTCGCCGGTACGTGCGTTCAAGTCGGTCGGCGGCGAGCCGTTCTTCGTTGAACGCGCCGATGGCGCCTACCTGTACGACGTCGATGGCAACCGCTACATCGACTACGTCGGTTCCTGGGGCCCGATGATCGTCGGCCACAACCACCCGGCCGTGCGCCAGGCGGTGAAGAAGGCGATCGACAGTGGCCTGTCCTTCGGTGCGCCGTGCGCGGCCGAAGTCACCATGGCCGAGACCATCACCGGCCTGGTGCCATCGTGCGAGATGGTGCGCATGGTCAACTCCGGCACCGAGGCCACGCTGTCGGCGATCCGCCTGGCGCGTGGCGCCACCGGCCGCAACCGCATCGTCAAGTTCGAAGGCTGCTACCACGGCCACGGCGACTCGTTCCTGGTCAAGGCCGGCAGCGGCATGCTGACCCTGGGCGTGCCGACCTCGCCGGGCGTCCCGGCCGGCCTGAGCGAACTGACCCTGACCCTGCCCTACAACGACTTCGAAGCGGCCACCGCCCTGTTCGAACAGCAGGGTGACGACATCGCCGGCCTGATCATCGAACCGGTGGTCGGCAACGCCAACTGCATCCCGCCGCGCGAGGGCTACCTGCAACACCTGCGTGCGCTGTGCACGAAGCATGGCGCGCTGCTGATCTTCGACGAAGTGATGACCGGCTTCCGTGTTGCCCTCGGCGGTGCGCAGGCGCATTACGGCATTACCCCGGACCTGACCACTTTCGGCAAGATCATCGGCGGTGGCATGCCGGTGGGTGCCTACGGTGGTCGCCGCGAGCTGATGCAGCAGATCGCACCGGCCGGCCCGATCTACCAGGCCGGCACGCTGAGCGGCAATCCGGTGGCAATGGCCGCCGGCCTGGCGATGCTGGAGCTGGTCCAGCAGCCGGGTTTCCATGCCGACCTGGCCGAGCGCACCGCACGCCTGTGTGCGGGTCTGGAAGCGGCCGCCGCCGACGCCGGTGTGGCCGTGACCACCACCTGCGTGGGTGCGATGTTCGGGCTGTTCTTCACCAGCGAGAAGGTGGAGACCTATGCGCAGGCCACCGCCTGTGACATTCCGGCGTTCAACCGCTTCTTCCACGCGATGCTGGAGCAGGGCGTGTTCCTGGCCCCGTCGGCGTACGAGGCCGGCTTCCTGTCCAGCGCGCACGACGATGCCGTGATCGAGGCGACGCTGGCCGCAGCACGCGTGGCGTTCAGGGCTGCCAAGGGCTGAGCACAAAAAAGGGGACGGAGGGGATTAAGTCGTTTGTGCACAAACGACTTAATCCCCTCCGTCCCCTTTTTTTCAACCGAAGACGAACTTGCCCTTCATCATCGCGAAGTGGCCGGGGAACGAGCAGAAGAAGGTGTAGTCACCGCCCTTCTGCAGGCCCTGGGTGGAGAAGCGCACGCGCGTGGTCTCGCCACCGCCGATCACCTTGGTGTGCGCCAGCACGCGCTTGTCGGCCTTCGGCAGGTAGCTGTCGGCCAGGGTCATGCGCATGCCCGCCATCGCCACCGGCTGGTAATCGGCGGTACGGGTCAGCACCCAGTTGTGGCCCATCGCGGTGACAGCCAGCTTGCCGGTGTGGCGCAGGGTCAGGTCCACGGCGGTGCAGTCGGCGGCGACCTTGATCTCGCGGCTGCTGAAGCTCATCTGGTCGGTGCTGTCGATGCTCACCGCACACACCCGCGCCATCGCCGACGGCGCCAGCATCAGCACGCCCAGTCCCACTGCCACCATCCAAGCCTTCATCGTTGCATCTCCTGCGGATTCAAGCGCCATTCTAGGCAGCCTCCTGTGGCCGCGTCTGCGACCGTCTGTCGCACGCGCACTCCAGGGTTTCCGCGCATCCACCGCGATGGCATGCTCGGCCGATGCGGATCGATCTGTTGCTGCTGGATGTGGATGGCGTGCTGGTGCAGTACCTGCGCGCGCAGCGCGTGCTGCATCTGGCACAGGCGCTGGATGTCGCGCCGGAAACCGTGCAGGCCGCGCTGTACGACAGCGGGCTGGAAGCGGCACATGACAATGGCACGCTGGATGGCCCGGCCTATCTGGCGCAGCTGAGCAAACAGCTGGGCCGCACCGTTGATGTACACACGTGGATCGCGGCGCGACAGGCCGCCAGCCATCCACAGCCGGCCGTGCTGCAGCGGCTGCAGGCCCTGCAGCTGCCGATGGCGGTGCTGACCAACAATGGCGCACTGATGCAGCAGGCCTTGCCGACTCTGCTACCGGAACTGTTCCCGGCCCTGCATGAGCGCGTGTTCTGCAGCGCGGAGTTCGGCCTGCGCAAACCGGCGCCCGCGGTGTTCCTGCGCACGCTGGAAGCACTGGACGTGGCACCTGCGCGCACGCTGTTCGTCGATGACCTGTTCGCCAACGTGCGCGGCGCACGCGCCGCCGGCCTGCACGCGGAAACCGTGCGCGATGGCCGTGGGCTGGGCAAGGTGTTGAAGCGTTACGCGGTGGGCTGATCGGGGCCAGAGCCCTCTCCGCAGGAGAGGGATCCGACCCCGACGCCAAGGCGTCAGCGCGCGGCGATGAACGCGGCAATTGCCGCGCGCAGGCGCTTGAGGCCTTCAGCCACTTCTTCGTCGGTGATGTTCAGCGACGGCACGAAGCGCAGCACGTCCGGGCCGGCCTGCAGGGTCAGCAGCCCCTGCCCGGCAGCGTGGTCGAGGATCGCACCAGCCTGGCCGGCGAAATCCTTGCTCAGCACCGCACCCAGCATCAGGCCGCGACCACGCACCTCGCTGAACACGCCGAACTCTTCGTTGATGCGCGCGAAGCCATCGCGCAGCGCCTTCGACTGGCGGCTGACGTTGGCGGCGATCTCCGACGACGCCAGCTTGCGCAGCGCCACGCGGGCCACCGCAGCGGCCAGCGGGTTGCCACCGAAGGTGGTGCCGTGCGCGCCAAACTGCATGGTCTCGGCCACCTTCGGGCCGGCCAGCATCGCACCGATCGGGAAGCCGCCACCCAGTGCCTTGGCCAGGGTGACCATGTCCGGCACCACGTCGTCCTGCCAGTGCGCGAAGAGCGTGCCGGTGCGGCCCATGCCGGCCTGGATCTCGTCCAGCACCAGCAGCGCGTCGTGCTGGTCGCACAGTTCGCGCACGCGCTTGAGGAAGCCGGACTTGGCCGGCATCACGCCGCCCTCGCCCTGGATCGGCTCCAGCATCACCGCCGCCACGTCACCGGCGGCCATCGCGGTTTCCAGCTGCACTTCGTCGTTGAAATCGATGTAGCGGAAGCCCCCCGGCAGCGGCTCGTAGCCTTCCTGGTACTTCGGCTGCGCGGTAGCGGTCACCGCGCCCATGGTGCGGCCGTGGAAGCTGCCACGGAAGGTGATGATGACGCGCTTGTCGGCCGGGCGGCCCTGGCTGGAGGCCCACTTGCGGACCATCTTGATCGCCACTTCGTTGGCTTCGGCGCCGGAGTTGCACAGGAACACCCGCTCGGCGAAGCGACTGGCCTTCACCAGTTCCTCGGCCAGGTGCAGCGGCGGTGCGCTGTAGAACACGTTGCTGGTGTGCCAGAGCTTGCCGGCCTGCTCGACCAGCGCGGCCACCAGGTCCGGATCGTTGTGGCCCAGGCCGCACACGGCGATGCCGGCAGCCAGGTCGATGAACTCACGGCCCTGGCTGTCCCATACGCGGGCGCCCTGGCCTCGCTCCAGTACCACCTGGCGGGGCTTGTAGACCGGCAGGTAATAGTGCGAAAGGGAGATCAGCGGATCGGTCGCGGCGGTCATGGCAGTCGGCAGGGTTCAGGAACGCCCATTCTCGCGCCGGAACCCCTGCGGCACAATGCGCCCATGCGACCGTTTTCCGCCCCCCAGCTCAACCCCGCCACCGAGACCGGCTGGCGCCGTCGGTGGTTCGACATCATCTACCGCCATGACACCCGCCCTTCGCGCAATTTCGACCTGATCCTGGTGGTGGCGATCGTCGCCAGCATCCTGGTGGTGATGATCGACAGCGTGCAGCACCTGCATGCGGAATGGTCCACCGGCCTGTACATCCTGGAATGGGGATTCACGATCATCTTCACCGCCGAGTACCTGCTACGGCTGGCGGTGGTCAAGCGCCCCCTGCGGTATGCAGTGAGCATCTGGGGCATCATCGACCTGCTGTCGATCCTGCCCGCCTACCTGTCGATGTTCATCCCCGGCGCGCAGAGCCTGCTGGTGGTGCGCGCGCTGCGCATCCTGCGGGTGTTCCGCATCCTGAAGCTGACCCGCTACATCGAGGAAAGCGGCGTCCTGATGACGTCGCTGTGGCGCAGCCGGCGCAAGGTGCTGGTGTTCCTGTTCACGGTGATCACCATCACCATCATCGCCGGTGCGCTGATGTACGTGATCGAGGGCCCCGAACACGGTTTCACCAACATCCCGGCCAGCATGTACTGGGCGGTGGTGACCATGGCCACGGTCGGCTTCGGCGATATCGTGCCGCAGACCGTGCTCGGCCGCTTCGTCACCTCGGTGCTGATCCTGATCGGCTACAGCATCATCGCCGTGCCCACCGGCATCTACACCGCCGAACTGGCCAGCACCATGCGTGAAGCCGAGCAGGCCGCACGCCGCGATGCGCGTGGCTGCCCGGACTGTGGGCTGGAAGGCCATGAACCGGATGCACTGCACTGCCGCAAGTGCGGCGGCAAGCTGCCGGATGCGTTCAGTCATTGATGCGAGCGCCGGCGATGTACACCGGCGCACGCTGATCACGCCATAAGCAGGAGCACTACTGGCGGTTGCTCTGGAAAACGAGCGTGTTGTATTCCTGCATCAGCTTGCTGGCCGATCCACGCGGCGCCATCGACGGCGAATCAAGCATGCGTCGTTCGAAATCGGTGTAAGGCTCTTTCTCGCTGACGCGCTGCAGCCGCGCCTTGCCTTCCCGACGGAAGTTCTCGGCCTCACGCTCGAAGCTGTTCCAGTCCAGCTTGCCCGGTTCCTGATCAGCCACCTTCGCATGCGCTTCGTCGGAAATGCGGTTGAACGCATCCAGACGCTCGCGGGCCTTGGCCTGATCGAAATCATCCTCGCTCATCAGATCCATGATGGCCTTGGCTTCCAGCATCATCGCCAGGCGGTAGTACTCGCGCGTGCGACCCTCGGCCTGCTCCAGTGCCTTGAGCTGCTCGCGCTGGGCGGCGTCGTTCTGGCGCTCCAGCTCGGCATTGAACGTTTCGCTGGCAGCCACGAAATCCTTGAAGGCGGCCATCAGGGGCGCGTGCAGCTGCTTGCCCTTGGCGAACTGGTCGTCTTCGTAGTCCTGGCGATCGTAGTAGTCGTGCGCGTCCTTGCTGATCGGCACCAGTGCCTTCAGCGCCTGCTGGTAGTGGCCAGCAGCAGCATCGAGTTCGGCCAGCACTGGCTTGGCAGCGATCGCCTCGGTCACGGGGGCATCGCACTGCTTCATGTCGTAATCGCTGATCTCGAACGGACCGTACACCTGTGTCTCGCGACCGGTCGGGCCGGCGGCGACATCCTTGATCCAGCGCGTATAGGACTCGATGCTGCCGTGGGTCTTCGAATCAAGCGCGTTGAAGCAGCCGATGTAGGCGTTGAGCTTGGCGGTCAACTGCTGCTGCGGGTCGGACGGCGCCGCGCTGGCGTCCGGCGTGCCGGATGCAGCGTCGCCGCCCGCAGCGGCGGGTGCCTTGCCACCGCAGGCGGCCAGGATCAACGACAGCGAAGCGGCCAGCGCCGCGACGGAAAGAGTGCGTGGCATGTGTTCACATCCCTGTTGAAAACGATTACAGACGCACATTCTAGCGCAGCAGGCCGAAGCTCGCAGCCTCGGCCTCTTCCGGCGACGTACGATCAATCCAGGAACAGATCCGGCAGCAACGGACGCGATGGATCCACTGCGTAGCCCGAAAGATCGGTGATACCCGCCTGCGCCAGCACGTCATCGTCGATCAGGAACTGGCCATGGAAGCCCGCCGCTTCGCGCACCAGCACCGCATGCGCGGCATCAGCCATGATCTGCGGCATGCGGCAGCCGGCCGCATCCACGCCCGGGATCATGTTGATCGCATCGGTGGCGATGACCGTGCGCGGCCACAGCGCATTCACCGCCACGCCCTGCGGGCCGAATTCCGCGGCCAGGCCCAGGGTAACGAAGCTCATGCCCATCTTCGCCAGCGTGTAGCCGGTATGCGGTGCCCACCACTTCGGCTCCAGACTGGGCGGCGGTGCAAGGGTGAGGATGTGCGGATTCGGCGCCTGCAGCAGGTACGGCAGGCAGGCCTGCGCGCACAGGAAACTGCCGCGCGCATTGACCTGCTGCATCAGGTCGAAACGCTTCATCGGCGTATCCAGCGTACCGCGCAGCCAGATCGCGCTGGCGTTGTTGACCAGGATGTCGATGCCACCGAAGGTATCGACCGTGGCCGCAACCGCCGCGTGCACCTGCTCTTCCTCGCGGATGTCGCACTTCAGGGCCAGGCCCTGCCCGCCTGCCGCCGTCACCGCTTCAGCCGCGGTATGGATGGTGCCCGGCAGCTTCGGATTCGGCACCGACGACTTGGCCGCAATGGCCACGTTGGCGCCGTCGCGCGCAGCGCGCAGTGCGATGGCCAGGCCGATCCCACGCGAGGCTCCGGTGATGAAAAGCGTTTTGCCCTGCAGACTGCCCACGTTCCACACTCCAGCGTATGCAATGAGCCGCTAGTATGCCGCGCCGACGCGGAGTTCACCCGGCCTTGACGATACTCGGGCCTCCAGCCAACGCACGAGGTCCACGCCATGCGCCGTTCCCGCCTGTTGCTGCCTGCCCTGGGGCTTGCCCTGCTGACTGCCTGCCAGGGCCGTTCGCCGGAACCCGGCAAGGAGCCACCCGCCGGTGACGCGCCCAGCGCGGAGAAGGCCGCCGCCGACGGCAAGATGCGCTGGAGCGAGGCCGTGGTCTGGGATGGCGATCTGAACGCATGCCGCCAGGGCGAGAATGCCGCCACCCGGGATTGCCTGCGCGATGCGATGCGAGCGGGGGGAGCAAGCGCCGAGGCGATCACCGCGGCCGAGCAACTGTCCAGCGCCGGGGAACTGGCGTATGTCACCGCCTGGCATGAGAACGAGGGGCTGGGCATTGCCACGGTCGAGTATCCCTTCCGGGCCAACACCAACGAAGGCACCCGCCTGGTCGACGCCAGCGGCAAGCGCATCGATGTGGATGCCGTACAGCTGGACGACACGCTGCGTGCCGACCCGGCCGTGCAGGAGCTGTTGAAGGCCAACCCGCAGGCCACGCCATTCGCGCCGGCGCAATCGGCCGGAGCGACACCGCTGGAGGGCGGCGGGATCCGCCTGCTGTACCGCACACCGCTGCGCGACTGCCACGCCTGCCCGGACGTGGGCCAGCTGCAGATCGCCTATGACTTCGATGCCAAGCGCAACTTCATCGGCCAGCAGGTGGTGCCGGCGACGCCGTAATCCGGAAACGCCGCGTGTCGCCGGGCATGGCCCGGCGAGCGCAGTGTCGAATCATCGGTACGCCTGCACCTGCTTCTGCAGCAGATGCGGCACGATCAACCTGTGCACGGGCGCGACCGGCAGCATGTAGAGCCGCCCGAATGCGTTATGCGTATGCACCACCGTCACCACTTCCAGCACATCGCCCTGCCATTGCAGGGCCAGCTGTACGCGCAGGTGGCGATCATCGTCTTCCAGCACGATGGCATCGTCATCCAGCGACTGCAGGGTGAAGATGCCCAGCCGCTGGCCGGCGGCCGGATCGTCGGTGTCGTGCACCGCACGCAATGAGCCAAGGTGCTTCATCCCAAGCAGGCGCATGCCGTGGTTGCGCAGCGCCATCAGACCATCGAACCAACCGGGAATGCTCGCGGCCATGTCACGATAGGCCTGCAACGCCGAGCGCCCATCACGACGGGTGGTCGCATGGCACGCATGCACGAAATCCGCACCGGGCAGCTGAGTTCGCAGCACGCTGCCCGCGCTCGGCGGCGCGCTCATCACCTGCGATGCACTCACGGCTTCGGTCCCTGCCCCTCGTTGTCTTCCCAGTGCAGGATGCGGCGGGTGACGAAGCGGTAGACCGGCTTGCCGGTGGCGAACCACAGCTCGCGCACCCACGAAGTACGCTTGAGCACGCGCCTCTCCACCGGGGTGAGTGATTCGCGGCAGTACATGCGCTTGTGCTTGAGCAGGTGGCGCAGGTCCTCGCGGGCCAGCAGCCGCATCCAGCGCGAGCGCGGGTTGCCGATCACCGCCAGCTGGAAGTCGATCAGCGCCGGTCGTCCATCTTCAGTGACCAGCCAGTTGGCTTCCTTGGCCAGGTCGTTGTGGGCCACGCCATTGCGATGCAGCTGCTGCAGCAGGCGACGCGCGGCGCGGAACCAGGCCAGATCGCCGCGCGGCGGACGCTGGTACATGGCATCGCCGGCCATGAAGCTGCGGTCGAGGTGGCGGCCATCCCAGGCCAGCAGCTGCGGCACATCGGCCATGCCATGGATATGGCGCAGCGCGCGTGCTTCGCGACGTGCAAGCCACCACGCGGGCAACCGCAGCCACAGCGGCGTGGCCCCCAGATCGCGGCGTACGAACGGGCCATCGGGCCCTTCAACCAGAAGGATCTGACCGAAACTGTCGGCCTTCAAAGCACGGTGGGGAGCGTCTGGCGTATGCGGCATGACTCCATTCTAGGCGATGGCGCCGGTTGCAAACGGTCACGAAGCGGCTGGGAACCAGTCACCTTCACGCCCCTATAATCGGGCAATGGACTCTTCATGGATCGACGCCACGCTCGCGTGGATTGCCGCTCACCCCGTGCTGGCGGGCGCCGTTATCTTCCTCATCGCCTTCTGCGATGCGGTCATCATTCTTGGCGCCATCGTGCCGGCGCTGCCACTGCTGTTCGCGGTGGGCGTGTTCATTGGCCTGGGCCAGATCTCCGGGCCGTACGCGGTGGCGGCTGCGGCATTGGGTGCGTTTGCAGGCGATGGCATCAGTTACTGGATCGGCCGCCGCTGGGGCGACCGCCTGCGCGGCGTGTGGCCGTTCAGCCGTTACCCGCAGCTGCTCGACCGCGGCGAAAACCTGTTCCGCCGCAATGCCTTCAAGAGCATCCTGGTGGCACGCTACGTCGGCGCGATCCGCCCGTTCGTGCCGGCCATCGCCGGCATGATGAAGATGCCCGCCAGCCGCTACGTGCAGGCCAGCGGCATCGCCAGCATTTCCTGGGCGGTGCTGTTCCTGGCGCCGGGCTGGATCCTCGGCGAAGCGTACGACGCGGTGGCTGCTGTGGCCGGCCGGCTGGTGGTGGTGGTCGGCCTGCTGGCGGTGATCCTTGGCCTGGTCTGGGCCATCGTGCTGTACGGCTACCGCTGGTCGGCCGCACGCATGGACAACTGGCTGGCGCGCCTGCTGGACTGGTCCAACCGCCACCCGACGCTGGGCCGCTACACCGTTGGCGTGCTGGACCCGAAGCGGCGCGAATCGGTGCCGCTGGCGATGCTGGCGCTGATGCTGCTCCTGCTGGGCTGGGGCTGGTTCGCGCTGTTGACCGTGGTGGTCGCACACGGCGAGCCGCTGGCGATCGACCTGCTGGTGCACCAGGCCATGCTGGCGCTGCGCAATCCGCTGGCCGACTACCCGATGGCTGCGCTGGCGTCGCTCGGGGCCTGGCAGGTCCTGCTGCCGGCCACCGCCGCGGCGATGGGCTATCTGATCTGGCGCCGACGCTGGATGGCCGCTGCGCACTGGCTGGCGGCACTGGCCTTCGGCCTGGCGCTGACCATGCTGCTGGGCGCCACCGTGGATGTGGTGCGCCCGATCGACGCCAGCAGCGGCTTCGGCTTCCCGTCGGTGTCGGTGACCATGGCCACCATCACCTTCGGCTTCTTCGCGGTGCTGATCGCACGCGAGATGCCCGGCCGCACCCGCGTCTGGCCGTACCTGGTCTCGGGCATCGTGGTCAGCCTGATCGGCTTCTCGCGCCTGTACCTGGGCGCGCATTGGCTGAGCGACGTGATCGGCGGCATGCTGTTCGGCACGTTCTGGCTGCTGGTGCTGGGCATCGCCTATCGCCGCCGCTTCAACCGCTCGTTCTGGGTGAAGCCGGTGGCCTGGCTGTTCTACGGCGTCTTCGCCGTGGCGGCGATGTGGTACGCACCGCGCAACATCCCGGTGAAGCTGGAACGCTTCGAACCGACCCTGCCGGCCCCGCAGGCGATGGACATGCAGGCCTGGTGGCAGCACGACTGGGCCACGCTGCCGGCGCGCCGCAACGAGTTCGACGACGACCAGCGCTGGCCGCTGGACGTGCAGGTGGCCGGGCCATTGGCACCGCTGCAGGCGCAGCTGGAAGCGCGTGGCTGGAAGCGGCAGGAACAGGCCGGCTGGCAGCAGGCGCTGCTGATGCTGGACAAGAACACCGGCGCCGATGAACTGCCGGTGCTGCCGGCCACGCTGGACACCCGCGTGGAAGCACTGCTGATGGTGCGCCAGGGTGCGAAGCCGGACGAACGCTATGTGCTGCGCCTGTGGCCGGCACCCGCGCAGCTGCAGGCGGGCAACACGCCGCTGTGGCTGGGCAGTGCACAGACCCTGCGTTACGAACGCCACTTCGAGTGGATCGGCATGTGGCACCCGCTGCGTGGCGTCGACCCGGCGTTGAACGCGGTGAAGGACGCCGTGCAGGACCTGCCGCAGCGCGAGGACGTGCACAGCGAAACCGGGTTGCCGGTGCTCCGGTTGAAGACCACCATGCCCTGAGGAGGCCGCCGCAGCGCTCTGGTAGATGCCAACCTTGGCTGGCGTTTCGGGGAAAGCCTGCCAACCAAGGTTGGCAGCTACCGGTTCTGCCGCGCCCTGGTCGTCCCCTGCCGTGGGTAGTGGCCAACCTTGGTTGGCGGCTATCGGCTACGGCATCCAGCCCAGCAACTGCTGCAACCGCTGGTGCGGGTCGTCCATCTGCAGCAGCTGCAGGCGCTGCTGCTCGCTCAGCGGCAGCAGTTCGGCCAGCCGCCAGCCAACCCAGCTGGCCTGGTCCAGCAACGCCGGATTGGCCGGCGCATAGGCCTCACCGGCCTGCTCGATGATGTGCCCCAGCACCGTGGCCAGCAGCGCATGCTGCGGCCGCAGCTCATCGTCGGGGTCTTCGTCGCACCAGCGCACGTCGGCCACCACCAGGCCGTTGTCGCGTACGCGGGTGCGCTCGACATGGAAGCGGCGGGTGCCTCGCAGGCGCAACTGCAGCACGCCATCGGCGCCGACATCGAAGTCTTCGATGCGTACCTGCACGCCATACGCTGCCGGTGTCGCCGGGGCTCCCACTTCCTGGCCGTCGAGGATCAGGCAGACACCGAAGCCCTCGCCACTGCGGCCGCTGTCGCGGACCAGATCCAGGTACCGCCGCTCGAACACGCGCAGCCCGACCGCTGCACCCGGCACCAGCGTGGTGTGCAGCGGAAACAGCGGCAGTGACGTGTCGCTGCTCATCGGGCCTGCAGCGCGGCGAGGAAGCGACGCGGTGCGCCGTCGAAGCCCCCATTGGACATGAACACCACGTGGTCGCCGCTGCGCGCGCTGGCCTGCAGCTGCGCCAGCAGCGCGTCGGTATCGGGCACCGCGTGCGCTTCGCCGCGCACCGCGGCGATCACCGCGGCCGCATCCCAGGCCAGTTCCGGGCGATGCAGGAACACCACCTCGTCAGCCAACGCCAGCGACGGGGCCAGCGCCTGCGCGTGAGCGCCCAGCCGCATCGAATTGCTGCGCGGCTCCATCGCGACCACGATGCGCGCGTCACCCACCTTGGCACGCAAGCCTTCCAGCGTGGTGGCGATCGCGGTCGGGTGATGGGCGAAATCGTCGTAGATGGTGATGCCGTCATGGCGGCCGATCACTTCCATGCGGCGCTTGACGCTGCGGAAGCGCGCCAGCGCAGGAATCACGTCGGCCGGCGCCACGCCCACCGCATGTGCGGCAGCCAGCGCAGCCAGGCCGTTGAGCACGTTGTGGCGGCCCAGCAACGACCAGTGCACATCGCCCATTGCCTGCCCGCGGTGGTGCACGCGGAAGGCGCTGCCATCGGCGGCCAGCAGCTCGGCATGCCATTCCAGCGACGGGTCGAAGCCGAAGCGCTCGACCGGGGTCCAGCAGCCCATCGCCAGCACTTCGGCCAGATGCGGGTCCTCGCCGTTGACGATCAGTCGGCCACGCGCCGGCACCGTGCGCACCAGGTGGTGGAACTGGCGCTGGATCGCGGCCACGTCCGGGAAGATGTCGGCGTGGTCGTATTCAAGGTTGTTGAGGATGGCCACCAGCGGCCGGTAGTGCACGAACTTGCTGCGCTTGTCGAAGAACGCGGTGTCGTACTCGTCGGCCTCGACCACGAACTCGCGGCCCTGGCCCAGCCGGGCGGAGACGCCGAAATCCTCGGCGACGCCGCCGATCAGGAAACCGGGCGAACGACCGGCGCTTTCCAGCAGCCAGGTGAGGATGGTGGTGGTGGTGGTCTTGCCATGGGTACCTGCCACGGCCAGGGTGTCGCGACCCGGCAGTACCTGTTCGGACAGCCATTGCGCTCCCGAAATGTAGCGCTGGCCGCCGTCGAGCACGGCCTCAACGGCGGCATTGCCGCGCGAGAGGGCGTTGCCGATCACCACGTCATCGGTGCCGGCCGGCACGCTGTCGGCGCGGTAGCCCTGGTCCAGGGCGATGCCCAGCTGCTCGAGCTGGGTCGACATTGGCGGATAGATGGCCTGGTCGCTGCCGCTGACCGTATGGCCCAGTTCCCGCGCCAGGGCGGCCACGCCGCCCATGAAGGTGCCGGCGATTGCAAGGATATGTACGCTGCTCATGACCGAGGATTGTGACCGATGACGGCTGTATAGGGCCAATGTCCGCCCCCGGGTAAGACAAGTCCTACACGGGATGTGAGAAAACTCCAATCACCTGTCAGGGAATTCCCGATAGCGATGTTCTGTGAACCCGGACACAATTCGAACTGCCAGCCGCAGTACCCGAACCGGTCCTACTCCCCAAGAGGCCATCCCCAAGGGAGCTCATGCTGCGGGGCCCTGAGCAAGCCCTTCGCTGGCGCCTGTCAAACGACACAGGCCTGATCCTCACGGACCAGGCCTGTGTTTTTTTGCGCCCGAAGGGCCGGCAACAGGCCGGCCCCCGCCGGATCAGGCCTTGATCGCCGCCAGGATGCGGGCTTCGATCTCGTCCAGCTCACCGACGCCATCGACGCGGGCCAGGGTGCCACGGCCGGCGTAGAAGTCGACCACCGGGGCGGTCTGGTCGTTGTAGACCTGCAGGCGCTGGCGCACCGCTTCCGGCGTGTCGTCGGCGCGGCCCTGTTCCTTGGCACGACCGGCGATGCGCTCGACCAGCAGCTCGGTGGCCACGTCCAGCTGCACCACGGCATCCAGCGGCTGGCCGATCTTGGCCAGCAGGCCGTCCATCGCATTGGCCTGGGCCACATTGCGCGGGTAGCCATCAAGAATGAAGCCCTTGGCGACATCGGGCTGGGTCAGGCGCGACTCCAGCATGCCCAGCAGGATGTCGTCCGACACCAGGTTGCCGGCATCCATCACCGTCTTGGCCTGCTTGCCCAGCTCCGTGCCCGCGGCGATTTCCGCGCGCAGCATGTCACCGGTCGAAATGTGGGCGATCCCCAGCTTTTCCTTCAGGCGCGTCGCCTGTGTCCCCTTGCCCGAACCGGGCGGTCCCAACAGAACCAATCGCATTGACCTGACTCCAACGTGTTGAAAACAAAGAAGGTTCGCGTCCCGGACGGACCGGTATCGCTGCACCGCAATAGCGCCACTTTACCGCATCCGGGTAATGTCCCTGCAATGTCCTTTCCCCCGAGCAGGTAGACGCATGCGCAACGGTACTCTCCTCTACGCCCAATCCGGTGGTGTCACCGCGGTCATCAACGCCACGGCGGCGGCGGTGATCGAGCAGGCCCGGGCCAAGGGCATCAAGGTCCTGGCCGCGCGCAACGGCATCCTCGGCGCGCTGCGCGAGGAACTGATCGACACCAGCAAGGAGAGCGCTGCGGCCATCCGCGCCCTCGCCCATACCCCGGGCGGCGCGTTCGGCTCCTGCCGGGTCAAGCTGAAATCGCTGGACGCCGACCGCGCCCGCTACGACCGCCTGCTGGAGGTGCTGCGCGCGCACGACGTGCGCTGGTTCCTCTACAACGGCGGCAACGACTCGGCCGATACCGCGCTGAAGGTCTCGCAGCTGGCCAAGGCCTCCGGCTACGACCTGACCTGCATCGGCGTGCCCAAGACCATCGACAACGACCTGGCGGTGACCGACACCTGCCCCGGCTTCGGCTCGGCGGCCAAGTACACTGCGGTGTCGGTACGCGAGGCGGCGCTGGACGTGGCGGCGATGGCCGAGACCTCCACCCGCGTCTTCATCTACGAGGCGATGGGCCGCCACGCCGGCTGGCTGGCCGCGGCCGCTGGCCTTGCCGGCAACGGCGATGACGAAGCGCCGCACATCATCCTGCTGCCCGAACGCGCCTATGACGAGGCGGCGTTCCTGGCCAAGGTGAAAGCGGTGGTCGAGCGCGTCGGCTACTGCGTGGTGGTGGCGTCGGAGGGCATCGCCACCGCCGATGGCCGCTTCGTCGCTGACGCTGGCGGCGGCAAGGACTCGTTCGGCCACTCGCAGCTGGGCGGCGTGGCCGCGCACCTGGCCGGCCGGGTCAAGGACCAGCTGGGCCTGAAGGTGCACTGGGCGCTGCCCGACTACCTGCAGCGCTCGGCCCGGCACCTGGCCAGCAGGACCGACTGGGAGCAGGCGCAGGCGGTCGGCAAGGCCGCCGTGCAGCTGGCGCTGAAGGGCCAGAACGGCGTGATGCCGGTGATCGTGCGCAGCAGCGATGCGCCCTACCGCTGGAAGATCGAAGCGGCGCCACTGTCGAAGATCGCCAACCATGAAAAGAAGATGCCCGCCGGCTTCATCCGCCGCGACGGCTTCGGCATCACCGCCAGGGCGCGGGCCTACCTGTCGCCGCTGATCAAGGGCGAAGCGCCGCTGCCGTATGGCGCCGACGGCCTGCCGAAATACGTCACCCTGAAGAACGTGGCGGTGAAGCAGAAGCTGCCGCCGTTCGAGGGCTGACCCGAAAAAGGGGACGGAGGGGATTAAGTCGCATACGCCCCTCTGTCATCTCCAACAGCGTCAGCAGTGGGTCGGATACGACTTAATCCCCTCCGTCCCCTTTTAGTGGAGGAACACCATGGCATTGCGTGTTGTTCGACTCGGTACGCCGCGCGTGCCTGGCGAGGGCCTGCGCATCGGCACCGTGCGGCGGCCGCCGCGCGGCGTGCCGCGCAGCGAGTTCGCCCGACAGGACTGGTACGACGTCTGGTTCCCGACCCTGTCACCGAGCGCGGAACTGGTGAAGCGGGCGCATGAGGCGAAGACGGCCGCCGACTGGACCGCGTTCTTCCGCCACTACAAGGCCGAGATGAAAGCGCCGGATGCCGCCCATGCACTGGACCTGCTTGCCGCACTGTCGCAGCACAACGACATCAGCGTGGGGTGCTACTGCGAGGATGAGGCGCACTGCCATCGCAGGGCTTTGCGCGAGCTGCTGGTGGCGCGCGGGGCGACGCTGGCGGAGTGATGATTGCAGGGTTGCCGGCCAGCGGCCGGCACTACCCGTGGATGACCGCTTGGGTACACCGCCCAGGCAATTTCAGTTGCAGGCCTTGCCTTCCATCTGCAGCTGCGCGGCGAACATCGTCACCTGCGGAATCTGGCCGGCAGCGGCCTGCTTCTTCGCTTCCTCCAGATAGATGCGCGACTGGCCCTGACCGTCCAGCTCGACCTTGTTGGTCGACGGCAGGCGCCACACGCGCACCACCGCCTGCTGTGCCGGGCATGCTGCGCTGGGCACGCGGATCACATCATTGAGCTTCCAGCCCTTGTCGGCACTTGGCTGCGCCTTGGCGTAGTCGACGAAGCGCGCGCGCGGCTGGCACTGCTCACTGGTACGCACCGCAGAGAAGCGGTACGGCTCGGCCGCCTGCCCGGTGAAGGCGCCTTCCAGGCGCGCACAGGCCTCGGGGATCTGCCGCAGCGTATGCACCGCGCCTACCGCCTGCGGAGCGCCCACGGCGCGCTGTAGCTCCGGGGTTTCCGCGGCGAGTGCTGGTACAGCCGGGACCAGGGCGGCAAGCATCAACAGGGACAGGCGCATGGGAGATCTCCTACAGGACTGAGCGCAGGCTTGCAGAGCTTGGCTTAACGGGGTGCAAAGGCCTGTGACTCTCGTGCCCCTGGCCCGGCGACAGGGCCCGCGCGCATGGCGATGCCTTCCATCCTGAGGGCACCCACAGGTTCAGGAGGCGCGGCTAGTAGAAGCCAGTCGAGTACGGCTCGACTCTACAAGTGGCGGCACGCATACTGCGGGCACCAGGGAATGCTGAACACCGCCATACGTCGGACGACCGCCAAGGTCGGTACGGGTTGGTTCCAGGCTGCAGCCCGTCGTCCCCCTCGTGGTGCCGTTCATCGCCACTGGATGCCTACATCCATTCTGCGGAGGGGTCTAATGCTGGAACGTCACGGGCTGTCATTGGCGCTGGGCTGCGCCATTCTCGCGATCCTGTTCGGAATCGTCTCGGCGCGCTGGATCCTGCGCCAACCCACCGGCAATGAACGCATGATCGCGATCGCCACGGCGATCCAGGAAGGTGCGCGTGCCTATCTCAACCGCCAGTACCTGACCATTGGCGTGGCCGGTGTGGTGCTGTTCGTGCTGGTCGGTGTGTTCCTCAGCTGGTACACCGCGATCGGCTTCGCGGTCGGCGCGATACTGTCCGGCGCGGCCGGCTATATCGGCATGAACGTGTCGGTACGCGCCAACGTGCGCACTGCCGAAGCTGCACGCCACGGCATCAGCGCCGCAATGGACGTCGCCTTCCGCGGCGGTGCCATCACCGGCATGCTGGTGGTCGGCCTCGGCCTGCTGGGCGTGGCCGGCTACTACGCGCTGCTGCTGCGCATGGGCCTGCCGATGGAACAGGCGCTGCATGCGCTGGTCGGCCTGGCCTTCGGCTCGTCGCTGATCTCGATCTTCGCGCGGCTGGGCGGTGGCATCTTCACCAAGGGCGCCGACGTCGGCGCCGATCTGGTCGGCAAGGTGGAAGCCGGCATTCCCGAGGACGACCCGCGCAACCCGGCGGTGATCGCGGACAACGTGGGTGACAACGTGGGCGACTGCGCCGGCATGGCCGCCGATCTGTTCGAAACCTACGCGGTGACCGTCATCGCAACGATGCTGCTGGGCAGCCTGATGCTGGCCGAAGCCGGAACCAATGCGGTGCTGTATCCGCTGGTGCTGGGCGGCGTATCGATCATCGCCTCGATCATCGGCGCGCTGTTCGTCAAAGTGAAGCCTGGCGGCTCGATCATGGGCGCGCTGTACAAGGGCGTGATCGTCTCCGGCGTGCTGGCCGCCATCGCCTTCTACCCGATCACTACCGGCCTGATGGGTGACAACGTGCACGGGCCGATGGCCCTGTACGGCTGCGCGTTGATCGGCCTGGTCCTGACCGGGCTGATCGTGTGGATCACCGAGTACTACACCGGCACCCAGTACAAGCCGGTGCAGCACGTGGCGCAGGCCTCGACCACCGGCCACGGCACCAACATCATCGCCGGCCTCGGCATCTCGATGAAGTCCACCGCGCTGCCGGTGGTGGCCGTGTGTGCGGCGATCTGGGGCGCGTTCGCGCTGGGTGGGCTGTACGGCATCGCCATCGCCGCCACCGCGATGCTGTCGATGGCCGGCATGATCGTCGCTCTTGATGCCTACGGGCCGATCACCGACAACGCCGGTGGGATTGCCGAGATGGCCGAGCTGCCCTCGGAGATCCGCGACATCACCGATCCACTGGATGCGGTGGGCAACACCACCAAGGCGGTGACCAAGGGCTATGCGATCGGTTCGGCCGCACTGGCCGCATTGGTGCTGTTCGCGGACTACACGCACAACCTGCAGGCTGCACATCCCGGGCAGGAATTCCGCTTCGACCTCAGCGACCACACGGTGATCATCGGCCTGCTGATCGGCGGCCTGATTCCCTACCTGTTCGGTGCGATGGCGATGGAAGCGGTCGGCCGCGCGGCGGGTGCGGTGGTGGAGGAAGTACGTCGCCAGTTCCGCGAGATCCCCGGCATCATGCAGGGCACCGGCAAGCCGCAGTACGACAAGGCGGTGGACATGCTGACCCGCTCGGCGATCCGCGAAATGATCGTGCCCTCGCTGCTGCCGGTGGCGGTGCCGGTGGTGGTCGGCCTGCTGCTGGGGCCACGCGCACTGGGTGGCCTGCTGATCGGCACGATCGTGACCGGCCTGTTCGTGGCCATTTCGATGACCACCGGCGGTGGCGCCTGGGACAACGCCAAGAAGTACATCGAAGATGGCCACTTCGGCGGCAAGGGCAGCGAGGCGCACAAGGCTGCGGTGACCGGCGATACCGTCGGTGACCCGTACAAGGACACGGCCGGCCCGGCGATCAATCCGCTGATCAAGATCATCAACATCGTCGCGCTGCTGCTGGTGCCGTTGCTGTAGATCCACGCCATGCGTGGATGACGGCCTCGATGGGGTCAGAGCCCTTTCCCAGGAAAGGGATCCGACCCCACCGTCAATCACCGCCCGCGCAGGAAGAACGACACCGGCACCATCACGTCCACCGGGTCGCCGGCCACTTCGGCCGGCGGCGCCGGTACCGGGCTGGCGCGCTGCACGGTGTCCAGCGTCTCCTGGTCAAGCAGCGCGAAGCCACTGCTGCGGCCCAGCTTCAACCCTGAGACCGCGCCATCGCGGGCCACGGCAAAGCGCACGTAGACCACGCCCTGCTGGCGCAGCCGCTCGGCCTGGCGCGGATAGCGGCGATGCTTCTGCAGGTGCCCCAGCAGGCGCCCTTCCCAGGTGGCCTCGGCGCGACTGCGCTCACCCGCCGTGGTCTGCGGTGCGGCGTAGCGCGCGGCGGCGTCAGCGGCCACCTGTGGCGGTGCGCTGGTCTGCGCGACATTGGCGTCGGCGACATCCGGCAAGGGCGTTGGCTCTGGTGTACGCGGCGGTGGCAGGTCACCCTGCGGCTGCACCGGCGCCTCCGGTTGCTCGCGCAGGGCCGGCTTCGGCGCCTGCCGCTGCTGTTGCTGCTGCAGTGGACCGGTGGCGACCTCGCGCGGCGGCACCGGCGGTGCCTGCGCCATCGGTGCCAGTTCCAGCATCAGCGCGGCGGGCGGCGCCGTCGCAGCCAGTACCGGTGCGCGCGTCGCCCACCAGCAGGCCGCGCCGATCAGCAGCGCGTGCACCAGCAGCACGATCGCCAGGCTGGTCGCCCAGCGCCGCAGTCCACTCATCGCGCGCCCTGCTCCAGTCCAACCAGTGCCACCTTCAAGTAGCCTGCGCCACGCAGCGCGTCCAGCGTCGCCATCAGTTCACCGTAAGGCACGTGGGTATCGGCACGCAGGAAGATGCGCTGCGCGGTGTCGCCGTGGGTGGCCGCCTGCAATGCAGCGGCCAGCCCGTCACGCGCCACCGCCTGCTCGCCCACGCGCAGCGACAGATCGGCCTGCACGGTCACATACACCGGCGCCTGTTCGGGCGGCGTGGCACTGGCGCTGCTGGCCGGCAGCTGCACCGGCACTGATACGGTGGCCAGCGGTGCGGCTACCATGAAGATGATCAGCAGCACCAGCATCACGTCGATGAAGGGCGTGACGTTGATCTCGTGTGCTTCTTCCGGTGCGTCGTCGCGGTCGGACGCGGTCCTGATCGCCATCGTCGCGCCTCAGTGCACCGCGCGCAGCGGTGCCGCTGCGGTACGCGGCACGGCACGATCAAGATCGCGCGAGACCAGCTGCTGCACGGCCGCCGACAGATCGCCGAGCAGGCCCCGCAGGCCGGCCAGCACGCGGCTGAAATGGTTGTAGACCAGTACCGCGGGAATCGCCGCGACCAGGCCGAGTGCGGTCGCCAGCAGGGCCTCGGCGATGCCGGGCGCAACCACCGCCAGGTTGGTGGTGTTGCTGTGTGCGATGCCGATGAAACTGTTCATGATGCCCCACACCGTGCCGAACAGGCCGACGAAGGGCGCCACCGCGCCGATGCTGGCGAGCACACCGATGCCGCGCCGCTGCACGCGCGCGGTCTCCAGCTCGATGCGGTCCAGGCGCGAGGCGATGCGCTCCTTGATGCCGTCGCGACTATCCAGATCCTGCGACAGACGCAGTTCGGTGCGGGCGGCGTCCAGCATCGCCAGCGCGATGCCCTGCTGCAGACTTGCCTCTTCGCTCTGCGGCGGCAGCTGTGCGGACTGCAGCAACAGCGCGCGCGCCGCGCGCAGCTGCCGGGCCTGGCGCGTCAGTTCCCAACCCTTGGCCAGCAGTATGGTCCAGGTGGCCAGCGACGCCAGTGCCAGCGCGATCATCACGGCCTTCACCACCACGTCGGCGGCCAGGTACATGCCCCATGGGGTCAATGCGGGGGCGGCCACGGGGGCCAGGTCAGCAGGCAGCATCGTCTCGGTTTCCATCAGCATCAGGGGTCGCTGCGAGACGACGGGCCGCGCGCGGATCATTGGCGTCGTCCACTTCCACGACCGGATGGGGCTCCAGCCGCGGTGCCGGTCGGCTCAGCACGTAGCCGGCGCTGACCGCGAAGAACAGGCCCACGCCCAACAGCAGGCGCCAGGACGGGTGCGCGCCCCAGCAGAACAGGGCAAAGCCCAGCGCCATGCCGGCACTGGCAAACGCCTTGCCCTTGCGCGATACCGCGCCCTGCTCGCGCCACAACCGCAGCGACGGGCCGTAGCGCGGATGCGCCAACAGGCGCTGCTCGAACTTCGGTGAGCTGCGCGCGAAGCAGCCCACGGCCAGGATCAGGAAGATGGTGGTCGGCATCACCGGCAGCAACGCGCCGATCACCCCGAGCCCGACCATCAGCCAGCCCAGCGCGAACCAGAGCCAGCGCATCAGCGCTGCACCTGTGGGCGCGCGCCGTGCATCAGGCGAATTCCACTTCGACGTGGCCGTGCACGCTGCGGAACGCGGCGTCGGCCGCATCGATCACCTGCTGCTCCTGCTCGACACTCAGCGGTACCGCGTCCAGCGCCGCGGTGAACTCACGCCAGTGGCGCGCCGCGCCATCCGGATGCGCGGCCAGGTGGCGGGCGCCAAAATCACGGTCCAGGCCGAGCTTGGCAGCCATCTTGTACAGAATGGTGCCGCCCAGGTTGGAGCCTTCAGCCACGTACAGCCACCCCAACGCGGCGGGCAGTTCCAGATCGGACGGCAACGCCGCGATGTCAGCCCCCGGCAGGGTCTGCTCCAGGTCCTGCAGGTCGCGCGCGACCTGGGTCAGGCGGCGGCGCTCGCCCAGGTCCGGCAGCAGTGCGTCCAGCGCAGGGTTGGCATACAGCGCATCGATGCTGCGGTGGAAGCGATACTGCACGCGCAGGAAACGGGCGAAATTGCTGCGGTCGGCGAAGATGTCGCCGGCCATGATGCGCTTGTCCAAGGCACCGTGGCTGTCGCGGGTGGCGGCCTTGAGCCGCAGGCTGCGGCTTTCTTCAGGGGCGATGTGTGCGTTCATGGGGGAATGCCAAGGGGGTCGTCGTGCTGTAGACGTCTGCCACGGGGCTTTCCCCAAGGCCGTCTACACCGATAATGGGCCATCCCCTTGTCCATCCGGAACCGACGATGATCACCACCGAACCGCGCATGACCAACCTGTTCCTGCAGCTGGGCCTGGATGCCAGCGCAGAGGGCATCGCCCGCTTCATCCGCGAGCACCAGCTGGCCACCGATGTCGAAGTGGTCGAAGCACCGTACTGGAACGATGCCCAGCGCCAGTTCCTGTCCGAATCACTGCAGGCCGATGCGGCATGGACCACGGTGGTGGATGAGCTGAACGAGTCGCTGCACGAAGATGCGGTAAAGGCTTCGAGCGGGCTGTAAATAGACACCGGGCATGGCCCGGCGCTGTCGATTGCACGGCAGAAGCGGTGCGGACCAAGGTCCGCGCCCACCGAGGGCGGTTGGGCTCGCTGGGGTCAGAGCCCTTTCCGCAGGAAAGGGATCCGACCCCACCGCTCATCCGCGACCGATCAGTACTTCCAGGTCAGCGCCAGCCGCGCGGTGCGGCCCGGGGCCGGCATCACGCCCAGGGCCAGCGGGTCCAGGTAATAGCGGTCGGTCAGGTTGTCCACGCCGGCTTCCACCGACAGCTGGTCGTTGAAGCTCCAGCTGGCGAACAGGTCCACCAGCGTGGTTGGCCGGTACAGCTGCTGGATCGCCGACAGGCCCACGTTCCAGTCCTTGTCCAGCTTGCTGATCGGGCCGGCGTTGTGGACCACGCGGGTGCCGAAGGTCAGGCGCTCGTCGAACAGGCGCGAGCCCAGGGTCAGGTTGACCATGTAGCGCGGTGGGTTCTGGGTATTGGTGTACGAGCCCTCGAAGCCGCCGTCCACGCAGTCGGGCGTGTTGGCCAGCTCGCCGTTCCTGCGCTGCGCCCCATAGGCACGGCGCTCGGCGGCGATGTCCGGCGCGCAGGTCTTGGCCTTGAAGTAGTAGTGCGCGGACAGATCGGCAAACACCTTGCCGCTGTCATAGCTGGACTGGAACTCCATGCCCGAGACCTTGAACTGGTCGACGTTGCGGATCAGGCCGGCCGACAGCGTGCGGTAGTCACGGGTGATCAGGTCGTCGATGCGGGTATCGAAGTACGCCAGCTTCAGCGCCAGGCGATCGCCGGCAGTGAACAGGTCATAGCGGAGAGTGCTGGCACCGATTTCCCAGCTGCGCGCACGCTCCGGCTTCAACTCGCCCACCGGCTTGGCAGCGGTGAACAGGCCCAGCGTGGTCTCGAACAGGCTCGGCAGTTTGGTGCCTTCGGCGTACTTCACGTAGACCAGGGTGTCTTCGCTGAAGCGGTAGGCCACGCTGGCGGTCGGCGAGAACGCGGTGTCACGACGGCGGATCGGCTGCGACCAGGTCCAGCTGACCGGCACTTCCAGGTCCTGCGCCTTGCCGGCGTCGTAGAAGTTCCAGCCACCGATGTCGCCCACCGTGCCCTTCTTGTACGGTGAGGCCAGCAGCGATTCCTGGGTGAAGTTGCCGTTGGCATCCGGATACCAGTTCAGCAGCGCGATGCGCTTGGCCCGCCACGACGGCAGCGCCGGGTTGCCATTGAGCAGCTCGGTGTAGCGGTACTGGCCCTGCACCTCGTAGGCATCGGGCGTGGCCAGGCGGTTGCGGTCGTGCACGTCCACGCGGTTCCAGCGGCCGCCGGCCAGCAGTTCCCAGTGCTCATCGGGCTGCCACTTCAGCGAGGCCACGGCGCTGTATTCCTTGCGCTCGGCGTTGCGCAGGAAACGGTTGTTGACCAGATCGTCGTGCATGACCGGGCCCGAGCTGCCCGGTGCGATGTCTTCGTCACTGTAGGACAGGCCGTAGTCGAGGGTGAACGCGCCAGCACGTGTGTCGAACTTCGAGGTGTTGCTGGCATCCAGTCCGAAGCGCTTCTGTCGCAGCGGATTGCGGTAGGCATCCTTGTAGCCGGGGTCGCCACTGAAGCTGGGCGCGTCGTACCACTCGGTACGACGATCGAAATACCACGGGGTGATGCCGGTCAGGCTGTTGTACATCACGCTGTCGGTGTCGGTGTACGCGGCATTGACGCGCAGGTCGACCAGCTCGCTGTCCGGGTTGAAGCGATAGCGCAGGGTGTAGCTGTCCATGTCGACGTGGCCCGGATCCCATTGCGGAATGCGGTCGCGATCGACGCGGATGATCTGCGAGGCCATGATCTCGCCGGCGGTGCCTTCGTAGCGGCGGTAGCCCGCCTCCAGGGTCTGTGCATCGTCGATACGCCAGGTGCCCTTGAGCAGCGCCGACTTCGAGCGGGCCGAGGTATTGAAGACCTCGGTACGCGGCGGATTCAGCGGTGCCAGCGTGCGACGGGTCTGTGGGAAATCATCGTAACCGTGCTTGCCGGAGAAATAGTTGCCGTTGTCGCGGTAAGCATAGGCGGCGACCAGATCGAAGCGGTCCCAGTGACCGGCTGCGGCCACGTTGAAGAACTGACTGCCGGTGGCGCTGCGATCGTTGCGCGGCGCGGCGCTGTAGGACGGCAGGTTGTTGGCGCTGGCGTTGGCCAGGCCGCCACGCACGCGTACGCCGAAGTCGCGCCCTTCGCGCAGCACGTCGCCGATCTTCAGCGTTTCCATCTCGACCACGCCGCCGATGCCGCCAGAGGCGTTGGCCTGCAGGCTCGGGCCCTTGGTGATGGTCAGGCTGGAGATCAGGTCCGGGTCGAGGTAGGTACGCTGCGATTGACCGGCATAGCCACGGTAGGTATCCATGCTGGACTGGCCACCGTCGATGATCACCGGCACGCGGCCCTGGCCCTGGATGCCGCGGATGTTGACGTCGAAGCCATTGCCGACGCGTGGGTCACCGGCAGTGACGCCGGCCACGCCCTTGACGATGTCGCCGTTGGACGTACCGCGGAAACGCTCCAGGTGCGTGCGGTTGAGCGTGGTGGTGGAACCGACGCTGCGATAGCTGTCGAGCAGGCGCGCCTCGTCGCTGGTCGCGCCACTGTCGACGCGGTCGCCGGCCACGCTGAGCGTGTCGGTGACGATCACGCCGCTGTCGGCCTGCGCCGGCGTTGCCGCTTCCAGCGTGACTGCATCTGCGCTGACCCGGCGCACCGCGAGGCCACTGCCCTGCAGCAGCTGCTGCAGCGCCTCGTTGGCCGGCAGGCTGCCATTGACCGCACGCGAGCTCACCCCATGGGCCAGGATGGCCGGATACACGACCTGCACGCCGGACTGGCGCATGTAGCTGCGCAGCGCCTCGTCCAGGGGCTGCGCCGGAATGTCGAAGCGCTGTACGGCGGCGTGATCGCCACGGGCGTTCTGTGCCAGCACGGATGGCGTGGCACTGGCCAGGCCGGCAGCCAGCAATGCAATGCACAGGCGGGACGGGCGCGGCGCGCGGCCCGGACGGTGGGAGTCGAACATGGGGAACCTGTCAGGTAATCGGTGCCGCAGGCGCGGCGTCATCCGCAACACAGGCGGACACGGCGACGTACGTGGCGGCGGCGGGTACGTTCGCGGGGTAAGACGGCTGGGCGCGCGGCAACCCCAAGGGCGATTTGCGGTCGCGGTGGGTGCCGACCGTTGGCCGGCACATCGGGAACATCATCCACGCATGGCGTGGATCTACTGATGGATGATGGCGACGCCGAGCGGCAGGCGGGTGACCTGCAGACCTGCCGTCGCCGCCAACGCGTCCAGCGCCTGTTCCGGGCGATCGATGCGCAGCGCCGCACTGATCGCCGGCAGTCGCGACAGATCACCGCGCACGAACGTCGGGCCGGCACGATAGCGCCCCACCCATTGCACGGCGTCGGCGACGCTGGCCTGCTCCAGCAGCAGCTCGCCCTGGCGCCATGCACCCACGCTGTCGGCCGCCACATCCTGCAGGCGCGTCACGCCGCTGCGCTCGCCATAGACGGCGCGCTGGCCCACCTGCAGGTAGGTCCAGCCACCGTCGGCCGGGCTGGCCACACGCACCCTGCCTTGCCCGACCTGGGTTTCCACCCGGTCATCGCCACGCGCGACGGTGAACGCGGTCGAGATGTCCTCAACCACGCCATTGCCGGCACGCACGCTGAAACGCCGCTGCGCATCCGGGCTGACCTCGAACCAGACGCGCCCGCGCAGCAGCTCGACCTCGCGTGCGTGCGCATCGAAGCGCACGGCGATCGCGCTGTCCGCATCCAGCACTGCGCGGCTGCCATCGGGCAGCGTTACGTTCTGCACGACGTGCGAGCTGCAATGGTCGGCCTGCAGCCGCAACCAGGCCTCCGGCCATGCCACCAGCATCGCCAGCACAGCTGCAGCGGCCATCGCCCAGCGCATTCGATGCGGGCGGCGGCGTTCGGCACACCGGGCCAGCGGGCGTGGCCCGACACTGCGCCACAGCGTGCGCTCGTGCTCGAAGGCCCGGCGGTGCCCCGGCTCTGCAAGCCAGCGCTCGAACTCGTGCATGCGTCCCTCGCCGATATCACCCGAGGCCAGCCACGCAATCCAGCCCCGGGCCTGTTCGGCCAGGGCATCGTCATTGGCGGCGGGCAGCGTGTTCGGCGGGCTCATCGGCTGGCGGACAGGCGCATTCAAGCGCGGGCGGGGGAACTAGACCGCATCCACGGTCCAGTGATCAAGACGTTTCAGCGAGGGCCAGCCCCAAGCCGGGGCGATCATCGGCCGCTGCGCGCCCAGGCCAGGCGTTGCAACGCGGTGCGCACATGGTTCTCGACGGTGGTCACCGACACCCCGAGGCGGCGGGCGATCTCGGCCTGGGTCAGGCCCTGCAGGCGGTTGAGCCGGAAGATGGTGCGGGTCGGCTCCGGCAGGTGTCCGGCCGCATCCAGCACACGCTGCAGCTCGTCCTGGGCCATGGCCTGTTCCTCGGTCGAGATGACCTCGTCCGCTCCCCACAGGTAGTGGTCGGCCAGCAGGCGGTTGCGCCGGGTCGATTCGCGGCCGTGGTCGGTGGCCAGGTTGGCGGCCAGCCGGTACAGGTAGGCACGCGGATTGTCGATGGCCTGGCTGTCATCGACACCACGCGCCTTGAACCACACCGCCTGGATCACGTCCTCGGCGCCGTTGTCGCCCCCCAGGATGCGTTGCACCCGGCGCAGCAGCGCAGGCCGCTCGCGGATCAGCAGTTCGGTGAGGGAGGCGGCATTGGAGGACATGCGCGGAACCGGGACGACAGACGGAAGGCGCCGCGCATGCTACTCCGTTAATGAGAATCAGTCACGTTCGCATCAATGGATGCACCCGGTCAGCCCGTCATAGACGCTCTGCGAGGTCCCCGGCAACGGGTCATGCAGTGGATTGCGGGCGGCGAGCGCGGCATGGAAGGCCTCCACCGGTGTGCCAGGCACCAGCGGCAGGCGGCACAGCCAGGTCGGTTGCCGGGCGACGATCGCACCGTCATGCCGCGACACAGCCAGGTCACTGGCGGCAAATGCCCACAGGCACTCATGCACCGTGCCGCGTACCGCGTCCACCGAGCAGCGCAGGCGCAGGGCGCGGATATCGCTGTACTCGCCTTCGCAGAAGGTATCGCCGCAGATCGCGTCGAACCCGTACTGCAGACGTCCCTCCAGGGCAAAGAAGCGGTCCCAGTTGGCTTCCTGCCGCGGGTAGTCGATCAGGTCGACGTAAGGAGAGGCCTGGGCCAACGGCGCAACCAGCAGCATGCAGAACAGGGCGAACGGCAGGACAGACACTTTCATCGGCGGACTCCTTGGCAAGGTCGATCCAGCCTGCGCCCCCGCACCGGCCGGCCCTATCAGCCAACCCCGGCCTGCCGCGTGGGTCCCTGCCCCACGCAGCGGTCAGCCCCTCCCTCTGCACAGCGCCCGGCAAAGGCATAAAATGGGGGGCTATCCGTCTATATCCCCCACCTGGAGCACGACCATGGGTCTGGAACTCGTCTCGCCCGGCAAGAACCCGCCGGAAGAAATCAACGTCATCATCGAGATCCCGAAGGACTCGGAGCCGGTGAAGTACGAAGTGGACAAGGAAACCGGCGCGATCTTCGTCGACCGCATCCTGTCCACCCCGATGCGTTACCCCTGCAACTACGGCTACGTGCCGAGCACCCTGTGCGGCGACGGCGATCCGGCCGACGTGCTGGTGGTGCTGCCGCTGCCGCTGGTGCCGGGCTCGGTCGTGCGCTGCCGTCCGGTCGGCGTGCTGAAGATGAGCGATGAGGCGGGCAGCGACGAGAAGATCCTGGCCGTGCCGGTCTCGAAGATCTTCAGTGGCTACGCCCACGTTGAAGACATCGCCCAGGTCTCGAGCCACTGGCTGGAGCGCATCGGCCACTTCTTCGAGCACTACAAGGACCTGGAGAAGGGCAAGTGGGTCAAGCTGGACGGTTGGGGCGGCGCCGCTGAGGCCAAGCAGATCCTGATCGAGGCGCACCAGCGCCACCTCGACAGCAAGGCCTGAGCCTGAACCGGATCGCTCCGGCGGTACCCTGCCGGAGCGATGCGGGTCACGTTTCATGATGACGGCACATCACTCTTGCTGCCGTATTAGGTAAATTGCGTCACTTCACACGTCATCGACATCCATCGTCGAGACAGCCAGGGGAATGTGTCGTGCGTATTCTGCTTGTTGGGGATGCAGCCAGCCTGCCGGCTGAGCTGACCGAATTCATTGCCGATCTTGGGGAAGACTGGCAGCCGCTGACCGCCACCGATGGCCAGACCGCGATGACCGCGGTTGCCACCCAGGGCGTGGACGCGGTGATTGTCTGCCCGCAGCTGCCGGACCTCAATGCCACCACGCTGCTCGGCCAGATCAGGACCCTGCGTCCGGAAACCATCCGCATCGCGCTGGTGGACGCACAGCATGGCAACCGGCCGCCGCCGGCACGCCTGATCGGTGTCGCTCACCGTTTCCTGCCGTTGCCACTGGCACCGGAAGTACTGCTGGAAGCGCTGACCAGCCTGGAAGAGCTGCGCGAAGTGCTGGACAGCCCGCGCCTGCGCGATGCCATCGGCCGCATCGAGAAACTGCCGTCGCCGCCGCACCTGTACCTGAGCCTGACCCAGGCGCTGGAGCATGATGACGACGCCGACAGCGCCGACGTGGCCAAGCTGGTGGCCGCCGATCCGGCCATCGCCGCCAAGGTGCTGCAGTTGTCGAACTCGGCGTTCTTCAGCCAGGGCCGCACCATTGCCGACCTGCGTACTGCAGTCACCCGGCTGGGCCTGGCCACGCTGCGTGACCTGGTGCTGGCCAGTGAAGTGTTCTCGGCGCCGACGCTGTCGACAGCCGAACGCAACTCGCTGCAGCAGCGCGCCCTGCTCGCCTCGCGCCTGGCCGCACGCCTGCTGCCCGAGTCCAGTGCCGAACTGGGCGCAACCGCGGCACTGCTGGCCGACATCGGCCTGCTGCTGCCCGGCGTACGCAACGAGCGCACCGAGCCGTCGCTGGCCGGTGATACCCGCCCGGGCCATGCCGAAGCCGGTGCCTACCTGCTGGGGCTGTGGGGCCTGCCGATGCCGATCATCGAAGCGGTGGCATTCCACCTGCAACCGCAGCGCGCCAACACCCGCAGCTTCTGGGTGACCGGCGCGGTGCACGTGGCTCTGGCGCTGGTCAACGGCGACCCGGTGGATGAGGACTATCTGCAGCGCGCGGGCGTGCTCAACAAACTGCCGCAGTGGCGCGAACATGCCAACAGCCTGATGGGGCTTACGCCGAGCGAAGCCTGAGTTCCACCGGCAATCCACACGATGAAGGCGCGTCCGCAGGGACGCGCCTTCGTTGCATCAGGGCTGCGCGCAGTGGTCGTACACGCAGCGCTCGAACAGGAACTGGCAGTACGCCGCATCCTCACCGGCCTTGATGCAGTTGCTGCGCACCTCCGCGCAATAACGGCCATTGGCACACACCAGCGGACCGGCCGACACACTGCCGGCCAGGCTCAGGACGGCGAGAACTGCAGCAGCAAACATACGTGGCATCGCGTTGTTCATTTCGCGCTCTCCTTGGTCCGGAATGGACCTCTGCGAACCTACCAGCGGTCCAGTTGCGACAAGCGTGACCTTTGTCGCTGAACTGCCCGATTCAGAATTTCCCGACCCGGCTCTGCCAAACGCAAAGAGGGCGGGCCTTGCGGCCCGCCCTCCTCGTCTTGCCTTCAGGCTTCGATGGATCAGAAGCGCTGGTTGTACTGGATGAACAGGAAGCGGTCGTAATCCAGCATCGGGTCCAGCTGCACGGCACTGGCGTTGGTCACCGCGTAGGTGATCGGCGGGGTCTTGCCGAACACGTTGCGGGCACCGACGGTCACGCTGCCGTTCCACGGGGCCTGCCAGGTGGCCGAGATGTCGTGATAGACGATCGCGCCCTTCTTGTTGGCACCCAGGCCACCGCTCCAGCCACCGTTCTCGGTGTAGTAATCGGGCTGGTTGCACTCCAGGCCATTTTCCTGGTCGTAGCAGAAGTCGCGGAAGCCGCCGTAGTAACGCATGGTCCAGGTGGCCGACAGGTCGCCCTTGGTCCAGGTGCTGGCCAGGGTGCCGCGGACACGCGGGTAGTTCCAGTAGCCTGCGTAGTCATCCCATGCAGCACCCTTGGTGGCCTGCTGACGGAAGCTGGTCAGGTAGTTGGTGTCCAGGTTGAACGACAGGGTACCGAAGCTGTATTCCGGCATGCGGTAGCGGACGCCGAAGTTGTAGCCTTCGGTTTCCAGCGAGCCCAGGTTCGCGTTGCCGCGGCTCAGGCCGGTGACCTGCTGGCCGTTGGCGACGTCGCCACGGCTGTACTGGTCACAGAAGGCCTGCACACCGTTCTGGTAGCACTGGTTCAGCACGTAGTTCGCCGACAGCGCGGTGATCACGTTGTCGACAGTGATCTTGTACCAGTCCAGCGAGACGTTCAGGCCGCTGACGAAGCTCGGGCTCCAGACCAGGCCCGCGGTGCGGGTCTTGCTGGTTTCCGGCTGCAGCTTGTCGTTGCCCACACCCGAGTTGAACGGGTTGTTACCCTGGGTGTCACGGGCACTGATCGGACGACCGGCAGCGTCGGTCTGACGGAAGTCGGACGCCAGGCCTTCAGCACCGCAACGAGCTGCAACGGCCGGGTTGCTGCGCTGGCCGAACACGGCATCACACGGATCGGTGAACTTGTCGAAGGTCTGCGAACCACCACCGAACGTGTCGTCCAGGGTCGGGGCACGGAAGCCCTCGCCGTAGGTCGCACGCACCAGCAGGTCGTCGATCGGCTTCCAGGTCACGCTGAACTTGCTGTTGACCGTGTTGCCGAACTTGTCGTAGTCCGAGTAGCGGCTGGCGATATCCAGCGACAGCTCCTTGGCACCCGGCAGGTCACGCAGCAGCGGCACCATCAGTTCCAGGTAGAACTCGTTGGTCTTGTACTTGCCTTCGGTCGGCTGCGCGGCCAGCTCGGTGGTGTAACCCGAGGAGGACAGTGCGTCCGGGTGATCGTAGCCCGACACTTCGCGATGCTCGTAACCGGCAGCGAAGGCGAACTCGCCCGCATCGCCCGGCATGTCGAACAGCGAACCGGTGATGTTGGCGAAGTACTGCTTGCTCTTGCTCTGGCCGGTCGAGTTCAGCAGGGTATTGATGTACTTCAGCGCATCCGGGGTCGCAGCGCTGGCGCCGCCCAGCAGGTCGAACGGGACGCAGCTGCCCGGGCTGGTGCCCAGCGCGATCGGGTTGGCAGCGGTGCCGCACTGGGCGACGCCGTTGGCGTTGATGAACGACGGGCCGAGGGCGTTCTTCAGGGCCAGCAGGTTGATGTTGCCCGAGCTGGTCTGGGTCACGTCGAACTGGTTGTAGTTGATGCCCACATCCCAGTCGAACGGACGGTTGTTGAAGTCGAAGTTGCCTTCCAGGGCCGCGTCGAAGTGCAGCGACTTGACGTTGTTCTGGGTGATGCGCGGCAGTTCGAAGATACGACGGCCCCAGCCACCGATGTCAACGCCGGCGCCCGGGTTGGCCCAGTTGCCCAGCGGGTTGTAGATGCTGTCCTTGCTGATCGCCACCGGGAACTGCGGCTGCGAGGTGCCGGTCAGCGGGTAGCCGGCGATCTGGCGCTTGGAATCGCGCTCGGAGTACATCGCCGTCGACTTCAGACGCAGGTTGTCGTTGATGTCGTAGCTGGCCGAGGTGAACATGGTCTTCGACTCAGCGCCCTGGTTCAGCATCATCTGCTGCGAGGCGTTGTAGTAGTCGTCCAGACCAATCAGGTGGTAGTTGTTGAAGTTGTTCGACGGCTGGCCAACGCCGACCGGGGTGTCCCAGGAACCGGTGTGGTTGACCACCCAGGTGTTCGGGACCCACTTGCCAGCCTTGTTGTATTCGCCAGCACCGGCGGTGCCTTCGGCACGCGGATCGGTGAAACGACCCCACGGGCCAGCCGGGCTCAGACCGTCTTCCTTGTGGCCCTGGCCATAGGAGTACTTGGTCAGGCCACGATCCTTGGCCCACACCGGATCTTCCTTGATGTAGTTCGCGCCGAACACGATCGAGGAGCGCTCGCCGCTGGCACCCAGGGTCAGGCTGTACTGGGTCTTGGAACCATCGCCGTGGCTGTTCTGGCCATAGTAGGCACTGGCCTCGGCGCCATCGAAGTTCTTGCGCAGGATGATGTTGACCACGCCGGAGATGGCGTCGGAACCGTAGATCGCCGAGGCGCCGTCCTTCAGGACTTCAATGCGCTCGATCAGCGAGGTCGGGATGGTCGACATGTCGGTGAAGCCGGCCAGGCTGGTGCTCCAGCGCTTGCCGTTGACCAGCACCAGCGTGCGCTGCTCACCCAGGTTGTACAGGCTGACGTACTGGCCGCCCTGTTCCGGGTTGGACGCCAGCACGGCCGCCTTGCTGAAGGTCTGGGTGCCTGCCACGGACAGGTTCTGCAGCAGGTCGCCGACGCTGACCAGGCCCGAACGCTGGATGTCCTCATGGCTTACGGTGAGGACCGGCTGGGAGGTTTCCACATCCACCGAGCGGATGCGGGAACCGGTGACTTCCAGGCGATCAAGGGTGGTCGGGGCACTGGCTTCCTGTGCGGAAGCAAATGCCGGTGCCAGCGCCAGCGCGATGCCGGCGGGCAGCAGGCCCAGCCGCACGGCAGGGGTGCGAACGTTCATCAATCTCTCCAAGGTACGTGTTAGTAGCGTGTTAAAACGCTCCAGCACGTTACGATTGCGTTGCGATGCTGTATTTGCGCGACCCAACCGTAGACTTTGCAGAGTGTGGCGGGAGCAAGCCGCCGTTTTCCCTGAACCGGGAAGCAGACTGCCCGTAACGGGCGCGGAAGGCGCGCGCGAAGCTGCAGCAGTTGTCGAATCCGCTGGCCGCGGCGACCTCGCCCACCATCATGTCGGTGTCGCGCAGCAGATCTGCGGCCCGCTCCAGGCGCAACCGTGCCGAAAGCGACTGGGGGCTCTCTTCATACAGGCTCTGGAAGGTCTTGGAGAGATACCAGCTGGAGAAGTTGGTCAGCTCGGCCAGTTCGCCGATCCGCACCACGCGGTGGCTGTTGCCCTCCAGATAGAGACGGGCGCGCTGCATGCGGCCGAACACCTGGCGCTTGCGGCTGCGTGAGCGACCGGGGCAGCGCTGTACGTTGTCGGCCAGGTCACGCTGCAGGCCGGCCAGATGCAACAACAGCGGGCGCAGCGCCTGCGCTGGCAGGCCGCTGTCGAGCGCATCGCGCCACAGGCGCAGGGCAACGCGGGCGTCGCCGCGGCTCACGCGACCACGACCGGCATACAGGCCGCAGTCGGCCATCTCGGACAGCACCCGCATCGCCTCCGCAGTCAGGCTGAGGCCCACGCACAGTCCGTTACGGCCGGCCTGCACCAAGGGGCGCGACTCCTTCTCGAAGGCAATCCACTCACCATGGCGCAGGCGGAAACGCCCTTCCTTGGCTTCCACCCAGGAACTGCCCCGCACCTGCAGCCAGACAGTGAAGCTTGACCCTGCGGTCTGCAGGCTGCCGAGCCGGGCCACGCCCATGCAGGTCGGCGCGAGATCGTCCAGCGCCTTGTCGAGGGAGACGGTTTGGCCACGATCGGCCAGCGAGAGTTGACGCATGGAGCACCACGGGTTTGCCTGATACAGGCTTCCGTTTTGCCTAATCAGGCGTCAGCCCGTCAGGAAAATCCGCCGAGATCGCCACGAATTCGCGGCGAGAACTCCACGAAAAAATCACGAAGAGATATTTTTCTTCAGGATCAACGACTTGAGAAAGGCCGGGAACAGTGCCGGCGTCGACCGGGGCAGCTGCATGACGCCGATGTCGGCACCATCGCTGACCGCCAGGGCGACATACAGATCCCGGCCATCGGCGCTGGCACTGATGCCGTTGCCCGCACTGAGCCGCTGCCGGTCCAGGCAGCGCTCGGGGGCTTCGGTGCCGGCCTGGATATGGATCAAGGTCGTACCGCATTCGGTCGAGTTGCCGAGATACCCGATGCCTCCGGTGCCCGCCACCGTCCAGGTGCGATAGCGCCATCGGCTGGGCCGGTCTTCACTGACCTGCTGCACGCTGGCCGGGGACAGTGCCGCATCCACCGACCACAAGCCGCCGGACGCCAGGCGTGTGAACAGCACGCGGCCATCGCCGCGATCGAAACGCGCCTGGGAGACGCCGTCGATACTGGCCAGGCGGCGCCAGGGGGTCACGCTGCGATCGAACAGGCTCAACCGGGTGCGTTGCTCTGCATCGCGCTCGACTACCAGCAGCTGCTCCGGGGTTGCCCCGTACAGGGCCTGCAGCGGCTGATCCACCGGAACCGGCAGCGGTTGCAGGTGCTCGTCGCGCGGGGCGATCTCGTAGACAACGGTACGCCCATGCTCGTCACGCCCGACCACCAGCAGCTGGCGGCTGTCGGCCGACCAGTCCGGCGCCTGCCGCCCCTCCGGACGCAGGCCCTCGATCGGCCGCAGTGAGTCGGGCCGCTGCATGTCCGCCCACCACAGCGCGAAACTGCCGGAACGATCGGAGGTGAAGACCAGCTGGCGACCGTCGGGCGCCGCCATCGGCTGCCCGTCGCGCCCGCTGGACGCGAACAGCCGCTCGGCGCTGCCGCCGGCCATCGGCACCTTGAACACGCCGAACTGGGCACGGCGGTGAACGAAGGCCAGCACGTCGCCGTGGCGCGACACCGCAGGCCACTGTGCGTCGTCGAGGCCGGCATCACGCAAGGTGCGGCGCTCCACGTCCAGGTAGTACAACCGCACCTCGCTGTCCACGCGCCGGCCGAACACGATGCTGCGCCCATCGCCCAGCCAAGCCCAGCCACGCTGTTCGGCGGATTCGTTGGTCAACTGCTCCAGCTCACCGCCTGCGGCCGGCATCCGCCACAGGTCGCCCATCTGTGGATTGCGCACGAACACCAGCCACTTGCCGTCGGGCGAGTAGCGTGGCGCGTAGTCAAAATCATCCTGATCGACCGCGTAGTCCAACGCCCGCCACTGGCCGCTGGCCAGGTCGAGCACACGGATGCCGCGATGGGCATAGCGGCCCACCATGCTGCCAAAGACCAGGCCGCGGCCATCCGGTGTCCAGTCGAAGCTGAGCAGCTCGGTTCCATCGCAACGGGTCGCCTGGCGCACGCCGCCGCCAGTGGCGCTGGCGATCAGCACCTGGCAACCGCCGTCGGCTCCAAAGCGGGCAAAAGCGATCTCGCGCCCGTCCGGTGACCAGCTCGGGAAACGGTCACTGGCCCCCTTGGGCGGCAGCGCCAGCTGCCGGGCCGGCGCATTGCCCGAGGTCTGCACCTTGATCACACCACCTCCGGCGCCATCCTCGTTGGCGCCTTCGTAGGCCACCTGGGAGCCGTCCGGCGAAAGTGTGGGATAGGTTTCAAAACCACTGGTGGCGGTGATCAGGCGATAGGGACGCTGCGGGCTGCCGATCACCCGCACGCCGTTCTCGACCGCTGCATCCACCGGTGAACTCGGATCCGGCCCGCGCCGCAGCAACAATGTGGCCATGACCAGCAGCGCGGCCAGCATCATCACACCCAGCACCCACAACAGCTGGCGGCGCAGCTGGCGCCAGCCGCGCCGGCGTGAAGGCGCTGCCGGCACGGCCAGCGCCGGAATCGTGCCGGCACCGTCCGGCGACGGCATCACATCCGCAACGGCCAGCGCGTCCACTTCCGCCGCCGGCTCGACGTCGTCCAGCGCCTGCACCGGTACCAGCAGCCGATAGCCGCTCTTGGCGATGGTCTCGATGTAGGCCTGGCCATTGTCGTCGTCGTTGGCGAACGCCTTGCGCAGCTGGGTGACGGCCTGGGTCAGCACGTCATTGGTCGGCAACGTATCGGGCCAGACCTCGGCAAACAGCTCTTCACGGGTGACCACGCGCCCAGGCTGCCGCATCAACACGCGAAGTACGCCCAGCGCTTTCGGCGTCAGCCGCCGCGGACGGCGCGCGCCTTCAACCTCGACCTCACGCGAGGACAAGGTAATGACACAGTCGCCGACCTGCACGCGGTCGGCGTCAATGGGCGTGAGTTCGCTGCTGTTCATTTTCCGCTATACAGTAGGGACGGGACCTGGGCAGGGCTCACCAGCAATACCGTCCCCACCGTCCCTGGACAGGGCCATCGAAAAGCCAGATTCCGCACAAAGCATCGGCGCATACCGCAAAAACAATAACGCCCCCGGATATTAGCCTAAGCCGGTTACCCCGCCTATGACGGGGTCGACACTCAGGCTCTCTCTCGCCGACGCATTCACATAATCTGCATCACCATTCGCGCCCTTATGGGCGCGAAATTTTTATCTGGCGTTCATTTTCACATGCGCCGAAGCATGGTCAATCCGACCAGACGCGACACCACAAGGCCGATATACATGACGCCTGCGAACTGTTCGAGCATCACCAAGGCCCGTGCCTGCGGGTGCAACGGCACGACGTCACTCAATCCAACTCCGGACAACAAGCTGAAGCTCAGATAAAGCAGCTCCATCCAGCTGCGCTCGGGGCCAGCCGTCGCGCCCTGGAAACTGCCTGGATACCACTGTTGGCACACCGCGAATGCAAAGGCGAACCCCCAGGCCAGCAGGGTGAAGGTTGCCCCGGCCGCGAACAGTTCGTCGCGTGTTACTCGATGGTCCTGCAGCATGTAGGCGATCAATGCCCCGGCCGTATAGAAGTACAGCAGGCTTTCCAGCAGCTGCGCGGTGGTCAGCAGCGCGCTGCGGTCCAGCAGGGCGCCAGCCAGCGAGAACACCACCGATGGAATGGCCAGCAGCAATGCCAGCCAGGTTCCCAGCGGACTGCGCTGGACCACCCACAGCGCCAGGCCGAGTACCGCCATGCCGAACATGCCCAGCGCCGCCCGGCCAGCGGCGGTGTCATCGAGGGCGGGATACAGCAGCACCGCGATCAACTGGGCGGCCAGGAGCCAGGCCGAAGGATGGCGGCGGGCGATGGCCAGCCAGCGGGTGGTCGTGGCAACGGGCATGGCGTCCTTTCCCCTGGGCGATGCGCGGAGGATAGCCGGGCGCGGCGTGATGAACGGTAGTGCCGGCCATTGGCCAGCACTCTCCCCGGTCCCGTGCACGACGGAATGCCGGCCGGCGGCCGGCACTACCCGTTACCCGTCACCCCTGGCGGTAGACCTCGGCCCCGCCAGCACGGAACTCCTGCGACTTCTCCTTCATGCCGGCCTCGGCGTAGTCGCGCACGTCCTGGGTGATCTTCATCGAACAGAAGTGCGGTCCGCACATCGAGCAGAAGTGGGCCAGCTTGTGCGCGTCCTTCGGCAGCGTCTCGTCGTGGAATTCCTTGGCCTTTTCCGGATCCAGGCCCAGGTGGAACTGGTCCTCCCAGCGGAACTCGAAGCGCGCCTTGCTCAGCGCGTTGTCGCGTACCTGTGCGCCCGGATGCCCCTTGGCCAGGTCGGCCGCGTGCGCGGCAATGCGGTAAGCCATGATGCCGTCGCGCACGTCCTGGCGGTTGGGCAGGCCCAGGTGTTCCTTCGGCGTCACGTAGCAGAGCATGGCCGTGCCAAACCAGCCGATCATCGCCGCGCCGATCGCACTGGTGATGTGGTCGTAGCCCGGCGCGATGTCGGTCGTCAGCGGGCCCAGCGTGTAGAACGGCGCTTCGCCGCATTCGCGCAGCTGCTTGTCCATGTTTTCCTTGATCAGCTGCATCGGCACGTGGCCGGGGCCTTCGATCATGGTCTGCACATCGTGTTTCCAGGCGATCTTCGTCAGTTCACCCAGCGTTTCCAGTTCGCCGAACTGCGCCGCGTCGTTGGCATCAGCGATGCAACCCGGGCGCAGGCCGTCGCCCAGCGAGAAGGTCACGTCGTAGGCCTTCATGATTTCGCAGATGTCTTCGAAATGCGTGTAGAGGAAGTTCTCCTTGTGGTGCGCCAGGCACCACTTGGCCATGATCGAGCCGCCGCGGCTGACGATGCCGGTAACACGCTTGGCGGTAAGCGGCACGTAGCGCAGCAGCACGCCGGCGTGGATGGTGAAGTAGTCCACGCCCTGCTCGGCCTGCTCGATCAGGGTGTCGCGGAAGATCTCCCAGGTCAGTGCCTCGGCGCGGCCGTCAACCTTCTCCAGGGCCTGGTAGATCGGCACGGTACCGATCGCCACCGGCGAGTTGCGGATGATCCATTCGCGCGTCTCGTGGATGTGCTTGCCGGTGGACAGGTCCATCACCGTGTCACCGCCCCAGCGGATCGCCCACACCAGCTTCTCCACTTCCTCGGCGATGCCGGAAGACACCGCGCTGTTGCCGATGTTGGCGTTGATCTTGGTCAGGAAATTGCGGCCGATGATCATCGGCTCGCTTTCCGGGTGGTTGATGTTGTTGGGCAGCACCGCACGGCCACGGGCGATTTCGTCGCGCACGAACTCCGGGGTGATGACTTTCTGGATCGACGCACCGAAGGCCTCGCCCGGGTGCTGCTGCAGCAGGCCGGCATCGCGGATCGCGTCCAGGCGCTGGTTCTCGCGGATGGCGACGAATTCCATTTCCGGCGTGATGATGCCGCGGCGCGCGTAATGCATCTGGGTGACGTTGGCACCGGCACGTGCACGGCGTGGCAGGCTGCGCGCGGGGAAACGCACCGCGTCAAGCTTCGGGTCATGCTCGCGATCGCGACCGAACGAAGAACTCAGTCCTTCGAGCTGCTCGGTATCACCGCGCTCTTCCACCCAGCCGCGACGCAGTGCCGGCAAACCGGCGGACAGATCGATGCGCACCTCCGGGTCGGTGTACGGGCCCGACGTGTCGTAAACGGTCACCGGCGCATTCTCTTCGCCGCCGAACAGCGTCGGCGTACGGGTCAGCGCGATCTCGCGCATCGGCACCTGCAGATCCGGGCGTGAACCGGGCACGTGGATCTTGCGCGAGCCGGGAATGGGCCGGGTCACGGATGCGGAGAGTTGCTGGGCCTGTTGCTGCAGGGCGGAGAGCTGTGCGTTCATCGGGCATCGTCCAGGAAGGTCAGGGACGAAGCGGCGGCGCACGGCACCCGCACACGGACGGTCCTTGGGCGGAGTCCGGGCACGGCTGCATTGCAAAGCTTCCCTACGCCGGTATGAGCCGGATCAGGTTCCAAGGGACTGTCTCAACCGTGGCCAGATGGCCCGGTACCCCCGCTTCTTGGTGCGCATTAGAGCATAGACCGCCCGCCTCCGGGACCAGATCGCCATTCGTTAACGGAACCATGACGTCGCGTTCAGTAACGTGCACGCCATCGCGTTGCTGAGATCGATGCGTTCCCCGCCGCCTTCGCGGCTCCTGCCCGGTCCGTGCTGCATGCCGCCGGCCCTTCGCTGCAAGCTCTGCTCGCTCCCCTCAATCCCCCTTGATCGGAGAAGCTCCTTCATGGTGTTTCGCGTTTCCATCGCACTGGTTCTGCTGCTGGTGCTGCTCGCCGGTATCGCCCCCGGCCCCTTCAACACCGTGGTCCAGTCGATGCTGGCAGAAGTCATCCGCAGTGTCGGCTGGCTGTACCTGCTGGTGGTGTTCCTGGCGCTGGTGTTCCTGATGTACCTGGCGTTCGGCCGCTTCGGCAACCTGCGCATCGGCGGCGAGGACGCCGAACCCGAGTTCTCGCGTGCCAGCTGGATGTCGATGCTGTTCGCCGCCGGCATGGGCATCGGCCTGGTGTTCTGGGGTGCGGCCGAGCCCATCTCGCATTTCAGCAAGCCGCCGGAAGGCCTGGCGCCGCAAAGCCTGGATGCGGCGCGCGCATCGATGCGCTATGCGTTCTTCCACTGGGGCCTGCACCCGTGGGCGATCTACGCACTGATCGGCCTGGCGATGGCCTGGTTCCAGTTCAACCGCAATGGACGCGGCCTGGTCAGCGACATGCTGCAGCCGATCATCGGCCGCCACCATCGCGGCTGGATCGGTCGGGTGGTCAACATCGCCGCCGTAGTTGCCACCGCGATCGGTGTCGCCACCACGCTCGGCTTCGGCACCATCCAGATTGCTGCCGGTATCGAACGCGTCTTCAGCGTGCAGGCTACCGTCGCCGTGCAGATGACCATCATTGCCGTCGCCTTCGTGCTGTACATGGCCTCCACCGCCAGTGGCGTGGAGCGAGGTGTGAAGTGGCTGTCCAACTTCAACCTGGCGTTGGCTGCCCTGCTGGCAGCCATCCTGCTGGTGCTGGGGCCGACCGGCTTCATCTTCGATACGTTCACCACCACCCTGGGCTCCTACCTCAACCAGCTGGTGACGATGAGCCTGCGCATGTCACCGTTCTCCGGCAGCACCTGGGTGGCGGACTGGACGATCTTCTACTGGGCCTGGTGGATCTCGTGGGCGCCGTTCGTGGGATCGTTCATCGCGCGCATCTCGCGCGGCCGCAGCGTGCGCGAGTTCGTGATCGGCGTCGTGCTCGCACCGACGCTGCTGGGCTTCTTCTGGTTCGCGGTGTTCGGCGGCACTGCGTTGTGGGCACAGATCTTCGGCCACGCCGATCTGGTGCAGGCGCTTGGCAATGGCTACGAGACGGTGTTGTTCACACTGTTCGACAGCATGCCGCTACCGCTGTTGCTGTCGTGCATCGCGCTGGTGCTGCTGATGATCTTCTTCGTGACCTCGGCCGATTCGGCGGTCCTGGTGCTGGCCAGCATGTCCACCGACGAGGCTGGCGACCCACCGTTGAAGCGCAAGCTGGCCTGGGGCATTGCGGTGGCACTGATCGCAGCGGCGTTGCTGCTGGCCGGAGGCCTGGACGCGCTGCAGGGCATGATCACGATCGCGGCATTGCCATTCGCGCTGCTGATGGTGCTGGTGATGGTGTCGCTGTACCGGGTGCTGGACCAGGAGTACACGCGGGAGCGGCGGCAGGCGCAGCGCCAGCGGCACATGATCGATGCGTGGATTGCACGCGAGATGGCGGCACAGGAGGAGACGCAGGCCGAGGCAGCGCGCGCGCACGATCAGGATTGAGGGCTGTTTTGCAGCCTGCGGCTGCACCGCTTTTTTCAAGCAACGGCAACAACAACTTCAAAAGCGGCTCTGGATTTCTGCTGGTTTGGCGGGGAGGGGGCCGATGGCGGGACACGCCGCAAGTACGTCCCTGTAGGCTCGGCCACGGCATCCATGCCGTGGACGGTCCCGCCATCGGCCCCCTCCCCGCTTCCGACAATTTCCCGGTGACGGTTGGTTTTCCACGCCATGCGTGGATGAGGTGTATCAGAAAACAAGAAAGGGTCAGATCCGTTTTCCGAAGGAAAACGGATCTGACCCCAACCCACAGCGCGCGGCTGTTGCTGTTGCTGTTGTCTTTGCTTTTGATCTTCTTCTTTCTCTTCCTGCGGTGGCGGCCACGGAAACTGTCAGGGGCCGGGTGGGTGGGCTGGGCGGGGGTGTCAGCCGCATGGATGCGGCTGCCAAGCCTACAAGGACGTACTTGCGGCGTCCCCCGAACAGCCTATCCACCCGGCCCAACAAGCTATTCCGCTTCTGAACCCACCGCAGAGGGGGCTCAGCCCGTTGGCCGGGAAACTCAGTACCCCGCCGCCTGCCCATCCTTGCGGCTCTCCGACGCACCGTAATACACCCCGGTATCAGGATCACGCATGATCGCCTGGTACCCGCCATAAGGCCCATCGGCGAACACGATGCGATGCCCCTTGCGCATCAGCGCACGCACCGTCTCGTACGGGAAGCCGGTTTCCAGATTCACTTCGCCGCCATCGGTCATCGCCGTGGCCTGACCCGTCGGTTCAGTCGAGCCTTCGTGCTGGATGCGCGGCGCATCACCGGCTTCCTGCAGGTTCATCCCGAAATCCACCAGGTTCATCACGATCTGCGCATGGCCCTGCGGCTGCATCGCGCCGCCCATCACGCCGAAGCTGGCATACGGCTTGCCGCCCTTGGTGATGAACCCCGGAATGATGGTCTGGAATGGACGCTTGCCCGGCGCGTAGCCGTTGGGATGGTTCTTCTGCAGCACGAACATCTCGCCACGGTCCTGCAGGATGAAACCCAGACCGGGCGGTGCCATGCCGCTGCCCATGCCACGGTAGTTGGACTGGATCAGCGAAACCATCATGCCGTCGGCGTCGGCCACGGTCATGTAGATCGTGTCGCCCTCCTCCAGCTGCTTCGGCGTGCCCGGCTGCACTTCCTTCAACGCCTTGTCCATCGAGATCAGCGCACGACGCTGCGCGGCGTACTCCTTGGAGATGAGCTTCTGCACCGGTGCCGGCTGGAACGCCATGTCGGCGTAGAAACGCGCACGGTCGGCAAAGGCCAGCTTCTTCGCTTCGACAAACAGGTGCACGTGTTCCGGTGAACCGAACGGGATCTTCGAGAAGTCGTAGCCTTCCAGCACATTGAGGATCTGCAGCGCGGCGATGCCCTGGCTGTTCGGCGGCAGTTCCCAGACGTCGTAGCCGCGGTAGTTGCTGCTGACCGGTTCGACCCACTCGCCATGATGGTCAGCCATGTCCTGGTAGCTCAGGTAACCACCGTTGGCCTTGAAGTAGTCGCCGATGGTGTGGGCGATCTCGCCCTTGTAGAAGGCGTCGCGGCCACCGTCGGCGATCTTCTGCAGGGTGCTGGCCAGGTTCGGGTTCTTCCACATCTCGCCCTTGCGCGGGGCGTGGCCGTTGATCGTGAACTGCTCCTTGAAGCCCGGGTACTGCGACAACTTGGGCACCGAGCGGTCCCAGTAGTAGGCGATCACCTCGGCCACCGGGTGACCCTCGCGGGCGTAGCGGATGGCCGGCGCCAGGTTGTCGGCCATCGGCTTGCGACCGAAGCGGTCGTGCAGCGCGAACCAGCCGTCGACGGCACCCGGCACCGACACCGGCAGTGGACCGGTGGCCGGGATGTCCTTCAGGCCACGGCGCTGGAACTCGCCCAGGGTGAGCGACTTCGGCGAGCGGCCCGAGCCGTTGTAGCCGTAGAGCTTCTGGGTCTTCGGGTCCCACACGATGGCGAAAAGGTCGCCGCCGATGCCGTTGCCGGTCGGCTCCATCAGGCCGAGCGCGGCGTTGGCGGCAATCGCCGCGTCCACTGCCGAACCGCCGCCCTTCATCACGTCCAGCGCGATCTGGGTGGCCAGTGGTTGCGAGGTCGCGGCCATCGCATGCGGGGCGATCACCTCCGAACGGGTGGCGAAGGTGTGGCCGGTGATGCGGTCGGCGCCGAAGGACAGCGCGGGTACGGCAGCCAGTACGGCGGCGGCGAGCAGGGAACGGGCAAGGCGTCGGGACACGGTCGGGTTCCGATGGACGGGTGGTTCCCCGATCTTCGCCGGTGCGGCCTTCACGCGGTATCGGACAGACGTCATGGACGCTGATCCTTGGGCGGAAAAATCCACCGGATTCCGCGCAAAAACCGCCCCGAAAGGAGTGAATTCGGGTTCACCGAAACACTTTCAGCAGCAACCATCCTTGTGCCGCAAGCGATTGCGCTGGATGCAGCGGAAACCGATAGAAAATCCGTCGCGAGGGTTGACACCGCCGAAATGGCTGTGTTTCTCTCGATCACATGTTGCATCACAACACGCCACCGCGAACCCACATCGAAGCCGCCGACACCGGCGCCGCCTCGCTGCGTTCGATTCTTGTGCTCGTACTTATTACCCAACCAACAGGTGCGGGACGAGCCAGCGTGTAAGCAACACACACACCGGAACTCTTCAAAAACCCGCACCCGCCCCGGTGCGGGTTTTTTCATTTCAGAACCTGGTTTCAGACGCAACCACCATGACCAACGCTCATCGCACAACCCGGACCTGCACCACCACGCCTCGTGGTGGCTGCGCCTGTGCGATGCGCGGCGCCTCCTCCACCGCTTTCCCCTGACCGGCCGGCACGTCACCTCGACGACCGGCCGTTCTTTTTTCTTCCCACCGCAAGGAACCTCCCCCATGAGCACCAACGACCTGCCCCAGACCAAGATCGCCGTCATCGGCTACGGCAGCCAGGGCCGCGCCCACGCACTGAACCTGCGCGAATCCGGCTTCGACGTGGTGGTAGGCCTGCGTCCGGGCGGCCCGACCGAAGCCAAGGCGCAGGCCGATGGCTTCACCGTGATCGCGCCCGCCGAGGCCGTGAAGGACGCCGACCTGGTTGCCGTGCTGACCCCGGACATGGTGCAGAAGAAGCTCTACAACGACGTGCTGGCGCCGAACATGAAACAGGGGGCGTGCCTGCTGTTCGCGCATGGCCTGAACGTGCATTACGGGATGATCGAGCCGCGTGCCGACCTGGACGTGGTGCTGGTCGCGCCGAAGGGCCCCGGCGCGCTGGTGCGCCGTGAGTACGAGATCGGCCGTGGCGTGCCGTGCATCTGGGCGGTCTACCAGGACATCAGCGGCAAGGCCGCGCAGCATGCGCAGGCCTATGCGGCCGGCCTCGGCGGTGCGCGCGCCAACCTGATCCAGACCACCTTCAAGGAAGAGACCGAGACCGATCTGTTCGGCGAGCAGGCGGTGCTGTGCGGCGGTGCCTCGGCGCTGGTGCAGGCCGGATTCGAGACCCTGGTGGAAGCCGGCTACCAGCCGGAGATCGCCTATTACGAAGTACTGCACGAACTGAAGCTGATCGTGGACCTGTTCTATGAAGGCGGTATCTCGCGCATGTTGGAGTTCATCTCGGAGACCGCGCAGTACGGCGACTACGTCAGCGGCCCGCGCGTGATCGATGCCGGCACCAAGGAGCGCATGAAGGAGGTGCTGAAGGACATCCAGGACGGCACCTTCACCAAGAACTGGGTGGCCGAGTACGAAGCGGGCCTGCCGAACTACAACAGGTTCAAGCAGGCCGACCTGGAGCACCCGATCGAAAAGGTGGGCAAGGAACTGCGCGCCAAGATGGTCTGGTTGCAAGGACAGGCCGCGTAACCACGCGGCCTCCCCCACCCGCTTTGCAAGGTTCCCCCATGAACTCTTCGACACATCGCAGCGCGCCGCCCAACGGCGCGCGCTGGCTGACCCAGGCGCTGGAGGCCGAAGGCGTCCGCACGCTGTTCGGCTATCCCGGTGGCACCATCATGCCGTTCTACGACGCGCTGGTGGATTCGTCGCTGAAGCACATCCTGGTACGCCATGAGCAGGGCGCGGCGCTGGCCGCCAACGGCTTCGCCCGCGCCAGCAACCAGGTGGGCGTCTGCGTGGCCACCTCCGGCCCGGGCGCCTCGAACCTGGTGACCGGCATTGCCGATGCGATGCTGGATTCGGTACCGATGGTCTGCATCACCGGCCAGGTCGGCACGCCGCTGCTGGGCACCGACGCCTTCCAGGAACTGGATGTGTTCGGCCTGACGATGCCGATCGTCAAGCACAGCTGGCTGGTGCGCAGCGTCGATGACCTGCCGCGCGTGGTGGCCGATGCGTTCCGCATTGCCCGTGAGGGTCGCCCCGGCCCGGTGCTGATCGACCTGCCCAAGGATGTGCAGCTGGCCGATGCCAGCCATCTGCCGGCGCATGTGCCCAGCAACGTCGAACCGCCGCCGGCGCCGGCCGAGGCCGCCATCGCCGAGGCCATCGCCGCGCTGGCGGTGGCCGAGAAGCCGGTGGTCTACGCAGGTGGTGGCATCGCCCTGGGCGATGCCGTGCAGGACCTGCGCGACTTCGTCGAGGCCAGTGCCATCCCCACCGTGATGACCCTGCGCGGCCTCGGTGCACTGCCGGCCCACCATCCGCAGTCGCTGGGCATGCTGGGCATGCATGGCACCCGCGCGGCCAACATGGCGGTGCAGGAAAGCGACCTGCTGCTGGTGCTGGGTGCGCGTTTCGACGACCGCGCGACCGGCAAGCTGGCCGAGTTCGCGCCATTCGCCCGCGTCGTCCACATCGATGCTGACGCCTACGAGATCTCCAAGCTGCGCACTGCCGACATCGCCGTGCCTGGCAACGTCGGTCACGCCATCCGTGCCCTGCGTGCGGCCTTCCCCTCCCCCAGGGCCCACCAGGACGCGTGGCGCAAGCGCTGTGCGCAGCACCGCGACCGCTTCGCTGCACGCTACGACGCACCGGGCCAGCACATCTACGCCCCGGCGCTGCTGAAGCGCCTGAGCGAGCTGGCACCGACCGATGCGGTGATCGCCTGCGATGTCGGCCAGCACCAGATGTGGGTGGCCCAGCACTGCCGCTTCAACCATCCCCGCAACCACCTGACCAGTGGCGCACTGGGCACGATGGGCTTCGGCCTGCCAGCGGCGATGGGTGCGCAGTTCGCCTGCCCGGAGCGCACCGTGGTACTGGTGTCCGGCGACGGCAGCTTCATGATGAACGTGCAGGAGCTGGCGACCATCGCCCGCTGCCGCCTGCCGGTGAAGATCGTGCTGCTGGACAACAGTTCGCTGGGCATGGTGCGGCAGTGGCAGGAACTGTTCTTCGCCGAGCGTTACAGCGAGATCGACCTGTCCGACAACCCGGACTTCGTAGCCCTGGCGCAGGTGTTCGGCATTGCCGCCACCCGCATCGACAACCGCGACGACGTGGAAGGCGGCCTGGCCGCGCTGCTGGCCGAGCCCGGCCCGGCGCTGCTGCACGTGGCCATCGATGCACGCGCCAACGTGTGGCCGCTGGTGCCGCCGAACACCGCCAACAGCACGATGCTGGAAAGCAACCCCGCCCATGCCCGCCAGGAGACCCCCAATGCAATACCGGCTTGACCTGGTGCTGCACCCGGCCGAGGGCGCGCTGCTGCGCGTGATCGGCATGGCCGAACGCCGCGGCTTTGCGCCGCGTGCGATCAGCGGTGCGCCGGTGGCCGCCGACGATGGCCGCTGGCACCTGCAGCTGGTCGTCGATGGCCAGCGCCCGGCGGAAACGCTGTGCCGGCAGATCGAGAAGATCTACGACTGCGTGTCCGTGCAGGTCACCGCCGTGGAAGGAGTATCGCCATGAACACCCGTACCGTAGCGACCACGGTGCCGGTACGGAGGCGTCTTCTTCGCCGCCCGTGCCCGCATGCGGCGGTCGCCCGCACCGCGCTGGTGGCCCATGCCGGCCGCTGACACCAGCCAGGAAAGCGATGTCGGCGACGTAAGCGTCGCCGACGTCCTGGCAGCGCAGGCCCGCCTGCGCCGCTTCCTGCCGCCCACCCCGCTGCACCACGCCGAACGCTTCGGTACCTGGCTGAAGCTGGAGAACCTGCAGCGCACCGGTTCCTACAAGGTGCGCGGCGCATTGAATGCACTGCTGGCCGGCCGCGAACGCGGCGACACCCGGCCGGTGATCTGCGCCTCGGCCGGCAACCACGCCCAGGGCGTGGCCTGGGCGGCCTATCGACTGGATGTGCCGGCCATCACTGTGATGCCGCATGGTGCACCCGCCACCAAGATCGCCGGCGTCGCCCACTGGGGCGCGACCGTGCGCCAGCACGGCAACAGCTATGACGAAGCCTACGCCTTCGCGGTCGAACTGGCACAACGCCACGGCTACCGCTTCCTGTCCGCGTTCGACGATGCCGACGTGATCGCCGGCCAGGGCACGGTCGGCATCGAGCTGGCCGCGCACGCGCCGGACGTGGTGATCGTGCCGATCGGTGGCGGTGGCCTGGCTTCCGGCGTGGCCCTGGCGCTGAAATCACAGGGCGTGCGCGTGGTCGGCGCGCAGGTGGAAGGCGTTGATTCGATGGCGCGCGCGATCCGCGGCGACGTGCGCGAGATCGCACCCGTCGCCTCGCTGGCCGACGGCGTGCGGGTGAAGATCCCCGGCTTCCTGACCCGTCGCCTATGCACCTCGCTGCTGGACGATGTCGTGATCGTGCGCGAAGCCGAACTGCGCGAAACCCTGGTCCGGCTGGCACTGGAGGAACACATCATTGCCGAGGGTGCCGGCGCGCTGGCGCTGGCCGCTGGCCGCCGCGTCGCGGGCCGCCGCAAGTGCGCGGTGGTCTCCGGCGGGAACATCGATGCCGGTGTGCTGGCCGGCCTGCTAACCGACATCCGACCGCGCCCGCCGCGCAAGCCACGGCGACGGCGCAGCGAAACACCCCGCTCGCCCGCCAAGGCCAGCGCGCCGCCCTCCCCCATGCCTTCCCCTTCCCACCTGCAAGCCGCAACGCCCGCTGTCGAGGAGATTTCCCTGTGACCACCATCGAACGAATTACCACCCCGCGCATCCGCATCTTCGACACCACCCTGCGTGACGGCGAGCAGTCCCCTGGCTGCAGCATGAGCCCGCCGCAGAAGCTGGTGATGGCGCGTGCGCTGGACGAACTGGGCGTGGACATCATCGAGACCGGCTTCCCGGCCAGCTCGCAGTCCGACCGCGAAGCGATGGCACTGATCGGCCGCGAACTGCGCCGCCCGAGCCTGACCCTGGCGGTGCTGTCCCGCTGCCTGCAGGCCGATATCGAGACCTCGGCACGCGCACTGGAAGCCGCGGCCAACCCGCGCCTGCATGTGTTCCTGTCGACCAGCCCGCTGCACCGCGAGCACAAGCTGCGCATGACCCGCGAACAGGTCCTGGAGTCGGTACGCAAGCACGTATCGCTGGCCCGCTCCTACATCGACGATGTCGAGTTCTCGGCCGAGGATGCCACCCGCACCGAGCTGGACTACCTGATCGAAGTCTCGCGCGTGGCCATTGCCGCCGGCGCCACCACCATCAATCTGCCCGATACCGTCGGCTTCACCACGCCCGAAGAGATCCGCGCGATGTTCCAGCAGGTCATCGCCGGCGTCGCCGATGTACCGAACGCGGCCAACGTGATCTTCAGCGCGCACTGCCACAATGATCTGGGCCTGGCCGTGGCCAACTCGCTGGCCGCCATCGAAGGCGGCGCGCGCCAGGTCGAGTGCACCGTCAACGGCATCGGCGAGCGCGCCGGCAACTGCTCGCTGGAAGAGATCGCGATGGTGCTGAAGGTGCGCCAGGCCTTCTACGAGCAGGACAGTTCGATCAACACCCCGCGCATCGTCGGCACCTCGCAGTTGCTGCAGCGCCTGGTCGGCATGCCGGTACAGCGCAACAAGGCCATCGTCGGCGCCAATGCGTTCGCCCACGAATCGGGCATCCACCAGCACGGCATGCTGCGCCATCGCGGCACCTACGAAATCATGCGCCCGGAAGACGTGGGTTGGGAGGACTCGCAGATGGTGCTGGGCCGCCACAGTGGCCGCGCCGCTGTTGAAGCGCGCCTGCGTGCGCTGGGCTTCTGGCTGGACGAAGACGAACTGAAACTGGTGTTCGAGCAGTTCAAGGGCCTGTGCGAACAGCAGCGCGTGGTCACCGATGCCGACCTGCAGACGTTGATGCAGGGCGGCTCCAACGCGCAGGGCTACCGCCTGGCCTCGATGACCATCAGCGATGTCGGCAGCCGCGCCAACGCGCTGGTCGAACTGTCCGACCCGGACGGCAACCGCGTGGCCGAGACCGCGCAGGGCGATGGCCCGGTCGATGCGCTGTTCGGCGCGCTGTCGGCCGCTACCGGCGTGCAGCTGATGCTCGACAGCTACCACGTGCACAGCGTCGGCATCGGCGCCGATGCGCGCGGTGAGGCCAACCTGAGCGTGCGCCACGAAGGCGTGGAGTACGACGGCACCGGCACCAGCAAGGACATCATCGAAGCCTCCGCGCTGGCCTGGCTGGATGTGGCCAACCGCCTGCTGCGCCAGCGCCAGGCCACCGCCCACAACAGCACCGACGTTCCCACCCCTGCCACCGCCTGAGGAACCCGCCATGAGCGCCTTCGACACCTTCACCCCGGCCAGCGCCGCTGGCCAGCAGTGGAACGCCCAGGACTATGCGATCGACGCCGGCTTCGTCCCGCTGCTCGGCGGCGCGGTCTCGCGCCTGCTCGACCCGCGCGCCGGTGAGCGCATCCTCGACCTGGGCTGTGGCGATGGCGTACTCAGTACCGAACTGGCGCTGAGCGGCGCACGCATCCACGGCGTGGATGCTTCGCCGGAACTGGTGGTCGCCGCCCGCGCACGCGGTGTCGACGCGCAGGTGATGGACGGCCACGCGCTGTCGTTCGACAGCGAGTTCGATGCAGTGTTCAGCAATGCCGCACTGCATTGGATGACGACTCCGGACCGCGTGCTGGAAGGCGTGCGCCGCGCCCTGCGCCCCGGCGGCCGCTTTGTCGCCGAATTCGGTGGCCACGGCAACGTGGCCACGATCATCGCGGCGGTACAGGCCGCGCGCGTGGCCCACGGCCATGGCGCCAGCACCTTCCAGTGGTATTTCCCGACCGCCGATGCCTACGCCGACCGCCTGCGCCAGCATGGCTTCCAGGTGCAACTGATCGAGTGCACGCCGCGCCCGACCGCACTGCCGACCGGCGTGGCCGGCTGGCTGCGGGTCTTCGCTGCACCACTGCTGGACGACCTGCCGGCCGAGGCCCGCGCTACCGTGCGCGAGGCCGCCACCGCGTTGCTGGCCGAGCTGCCGCGCAATGCCGCCGGCCAGCCGCTGGCCGACTACGTGCGCCTGCGCGTGCTCGCCCGCCGTCGCTGACTTGACCGTTCCGTTTCCTTTACTGATGTTCGCTATTTCGTACTTCTGCCAGGCATACGCATGACTTCCGCACCCCGCACCCTGTACGACAAACTGTGGGACGCCCACGTGGTGGTTCCCGAAACCGACAGCGCCCCCGCCGTGCTGTACATCGACCTGCACCTGATCCACGAGGTGACCTCGCCGCAGGCGTTCACCGAACTGCGCGAGCGCGGCCTGTCGCCGCGCCGGCCGGACCGCACCAAGGCGACGATGGACCACTCCACGCCAACCCTGCCGCCTGCCGCCGACGGCACGTTGCCCTACGCCAGCGCTGCGTCCGAAGCGCAGGTCGCCACCCTGGCACGCAACTGCGCCGAACACGGCATCGAACTGTTCGACATGGCCTCGGACAACCGCGGCATCGTCCACGTGATCGCGCCGGAACAAGGCTTCACCCAGCCCGGCATGACCATCGTCTGCGGCGACAGCCACACCTCCACCCACGGTGCGTTCGGTTCACTGGCCTTCGGCATCGGCACCAGTGAAGTCGGCCACGTGCTGGCCACGCAGTGCCTGCTGCAGCGCAAGGCGAAGACCTTCGCGATCACCGTCGATGGCCCGCTGGCGCCCGGCGTCGGCGCCAAGGACGTGGTCCTGCACATCATCGGCGTGATCGGCGTCAACGGCGGCACCGGCCACGTCATCGAGTTCCGTGGCAGCACCATCGAAGCGATGGACATGGAACAGCGCATGACCCTGTGCAACATGTCGATCGAGGCGGGTGCGCGTGCCGGCATGGTGGCGCCGGACCAGGTCACCTTCGACTTCGTCGCCGCTACGCCGCGCGGGCCGAAGGGCGCCGATTTCGACGCCGCCGTGGCGCGCTGGCAGCAGCTGCGCAGCGATGAGGGCGCGCGTTTCGACAGCGAAGCGCACATTGACGCCGCCGACATCCGCCCGACCCTGACCTGGGGTACCCATCCGGGCACGGCTATCGCGGTGGATGCGCCGATTCCGGCGGCCAACGATGCCGCCGCACAGAAGGGCCTGGACTACATGCATTTCCAGGCCGGCAAGGCGCTGGCCGGAACGCCGGTGGACGTGGTGTTCGTCGGTTCGTGCACCAACGGTCGGCTGAGCGACATGCGCGAAGTGGCGCAGGTACTGCGCGGTCGTCGCGTCGCTGACCGGGTGCGCATGCTGGTGGTGCCGGGCTCGGAGATCGTCAAGCGCGAAGCCGAGGCCGAAGGCATCCACGAGATCGTGCGCGCGGCCGGTGCCGAGTGGCGCGAGCCGGGCTGCTCGATGTGCATCGCCATGAACGGCGATCTGGTCGCACCCGGGCAGCTGGCCGTCAGCACCAGCAACCGCAATTTCGAAGGCCGCCAGGGCCCTGGTTCGCGCACGCTACTGGCCTCGCCGATGAGCGCGGCGTGGGCCGCGGTGAACGGGCACGTCGCCGATACCCGCGAACTGTTCGCACAGGAGGTGGCGTGATGGCCGGTTTCCGTACCCTGACCTCGGCCAGCGTGGTGCTGCGCCAGACCAACATCGACACCGACCAGATCATTCCGGCGCGGTTCCTGTCCACCACCGAACGCGCCGGCCTGGGCCGCAACGCGTTCAATGACTGGCGCTGGCAGGCCGACGGTTCGCCGGTGGCCGACTTCGCCTTCAACCAGCCGCACAACGCCGGCCGCAGCGTCCTGCTGGCGGGCCGCAACTTCGGCTGCGGCTCGTCGCGCGAGCATGCACCATGGGCACTGACCGATCTGGGCCTGCGTGCCATCGTCAGCAGCGAGATCGCCGACATCTTCCGCGGCAACTCGCTGAAGAACGGCCTGCTGCCGATCGTGCTGGACGAAGCCGACGTGCAGGCGCTGATGCAGCGCCCGGACGACGAGCTGACCATCGACGTGGCCGCGCGTGAGCTGCGCACGCCCGATGGGCGCGTCTATTCCTTCCCGCTGGATGGCTTCTCGCAGACCTGCCTGCTGGAAGGCGTCGACCAGTTGGGGTATCTGTTGGGCCGTGTCCCTGAAATCGAACGTTACGAGAGTGAGCATGCACGCTGAAATTGTTGTCCTGCCCGGTGATGGCATCGGCCCGGAAGTGGCCGCCGCGGCAGTCGCCGTCCTGAAGGCCGTCGCCGAACGCTTCAACCACACCTTCACCTTCAGCGAGCACGACATCGGTGGCATCGCCATCGACCGCCACGGCGAGCCGCTGCCGGCCTCGACGTTGACTGCCTGCCAGGCCGCCAACGCGGTGCTGCTGGGCGCGGTCGGCGGCCCGAAGTGGTCCGATCCCAATGCCAAGGTGCGCCCGGAACAGGGCCTGCTGGCGATCCGCAAGGCGCTGGGCCTGTATGCCAACCTGCGCCCGGTGCGTACCCACGAAGCCGCACTGCACGCCTCGCCGATCAAGGCCGAGCTGCTTCAGGGCGTGGACTTCGTGGTGGTACGCGAACTGACCGGCGGCATCTACTTCGGCGACAAGACCCGCGACGCCGACAGCGCCAGCGACCTGTGCCGCTACACCGTGGCCGAGATCGAACGCGTGCTGCGCAGTGCCTTCCGCCTGGCCCGGCAGCGCCGCGGCAAGGTCACCTCGGTGGACAAGGCCAACGTGCTGGAGACCTCGCGCCTGTGGCGTGACGTGGCCGCGCGCATCGGCCGCGAGGAATTCCCGGACGTTGCACTGGAGCACCAGCTGGTCGATTCCATGGCCATGCACCTGCTGGCCAAGCCGCGCGAGTACGACGTGATCGTGACCGAGAACATGTTCGGCGACATCCTCACCGACGAAGCCTCGATGCTGGCCGGCTCGCTCGGCCTGCTGCCGTCGGCCTCGCTGGGCGAACCCGGTGCAGTCGGCATCTACGAGCCCATCCATGGTTCGGCCCCGGACATCGCTGGCAAGGGCATCGCCAATCCGTACGCGACGATCTTCAGCGCCGCGATGCTGCTGCGCCATTCGCTGGGGTTGGAAACGGAAGCCGCTGCGGTGGAAGCCGCCGTGCACGCCGTGCTGGACGATGGCGTGTTCACCGCCGATCTGGCCGCCAAGGGCCAGGCGGTGAGCACGGCAGCCGCCACCGACGCGGTGCTGGCCAAACTCAACTGATCCGATAGCGCCACGCCACCTGTGGCGCCTCTCCCTTCGCACATTGCGGGCAGCCACCCATGGGGTGGCTCTACTGTAGAGCCACGCCATGCGTGGCTGCATTATTTGGTGGTGTACCCACCATTGACCAGGATGGTCTGCCCGGTCATCCACCAGCCGTCGGTGACCAGGAAGCGGATCCACGGCACGATGTCGGCGATGTCGGTCAGGCCGGTGCGGGTGAACGCCGAGAGCGCGGCCGCGGTCTTGTGGTACGCCTGCGCATCGGCACTCTCGGCCGGGTAAAAGAACGGCGTGTCCATCGGGCCCGGCCCGATCGCAGTCACCGAGATGCCGCGCTCACCGAACTCCTTCGACGCGGCGCGGGTGAAATGCTCGACCGGCGCCTTGGTGCCGGCATAGCTGGAATAGAACGGCGTGAACGCACCCAGCAGTGAGGTGACCAGAGTGCAGATGCGGCCACCGTCGTTGACGTGGCGTCCAGCCTCCTTGAGGAAGAAGAACGCGGCCTTGGCGTTGACCGCGCTCATCTCGTCGTACTCCGCTTCGCTGATCTCCAGCAGCGGCTTCTTCAGCACCTTGCCGACCGTATTGATGGCGATGTCGGGACGGCCGACTGCGGCCACGGCATCGGCGAACAAGCGCTCCATCGCTGCCGCCGACGTCAGGTCGCCCTGCAGGGCAACGGCCTTGCTGCCAGCGGCCTGCACGGCGGCGACGGTCGCCTCTGCATCGGCCTGGGTGGCGGCGCTGTTGTAGTGGATGACGATGGCTTTGGCGCCCTGGCTGGCGAAGTCGCGGGCGATCAGTCCGCCCAGGTTCTTGGCGCCACCGGCGATCAGCACGGTCTTGCCCTTGAGGGAATGGTCGGTCATGGCCTCGGTCTCGGAAGTGGGCTGTCCGGGGTGGCAACCCTGCCCTGACGACGATATCGTGCAGAAAATGCGGATAAAGCCCGCCGCATTGACTTAACCTTCCAGAGCCAGCGAACAATGGACCGGATCGATCGCTTCCGCATCTTCACCCGGGTGGTGGAGTGCGCCAGCTTCACCCGCGCCGCCAACCAGCTCGGCCTGCCCCGCTCCACCGTCTCGGCAGCCATTGCGGAGCTGGAGCAGCGGCTCGGTACCCGCCTGCTGCAGCGTTCGACCCGCAGGGTGTCGACCACCCACGACGGCGACGTGTTCCATGCCCGCTGCCTGCGCCTGATCGCCGAGGTTGAAGACGCCGAATCGCTGTTCCGGCAGGACGATGCGCAGCCGGTGGGTCTGCTGAAGATCGACGTGCCCAGTCGCATCGGCCGCCGCATCATCGCCCCGGCGCTGCCCGACTTCTTCGCGCGCCATCCGCAGGTGGAAGTCGACCTGGGCATGACCGACCGCGCGGTGAACCTGATCGAAGACGGCTGCGATGCCGTGCTGCGGGTCGGGCAGCTGGGCGATTCCAGCCTGGTGGCCCGCACGCTGGGCCAGCTCGACTTCGTCAACGTTGCCGCGCCGGCCTACCTGCGCGAGTACGGTGTGCCGCAGCAACCTGCCGACCTGCAGCAGCACCGGGCGGTGAACTACGCGTCGCCGACCACGGCGCGGGTGGAACCGTGGGAGTGGCAGGAGGGTACGCAGCTACGCACATTGCCGATGCCCGGCTGGGTGCGGGTGAACAGTGCAGAAGCGTCGATCGCGTGCTGTGTGGCCGGGTTGGGCTTGCTGCAGATTCCGCGCTACGACGTGCAGGCCGAACTGCAATCCGGTGCGCTGGTGGAAGTGATGCCGCAGCATGTGGCGCAGCCGTTACCGGTGACCCTGCTGCAGCCGCACCGGCAGCACCGCGCGCAACGCGTGCAGGTGTTCATCGAATGGCTGCTGCCGGTGCTACGGAGCGGCCTGCAGCTACAGTAGATCCACGCCATGCGTGGATGTGCACAAGGTGGATGGGGTCAGAGCCCATTCCCAGCGGGAAAGGGATCCGACCCCGGCCGCAGAACCCGGGGCATTACGCCCCGGATTCGTCCGGCTTCACCCGGAACCATGCCGCGTACAACGCCGGCAGGAACACCAGCGTCAGCACCGTGCCGACGATCAGGCCGCCCATGATCGAGATCGCCATCGAGCCGTAGAACGCGCTGCGCGACAGCGGAATCATCGCCAGCACGGCCGCCAGCGCGGTCAGTACGATCGGGCGGAAGCGGCGCACCGTCGCATCGATGATCGAATGCCAGCGGTCATGCCCGGCATCGATGTCCTGCTGGATCTGGTCGATCAGGATCACCGAGTTGCGCATGATCATGCCGGCCAGCGCGATCGTGCCCAGCAGTGCCACGAAGCCGAACGGCGCGCGGAACAGCAGCAGGAACAACGTCGCGCCGATGATGCCCAGCGGCGCGGTCACCAGCACCATCGCCGCACGCGAGAAGCTGCGCAGCTGCAGCATCAGCAGCGTGGCCACCACCACCAGGAACAGCGGCATGCCGGCCTTGATCGAGTTCTGGCCACGTGCCGAATCCTCCACGGTACCGCCGGTTTCCAGCAGGTAACCGTTCGGCAGCTCGGCACGGATGCCATCCAGCGTCGGCAGGATCTGATGCACCACGTCCAGGGGCTGCATGCCATCGCTGATGTCGGCACGCACGGTCACCGTCGGCAGGCGGTTGCGGTGCCAGATGATGCCGTCCTCGAAGCCGTACTCCATCGTCGCCACCTGCGACAGCGTGATGCTGCCGCCGTTGGCGGTCGGCATCGACAGGCTGGACAGCAGCTCCAGCTGGTTGCGCTCATCGGCCGGGCCACGCAGCAGCATCTCGATCTGGCGGTTGCCTTCGCGGTACACGCTCACCGACTGCCCGGCCAGCGAACTGGACAGGAACTGGCTGACCTGGGCACTGCTCACGCCCAGCGCCCGCGCACGCTCCTGGTCGATCACCAGCCGCACCACCTTGCTCGGCTCGCTCCAGTCCAGGTTGACGTTCATCACGTGCGGGTTCTCGCGCACCTTGGCCTCGACCTGGCGCGCGATCGCCTGCACCTTCTCGATGTGCTCGCCGGAAATGCGCATCTGCACCGGATAGCCGACCGGCGGGCCGTTCTCCAGGCGGGTCACGCGCATCTGCACGTCCGGGAACTTCGGAATCACCTCGTGCAGCAGCCAGTCACGGGTGCTTTCGCGCGCCTTGATGTCCTTGGCCAGTACCACGAACTGGGCGAAGTTGGTGGCCGGCAGCTGCTGGTCCAGCGGCAGGTAGAAGCGCGGCGAACCGGTGCCCACGTAGGACACGTAGTTGGCGATGCCCTCGCGGCTGGACAGCAGCTTCTCCAGCTTCTCGGCCTGGGCCTGGGTCGAGCGCAGCGATGCGCCCTCGGCCAGCTCGATGTCCACCATCAGTTCCGGCCGGGTCGAATCCGGGAAGAACTGCTGCGGCACGAAGCGGAACATCATCAGCGAGAACACGAACAGGGCAATGGTCGCGGCAATCACCCACCAGCGGTGGCGCAGGCAGCCATCGAGGAAGCGACGGAAGCTGCGGTAGAACGGGCGCTGGTACGGATCGTGGTCGTGCCCGTGCTGCGGCGGCGCGATCAGCTTGGCCAGCGCCGGATAACGATCGGCCCACTGCTGGCGCTTGGCGTGCCAGCGCGCGGACACGCTGCCCGGCTTCGGCGGCTGCGGATTGAACAGGTCCGGCAGCATCTTGTCGCCCAGGTACGGGATGAACAGCACCGCCGCGATCCACGACACCACCAGCGCGATGGTCACCACCTGGAACAGCGAACGCGTGTACTCACCGGTGCTCGAGGCCGCCGTAGCGATGGGCAGGAAGCCGGCCGCCGTGATCAGCGTGCCGGTCAGCATCGGGAACGCGGTGGATTCCCAGGCGAAACTGGCCGCGCGCAGGCGGTCGTAACCCTGCTCCATCTTGGTGGCCATCATCTCCACCGCGATGATCGCATCGTCCACCAGCAGGCCCAGCGCCAGCACCAGTGCACCCAGCGAAATCTTGTGCAGGCCGATGTCGAAGTAGTGCATGACGAAGAAGGTCATCGCCAGCACCAGTGGAATGGTCACGCCCACCACCAGGCCGGTGCGTAGGCCCAGCGAGAAGAAACTGACCAGCAGCACGATCACCACCGCTTCGGTCAGCACCTGCACGAACTCGCCGACCGACTCTTCCACCGACTGCGGCTGGTCGGACACCTTGCGCAGCTGCATGCCCGCCGGCAGGGTCTTCTGCAGGCGCTCGAACTCGGCATCGAGATTGGCGCCGAGCTTGAGGATGTCACCGCCATCCTTCATCGCCACTGCCAGGCCGATGGCCTCTTCACCCATGAAGCGCATCTTCGGCGACGCCGGATCGGCGAAGCCACGCTTGACCTCGGCGATGTCGCCCAGGTGCACGGTGCGGTCACCGGCGCGGATCGGGAACTGGCGGATCGCTTCGATGTCGTTGAACTGGCCGGTCACGCGCAGCTGCACGCGGTCGGTGGCGGTCTCGAAGAAGCTGGTGCCGGTGACCGCATTCTGGTCGGCCAGCGCCTGCTGTACCTGCTGCATCGACACACCCAGCGTGGCCAGGCGGGTGTTGGACAGCTCGATCCACACCTTCTCGTCCTGCAGGCCGACCAGGTCGATCTTGCCGACATCGGGCACGCGCTGCAGTTCCAGCTGGATGCGGTCGGCGTAGTCGCGCATCACCGCGTAGTCGAAGCCCTTGCCGGTCAACGCATAGATGTTGCCGTAGGTGTCGCCGAACTCATCGTTGAAGAACGGACCGACGATCTCGCGCGGCAGCGTCGCACGGATGTCGCCCACGCGCTTGCGCACCTGGTACCACAGGTCCGGGATCTGCCTGGAACGCAGGCTGTCGCGGGCCATGAAGATGACCTGCGATTCGCCGGGGCGCGAATAGGAGCGGATGAACTCGTACTCGCCGGTGTTCATCAGCGCCTTCTCGATCGGCTCGGTCACCTGCCGCGAGACCTGTTCGGCGGTGGCGCCCGGCCACAGCGTGCGCACCACCATCGCCTTGAAGGTGAATGGTGGATCCTCGGACTGGCCCAGGTGCTTGTACGACCACGCGCCGATCAGCGCGAAGGCCAGCATCGCGAACAGCACCAGCGGGCGGTTGGCCAGCGCCCACTCGGAAAGATTGAAGCGGCGCACCGGCTTACTCCTTGGCCTTGGCGGCAGCGGCCGGCGCGGCCGGCTTCAGCACCGGGCGGTTCTGCCGGTCCACGGCGATCACCGGCTGGCCCGCCCGCAGCAGGTGGCCACCGGCGGCAACCACCCAGTCACCCGCGTTCACGCCGGACAGCACCGGCACGGTCTCGCTGCCAAACGCACCGGTGGTGACCGGGGCGGCCTTCAGCGTGCTGTTGGCCGGATCGACCACCCACACGCTGGCGGCACCGTTGGCACCGCGCTGCAGCGCGCCCAGCGGCAGCTGCAGGGTGCCGTGGCGACCGGCGCTGCTGTAGACGCGTGCGCTCTGGCCCAGTTCGACATCGGCCAGCGCATCGGCGGCCAGGCTGACGCGGGTGGCATAGGTGCGTGCCTGCGGATCGGCGGCGGCGGCGATCTCGCGGATCGTACCGGGCAGGCGCTGGCCCGGGCGGTTCCACAGTTCCACCTCGACCGGCTGGCCGACCGCGTAGTCGCGGATGGTCGCCTCGGGCAGGTCGATCAGCACTTCGCGGCCGCCATCGGCGGCCAGGTTGAAGATGGTCTGGCCGGCGGACACCACCTGCCCGGCTTCGGCCTCGCGGCTGGCGATCACGCCATCGGCCGGCGCGCGCAGCTGCGCGTAGTCAGCCTGGTTGCGCAGCACATCGAGGTTGGCGCGGGCCGCATTGGCCTGGCCCTGCGCGGCCTTGAACGCCGCGGACTGCTGGTCCAGCTGCGAGCGGCTGACCAGTTGCTGGTCGGCCAGCACCTGGTAGCGCTTCAGGTCATCGCGGGCACGCACCAGGTCGGCCTCGGCAGCAGCCAGCTGCGCCTGTGAGGCACGGGCCTGCAGCGCGAAGTCAGCCACGTCCAGTTCGGCCAGCACGTCGCCCTTCTTCACCCGCTGGCCGGCATCGACGTGGCGCTTGACCAGGTTGCCACCGACGCGGAACGACAGCGGGCTTTCCTGACGGGCACGCACCGTGCCCGGGAATGCCGCCGGCGCCTGTCCGGCCTGTTCGCCGGGGTGAACCACCAGTACCGGCACGGCCGCCTGCGGCGCCTGTTCCTGTCCCGAACAGGCTGCCAGCGCAGCCACCCACACCATACCGCCCATCCAGCGCACGATCTTCATCGGTCAACGTCCTGAAAACGCAGGGTTGCAACAAGGGGGAGCCGCGACTGCCGGCCCAATTTAATAAACCGGCCGGTATAGTATAAATATCGAACCGCTTGGTCTAGTATTGTTGCGATGAGTTCTTCCACTTCCCGCAAGCCGTCGGCCAAGCCCGCTGCCAAGGCCGCCGGACCCGGGCGCCCCAAGGATCTGGGCAAGCGCGCGGCGATCCTTGAAGCAGCCAAGGTACTGTTCATCGAACAGGGGTATACCGGCGTGAGCATGGACGCCATTGCCGCCCAGGCCGGCGTCTCGAAGCTGACCGTGTACAGCCACTTCGGCGACAAGGAGACCCTGTTCTCCGAGGCCGTGCAGTCAAAGTGCATTGAAATGCTGCCCGATGCCCTGTTCGTGGCCGACGCGGACGGCCCGCTGCGCGACCAGCTGATCGGCATCGGCCTGGCCTTCTTCGAACTGATCACTTCCGATGCGGCGATCTCTATCCAGCGCATGATGATGGCGCCGGAGACCGACGAACGCCTGCGCGAGCTGTTCTGGAAGGCAGGACCGGAACGTACCTGCGAGGCCCTGGCTGACTTCCTGCGGGCGCGCGCCGAGCGCGGCGAGCTGGAAATCACCGACTATTCGCTGGCTGGCGAGCAGTTCCTGACCCTGGTCAAGGGCGAAGTGCACATGCATATGATGTGCGGCATGCCACTGTCACCGGTGGAGTGCGACCCTCTTGCCCACGTGACCGCCAGCATCGACTTCTTCCTGCGCGCCTATGCGCCGCGAGGGGCCGGGACGGCTGAATAACCAAAACTGAACGAACCGGAGGTCGCGATGACTTCCGGCACTGCGACCCCGGCCACCCGGCAGCTGATGCTCTGGGCGCGCCGCCGGCCTCCGGCACCGGTAAAATGGCCGGCCCACTGCGCTGGATTTGAACCTCATGACGATTGATTACGCCCACGCCCGCGAACTGATGGTGGAACAGCAGATCCGTCCCTGGGACGTGCTGGACATCAAGGTGCTCGACGTCCTGGCCCGCCTGCCGCGCGAGGCTTTTGTCGCCGATGCACACCGCGCGCTGGCCTACGCCGATGTCGAACTGCCGATCGGCCACGGCCAGAAGATGATGAAGCCGGTCATCGAGGGCCGTACCCTGCAGGCACTGGATCTGCAGCCGGGTGACGAAGTGCTGGAAATCGGCACCGGCAGCGGCTTCCTGTCCGCCTGCATCGGCGCGCTCGCGCGCGACGTGCTGAGCCTGGAGATCGACCCGGAGCTGGCCACCGCCGCGCGTGCCCGCCTGGACGCCTCCGGCCTGGGCACCAACGTCCGCGTGGAAGTGGCTGACGCCCTGTCCTGGCAGACCGAACGCCGCTTTGACGTGATCTGTGTCACTGGTGCGGTCGACGTGGTGCCGTCACAGTTCGCCTCGTGGCTGCGTCCGGGTGGTCGCCTGTTCGTGATCCACGGCCGCTCGCCGGCGATGGAGGCCCTGCTGGTCAAGGCCGACGGCAGCACCGAGTCCCTGTTCGAGACCGATATCGATTACCTGCGCGGTGCCGCCCCGGCACCCCAGTTCCACCTCTGAGTCCAAGGAAGCCGCAATGATCCGCCGATCCCTCGCTGTTGCGCTGGCCACTGCCCTGCTGCCGTTGTCTGCCCATGCCGCCGACCTGCTGCAGGTCTACGAAATGGCGCGCAACGGCGATCCGCAGCTGTCCGCCGCCGAATCGACCCGGCTGGTCGACAAGGAAGGCGCCGTGCAGGCGCGCGCCGCCCTGCTGCCGCAGATCAACGGCCAGGCCACGCTGAACCGCACGCGCAGCGAGCCGAACGCCGACATCAACTCCGGCTCGTTCACCAACAAGCGCCGCAATTACACGATCGATGGCAGCCAGACGCTGTTCAACTGGACCCAGATCAACAACCTGCGTTCGCAGCGTGAGCTGAGCAAGGCGGCGGACTTCACCCTCGAATCTGCCAACGACAGCCTGATCGTGCGCACCTCGGCGGCCTACTTCAACGTGCTGGTGGCGATCGAATCGCTGAACGCCGCACAGACCAATGAAGCGGCTGCGAAGAAGCAGTTCGACTTCGCCGACAAGCGCCTGGAAGTGGGCCTGGCGCCGATCACCGACGTGCACGAAGCACGCGCCCAGTACGACCAGGCGCGTGCCAACACCATCGTTGCGCAGAACACCCTGGCCGATAACTACCAGGCCCTGACCGAACTGACCGGCCAGCCGGTGACCAACCTGCGTGGGCTGCCGGCCGACTTCCGTCCGGAAGTGCCGGCCAACCGTGGCAACATCGATGAGCTGGTGCACCAGGCCACCACCCAGAATCCGGCGCTGAAGGCGCAGGAACTGAAGGTGAGCGCCGCCGAAGCCGGCGTGCAGGCCGCGCGTGGTGGCCACTACCCGACCCTGTCGCTGGGCGGCAGCTGGGGCAAGACCGCGACCTGGGGCGACAGCACCGGCTCCGGCTCGCTGTCCCCCGACGCCCGCACCAACAGCATCGGCCTGACCCTGAACGTGCCGATCTTCGCCGGCGGCGCTACCCAGTCCGGCGTGCGCCAGGCGCTGGCCCAGCGTGACATTGCCCAGGACGGCTACGAGCAGCAGAAGCGTGCCCTGGACCGCAACACCCGCAATGCCTACCAGACCCTGGTACAGGGCATCAGCGAAGTGGAAGCCCGCCGCCTGGCGGTGGTCTCGGCACAGAGCGCCTATGACGCCTCGCAGGTCGGCCTGGAAGTCGGTACCCGTACCGTGCTGGACGTGATCCAGAACCAGCGCATCCTGTTCTCGGCGCAGCTGGACTACGCCCAGGCCCGTTACACCTTCCTGCAGAACCGCCTGCTGCTGAGCCAGTCGCTGGGTGCGCTGGACGTGGCCGAGCTGCAGGACGTCAACCGCCTGCTGACCCAGGACGCGGGCAACCCGGCAACCACCACGCACTAAGTCGTCAGCCTGCCGGTCACGAAGAAGCCACCCGCGAGGGTGGCTTTTTTGTTGGTCGCGCGGACGGAAGCATGCACCCACCGACCGTCAGCCGGGCCAGACCCGCATCCGTTCGACTGCGGCCAGCAGACACAGTGCGATGGCGACGGGAGCCAGCACCGGCAGGGCGCGTGATCGCGGTGCCCGTCCGCGCAGCACGGCCACGCACACGGCCCCCATCACCAACAGGGTTGCCGGACCAGGCAGTACCGGCAGGCTGCCCATGGGCGCCCACAACGCCAGCAATGCCGCCGACAGGACGACGGCAACCGGCACCAGTCTCTCCCGGAACTCCAGGGATCGGTCACCTGCCGTCGGCCACAGCTGCATCGCCACCCGCGCAGCCAACATCAGCAGTACCAGGATGAGCGCCACCAACCCTGCCACTCCCGCCAGCGGCAGCAAGGGCATCACCCAGTACAACTGCGGGTGATGCTGCAGGGCGACCGACAAAGGCCGCGTGCTGGCCAGAGCCGGAAATTCGACCAGGCCCGCCTGCAACGCGGCCAGTACGATCAGCAGCACCATGGCCAGCAGCACGCACGCCGGCAGCAGCGGCGGCCGTGCCCTCGCCTGCCTGCCGATGCCAGGAAATCCCAGCGCCAGGCCAACGGTGGCGAACACACCGTACAGCGGCACGCTCGCCGCCAGTACACCGCCGATCCCGAAGCGATAGGGTGCCGTTGCTGGCGGCAGCCATGGAATCCAGTACGCGTAGTGCACATGGCGGGCTGCCAGCACCAGCAACAGCAGGCCGGCGCCGACCTTCACCGTCAGCAGCACGCAGGCAACCAGCACCACACGGTGTGGCCGCAGCAATCCGACCACTGCAAGCAACAGCAGGCTGGCAGCAGCCATCAGTTGACCCGGCATCCCGTTGCTGGCCTCGATTCCACAACCAGCCAGCAGTACATGCAGATGGTTGGCGACGGACTGCGCAACGCCAGCGGCAGTCACCACCAGTTCCAGCAGCAGCGCGCCACCGAGCAGAACGGCCGGCACGCCTCCCCAGCAGTCCCGCACCACGCCATGCAGGCCATCGGCAGCGGGCCTTTGCTGGTTCAGAACGTGCAGGCAGTACAGCAGCGGCCCTGTGCCCAGCGCGGCCAGCAGCAGGCTCAGGACGATGGCCGGGCCTGCCTGGGCTGCGGTGTGCTGGCCGACCAGCGCGACCACGCCGCCTCCCAGCAGCAAGGTCAGTGCCACCACCACAAGGCGATCGCCGTACCCGGGCTCATCGATGCCGGGGCTGCTGTCGCTGTCCATCGCAAGTTCCCTTGATATCCGCCCAAGCGCGGTCGACAGCAGACTGACAGCCTGTGCCGGGAGGCGGTATCGGAATACGCGCCATGCGCATCACGATGTGACGGCAGGCACGTTGGCAAGGAAGCTCACGGTCCCGCTACGACAGATTCCAGGTCGCTAAGCAGAATTGACGCGGTCTTTCACGACAGTCACGTCGCGTGCGCCGGCCCTTCGGACTCAGCGGCAAGGTGGCGGCAGATGCGGTCCGACCAGCGCCAGCGTACGCTGCAGGGCACCGCGTCCGTTGCTGATCAGCGTGCAGCCTGCCCGCGCCATGTCCTCGCGTGCCTGCGGATCTTCGAGCAGGTGCTGCAGCAGTTCGCCGACCGCCTGCACGTCTTCGCCGATCAACAGCGCGCCCGCCTCGCGCATGCGGCGGGAAATTTCCGAGAAGTTGTGCAGGTGCGGGCCCGTCACCGCAGCGGTGCCCATCGCCGCCGGCTCCAGCAGGTTGTGGCCACCGATCGGCTGCAGGCTTCCACCGACAAACGCCACCTGCGCGCAGGCATAGAACGGCATCAGCTCGCCCAGGGTATCGATGACGAACACATCGGTTCCAACCTCCGGCCACTGCTTCGCGCGCCGGGTTGCCACGTTCCAGCCCTGCTCCCGCGCCAGCGCCTCCACCTTCGGGAAGCGCTCGGGATGCCGGGGCGCCCACAGCAGCAACAGGTCGGGGTGCTGCCGGCGCAGGCGCCGATGCAGATCGATCACCGCCTGTTCTTCACCATCATGGGTACTGGCGGCGATCCACACCGGCCGCCGGGCCGGCACGCGGGCATGGAACTGCTCGACGAAGCCCTGCACGTCCGGCGTAGTGATGTCGAACTTCAGGTTGCCCAGCGCCTGCACCTGCTCCGGCGCGGCACCCAGCTGCACGAAACGCTCGGCATCGTCCTGCGACTGCGCGGCCACGCAGGTGACCGTGCGGAGCGCGCGGCGGATCAACGCCGCCAGCAGCCGGTAGCCCCGCAGCGAACGTGCCGAGAGGCGCGCGTTGAGGATGTAGACCGGAATGCCACGGTCACGGCAGCCGAACAGCATGTTCGGCCACAGTTCGGTTTCCAGGATCAGCGCCAGGCTGGGCTGGAAGTGGCCGAGGAAGCGGTTGACGCTGCCGGGCACGTCATACGGCAGGTAGACGTGGTCCAGGGCGTCGCCCCACAGCGCACGCACGCGCTCGGAGCCGGTCGGGGTGATGGTGGTGATGACCCAGCGGATGTCCGGGCGCTCCTTGCGCAGCGCGTTCACCAGCGGCGCAGCGGCATTGACTTCGCCCACCGAGACCGCGTGCAGCCAGACCCGCGGTTGGCCGGTGGGCTGGGGATAGGAGGCATAGCGCTCATCCCAGCGCCGGAAGTATTCACGGACCCGGAAGCCGCGCCAGACCAGGTGGTACACGGTGATCGGCAGCAGGATGTAGAGCACGACCGAATACAGGCCGCGCAGGATCCATTCGACAGGGTCTTTACGCATGCGGCAAGGATACGGGAGCCCCCCGGGAAAGACACGCGGCCGCCTTGGTAGAATGGGCCAATGTCCGATGCCACCACCGCCGTCCGCCCGTCGCTGCGCGATCCCCGCAACTGGCCGATGTTCGCCGCCATGCTGGGCGCCTTCGCCATCGCCCGCCTGCCGTGGATGCTGCAGCGTGCGCTGGGCCGGGGCGTCGGCTGGATCACCTGGCGCCTGCTGGGCAGCCGTCGCCGCGCCGCCGAGGTCAACCTGCAGCTGTGCTTCCCCGAGAAGGACGAGGCCTGGCGCCAGCGCCTGGTGCGCGACAGCTTCGATGCCCTGGGTGTGGGCGTGTTCGAGTGCATCCGCGCCTGGTGGGGCAGCATCGACAGCATCCGCCCGCAGGTGCAGATCGAAGGACTGGAACATCTGCGGCAGATGCAGGCGGAAGGTCGTGGCGTGCTGCTGGTGTCCGGCCATTTCATGACCCTGGAAATGTGCGGGCGACTGCTGTGCGACTACGTTGATCTTTCAGGCATGTACCGCAAGCACAAGAACCCGGTGTACGAGTGGGCGGTGAAGTTCGGCCGCCTGCGCTACGCCAAGGCAATGTTCGCCAATGAGGACATCCGCGCCACCGTGCGCCACCTGAAGAAGGGCGGCTTCCTCTGGTACGCGCCCGACCAGGACATGCGCGGCAAGGACACCGTGTTCGTGCCGTTCTTCGGCCACACCGCTTCGACCATCACCGCCACCCACCAGCTGGCGCGGATGACCGGCTGTGCGGTGATCCCGTATTTCCATCGCCGCGAAGGCGGGAAGTACTTCCTGAAGATCGGCGCGCCACTGGAGAATTTCCCCAGCGACGACGTGGAAGCCGATACCACGCGGGTCAACCAGGCCATCGAAGAGATGGTGCGCGAGGCGCCCGACCAGTACCTGTGGATCCACCGCCGCTTCAAGCGCCAGCCAGGCGGGCGGAGCGATTTCTACAAGTAGATCCACGCCATGCGTGGATGCTCTTCGATTCCGTGCCGGGATTCACAACGGCCAGCGGCACCAGGCGTACGGGTACTCCCCCACCACGCACGCCAAGCCCGCACGGACCGGATTGGCCAGGATGTACATCGCCTTCTCGTGAAGTGATTCGTCGGTCCGCACTGCATGGTCGTGATAGGCGCGCTGCCACTGCGCAGTTCCATCAGCCAGTGCAGATGGTCGGGCATCACCACCCAGGCGAGATTGTGGCGGAAGCCCCTACGCTCGACGAAGCGCAGGGTGTCGATCAGGATCGCCATGTTCGCCGCATCGGCGAACAACGGTTCACGGCCAAGGGTTGCCGTGGTCAATGAGTACACGTTGCCGGATCGGGAATATCGACCGTAGCGGAGTCTTGGGCTGGCCATGCCTCGAGCGTACGATACGCATGGAAACACCGGTGGGGGTGGGTTACCTGTGTTTGCGTCGGGAAAGCTCCATCCACGCATGGCGTGGATCCACCACAGCAATCTCCGTTCGGTACGCGCAGTAGAGCCACGCCATGCTGGATGGACGATCACACCGCCGTCGGCGTGTCGTCCGCGTCGCGCGCCAGCAGGCTGCCGGCGAACAGCGCGGCCAGCAATACGGTCAGGCCACCCCAGAAGGCCGAATAGAACGCCAGATGGGTGTTCAGCGGGAACACGGTCACCGCCAGCGCCAGCATCGCCGGACGCGCGCGTTCGCGGGCCATTGCCGGCGCGTAGCGCCATGCGCGCCAGGCCTGGGCCACGGCCGCCAGCCACAGCAACAGACCAATCACTCCAGTCTCTGCGAGGATTTCCAGCACGATCTGATGGGCATGAAGCGCCGGGGCATTGCCCCACACGGCCGGCCCGTCCTCCGCCACGCAAGCGGGATAGGCATCGCGGAAACCACGTGCACCCACGCCATTGATCGGGTGCTCTTCAATCATGCAGGCGGCGGCTTCCCAGATCCGCGCGCGCCCTGACAGGGCCTCGTCGACACCACGCTCACCCCCATCCAGGGCCATGGCCGTTCGCGCGAAGCGCTCGCGCAGCTGCGGCACGCTGGCGGTCAGCGCACCGGCGCCGAGCACCGCCACCAGCGCCAGCGCCGCCAGCCGTTTCCAGCCGAACTGGCGCACGCCGCTGTAGGCCAGCACCAGCGCGAAGGTGATCCACGAGGCGCGCGAACCGGCCAACAGCAGCACGCTGCCCAGCGCTGCCGCAGCCAGCAGCCAGCCCGTATTGCCAAAGCGCCGCGCGGCGGGCAGCAGCAGGAACGGCGACAGGCTGGCCAGCACCTGGCCGAACTTCAGGTTGCACGGTCCCAGTGCGCCACTGAGGCGATCTGCCAGTGCGGCCTCGTCGGCCGGGCACAGTGCGTGGCCACTGACCGCCAGCTTCAGGTGTTCCAGCGACCAGAACCATGGGCTGGTGCCGGCCACCGCCTGCACCAGTGCATCCAGCGTCCATGCGCCGGTGATCAGTGCCAGCCCCGCGAAGGTCAGCCGCCGCCGCTCCGGCGTAGCCACCGCGATCGCCACCAGCCACATGAAGGGCAGATAGCGCAGGCCCGCAGCAGCCTTGGTCCACGAGGCCGCCGGATCGATCGCATCGAATGCGGAGAATGCCTGCGGCAGCCAGTAACCAAGGAACAGGATCGAAGTCAGTGCCCAGGCCGCCGTGCTCAACAGATGCGGGCGGCGCTGCAGGCGGCGCGTCACCATGCGCACCGCCGCGTACAGCGCGCCGAGGCCCAACACGGTTTCGGCGATGCCTGGCAACGGCCACATCGCCACGTACGCCAGCACCCACCAGGGCGTCCAGCGCCCGGCGCGGTCGTCGCGCACGATGACGGCGGGGTCAGCCGGCGAGGTCGGCATAGAGGCGGAGGGTATCGCGCTGCATGGCCTGCAGGGTAAACGGGATGCGGGTCGGCAAGGACGGGGGCTGGGCCAGCAGGGCCAGCGCACGTTCACCCAATGCCCGCGCATCGCCGAGCGGCACGGCACCTGCGGGTTGCAGCTGCCGAAGCAGCTCACCGACGCCACCATGGTCCCAACCCAGCACCGGCCGGCCCACCGACAGCGCCTCGACCACGGTGCGGCCGAACGCTTCGGGCTTGTCCGACAGCTGCAGTACCAGGTCGCTGGCCGTGTAGGCCTGGGCGATGCGTGCGGTCGGCGTGCTGATGTGCACGGCCTCGGCCACGCCGAGCGCGGCCGCCTGCCGGCGCAGGTCGGCCACGTAGGCTTCACGGCCGGGTTCATCGGTGCCCAGCATCCACAACTGTGCCGGCACGCCGGCGGCGCGCACATCCGCCAGCAGCTGCAATGCGTGTGCGTGGCCCTTCAGGCGGGTGCCACGCCCCGGCAACAGCAGCAAGGGGCCTTCAACCTGCGCCAGCCATGGGTACTCTGCCGCAAGCGCCATCCGCGGACGGCGATCGGCACGCGCCACGCGCGGGAACTGGGCCACATCGACGCCACGCGGAATCACCTGCAATGCCTGTTCGGGCACGGTCGGGTAGTGCCGCTGCACGTAATCGCGCACGGTGTTGGACACGCAGATCACGCGTTCGCCGCTGGTCATCACCGCGCTGTAGCGGCTGGGCGAATTCAGCCCATGCACGGTGGTCACCCAGTGCGGGCGTTGCGCGGCAGGCAGGGCACGGATTGCGTACAGGCCCAGCCAGGCCGGCAGCCGCGAGCGGGCATGCACGATGTCCGCACCAACCTCGGCAAACAAGCGGCGCAGGGTCGGCAAGTGGCGCAGGGTCAGCAGCGACTTGCGGCCGATGTCCAGGCTGAGGTGCTCGGCACCGCTGTCGAGCAGCGGCTGCACCAGGCGGCCACCGGCGGAAACCACCAGCGCGCGATGGCCGGCGGCGACCAGGGCCGCAGCGATTTCCAGGGTCGAGCGCTCGACGCCGCCGGAGTGCAGCGCCGGCAGCAACTGCACCACGGTCAATCGGCGCATCGAAGGGGCGGCCGCTTAGTCGGCCAGCACGAACACGGAACCGCAGTACGGGCACTGCGCTTCGCCATTGGGCTCGTCTTCGATCGGCAGGTACACGCGCGGATGCGAGTTCCACAGCGCCATTTCCGGGGTCGGGCAGCTCAGCGGCAGATCGCTGCGGTGCACGGTGTAGCGCTTCTCGGCGTTGGCGGGCGCAGTGGCGGTATGGCTCATGGCGGATGTCGATGAACGGGTTGCGAGGCCTGTGATTCTAGCATCCAGGCCGCCCCGACATTGCGCCGCAACGGGTGTTTGGGCGTACCGGGCCGATTCCCTGCGACCTTGCATGCCACTTCGGGATGAGGTGCCGGTGGGAATTCCCGACCGATCCTGCAGATTCACCCCGGGAAACCACCGACAACGATATTTACCGCATTTGGATCGAACTAAATGGCACTTGTCAGGTTGCCACGGCTGTTGCAGGATCGGGCCAGGTCGTGAACCGGCCCACCCCAATCCGACCCGATCGCATGGCCCGCCCCCACCGGACCGGCATCGCCTCTTCCACTGCCATCGCGGCGGGCGGAGCGATGCTGTCCGTGGTGTCCGCCGATGCGGGTTCTGCCCGCCGCCAGCCCTTCCGGGAGACCCTTGCATGACCCTGTCCGATCCACGCCGCGCCCTGCTTCCGCTCGCCCTGGCCCTGGCCTGTGCGACTACCGCGATGCCGGTGCTGGCACAGGGACTGCAGAGCTCGTTCGAGCCGGGCCAGCCGGCTCCGGAACCGGCCGCAGGCGCATTGCAGGTCACGATCGGCAACGGCCCCGCTGCGCCCTACGCCGCCAAGCGCAATGCCGGCTACAGCGGCCTGCACGCACTGCGCTACAGCAGCGAAGGTGGCAATGCGCGGCGCGAACTGTTCAAGGCGGACGTGACCATCGAGGCCGATACCACCCTGTCGTGGTTGGTGCTGCCGGAGATCGTCGGCAAGGACACCGTGGCTTCGACCTATGTGTCACTGGACCTGCTGCTGGACGATGGCAGTCGGGTTTCGGCCGGCACTGCACGCGACCAGCACGGCGTAGCGATCGGCGCACGCGCGCAGGGCGACTCGAAGACGCTGTACCCGCAGCAATGGGCGCGCAAGGCGGTGCGGCTGGGCGATGTGCCCGCGCTGAAGGGCCGCCGCGTGGTGGCGATCGAACTGGAGGTGGCCAGTGCCGACGGCGCACCGGTCTCCGGCTGGATTGATGACGTTCGCCTGGACACCGTGCCACGGCAGCAGCCAGCGCGCGTCTCCGACTGGGTACTGACCACCCGCGGTACCCAGGCCAACGGCACCTTCTCGCGTGGCAACAATTTCCCGGCCACGGCGGTGCCGCACGGGTTCAACTTCTGGACCCCGGTCACCGATGCCGGTGCGCTGAACTGGCTGTACCGCTGGAACGAGCAGAACGACGCGCAGAACCGTCCTCAGCTGCAGGCGCTTGCGCTGAGCCACCAACCCAGCCCGTGGATGGGCGACCGCCAGACCTTCCAGGTGATGCCATCGGCCAGTCGTGGCGTGCCGGAGGCTGACCGCCGCAAGCGTGCCCTGTCGTTCGACCGCAGCCATGAAAGCGCCCGCCCTTACCGCTACGACGTGCGCTTCGACAACGGCGTCGCGGCATCGATCGCGCCGACCGACCATGCCGCGCTGTTCCGCTTTGACTTCCCGGAGGACGGCGACGCCAACCTGCTGTTCGACAATGTCGATGCACGCGGTGGCCTGACTCTGGACGCCGCCACGCAGACGCTGTCCGGCTACACCGACACGCGCAGCGGCCTGTCCAACGGCGCCAGCCGCATGTACGTGGTGGCCCGCTTCGACAAGCCGTGGCGCAGCAGTGGGCGCCTCGACACCGGCCGACCGACCGGCTACATCAAGTTCGATGCCGGCAGCGAACGACGGGTGACCATGCGCATCGCCACTTCGCTGATCTCGGTGGAGCAGGCACGACACAACCTGGCGCTGGAAATCGCCGCCACCGATACGCTGGAGAGCGTGGCCGGCCGTGCGCAGGATGCATGGGACGCACGCCTGGCCCGCTTCGACATCGGCGATGCCAGCGACGACCAGAAGACCACGCTGTATTCCAGCCTGTACCGGCTGTTCCTGTACCCGAATTCCGGCCATGAAAACGTGGGCAGCGCCGCCGCACCGGAGTGGCGCTACGCCAACCAGGCCAGCGCCAGCGATGACAACACCGAGGGCAGCGCGACCCGCACCTTTGCCGCCGTGCGCGATGGCAAGGTGTTCGTCAACAACGGCTTCTGGGACACCTTCCGCACCACCTGGCCGGCCTACGCGCTGTTCACGCCCGACGATGCCGGGCAGATGGTGCAGGGTTTCATCGAGCAGTACCGCGCTGGCGGCTGGATCGCACGCTGGTCGTCGCCGGGCTACGCGGACCTGATGGTCGGCACCAGCTCGGACGTGGCCTTCGCCGATGCGTGGCTGAAGGGCGTCGGCGGCTTCGATCCGGGCGAGGCCTACGCCGCCGCGCTGAAGAACGCGACCGTGGTACCACCCGACCGCCATGTCGGCCGCAAGGGCATGGACCGTTCGACCTTCCGGGGCTACGCCAGCGCCGACGTGCATGAGGGCATGTCGTGGACGATGGAAGGCGCACTCAATGACTTCGGCATCGCCAACATGGCCGATGCGCTGGCCAAGCGCGCGACCGCACCCGCCGCACGCGAGCGCTACAGCACCGAAGCCGACTACTTCCGCCACCGCGCTGCCAGCTACGCGACGATGTTCGACCCTGCCGCCGGCTTCTTCCAGGGCCGCAAGGCGGATGGCCGCTGGCGCGTGGACGCCAAGGACTACGACCCGCGCGTGTGGGGCCACGATTACACCGAATCCAACGGCTGGACCTTCGCCTTCACTGCCGCCCATGACGGCGAAGGCCTGGCCGCGCTGTACGGTGGCCGCGACAAGCTGGCGGCGAAGCTGGATACCTTCTTCGCCACGCCGGAAACCGCAGACCCGGCACTGGCCGGCTCCTACGGCGGCACCATCCACGAGATGACCGAAGCGCGCGACGTACGCATGGGCATGTACGCGCACAGCAACCAGCCGGCGCACCACATCCCGTGGATGTACCTGTATGCCGGACAGCCGTGGAAGACCCAGCAGCACGTGCGCGAGATCCTGTCGCGGCTTTACGTCGGCAGCGAGATCGGCCAGGGCTATCCGGGCGATGAGGACAACGGCGAAACCTCGGCATGGTACGTGCTGGCCTCGCTGGGCCTGTACCCGCTGCGCATGGGCGCCCCGGAGTACGTGATCGGCTCGCCGGCCTTCGAACATGCACGCGTGGAGCTGCAGGGTGGCGCGGTGCTGACCGTGAACGCGGCCAACAACTCGCGCGAGAACGTCTACGTGCAGTCGCTGAAGATCAACGGCAAGCCGTGGACGAAGACCTGGGTGCCACACGACCTGATCGCCAAGGGCGCGACCCTCGACTTCGTGATGGGACCCCGTCCGTCGCGCTGGGGCAGCGGCGTGGACGATGTGCCGCGCTCGTTGACCGCGCGCGGCCAGCGCCCGCAGCTGCTGCACGACCTGCTCGGCAGCGGCGCGAAGGCGACGCTGGCCGATGGCCGCGCCCTGCCCGCACTGGTCGATGACGATGCGAGTACCACCGTGGGCCTGGGCGGCGGCGCAACCATCGCGCTGACCGGACTGAGCGACGGCACGCCGACGATGTACACGCTCACCAGCGGCGACGGCCGCATCCAGGGCGGTGAGTGGACGCTGGAGGCGCGCAACGGCGGCGGCAGCTGGACCGTGCTCGACCAGCGCAGCGGCGAAGACTTCGAATCCGCCCGCCAGACCCGTCCGTTCCGCATCGCCAGACCCGGCCGCTACAGCGAATACCGCCTGCGCCTGGCGGCACCGGCACGGCTGCCACTGGCGGAGATCGAACTGCTGGCGGCCGGCACCGTACAATGAGCCGCATGCGCTACCGTCTTCTGCCTCTGGCCCTTGTTGCCCTGTCCTTCTCAAGTTTCGGCCAGACCCAGGCGTTCGATACGCAGCTGACCCGCGACGGCGTGACGCTGAACTACCAGGACGCCCGTGGCGCCTTGGCCGCGCCGCAGCGCAAGCGGGTGATCGATACGTTCTTCTTCGCCTACCTGCGCGAACGCGCGGACTTTCACCCGGCCGCGCCGGCGATGGTGCGCATCGTGATCGATCCGGCCTACACCGGCATCGCCTTCGTCGGCGACAAGGACCAGGCAGCGACGATCACCATCAACCCAGGCTGGTTGGCGCAGCACCCGAACGACATCGACCTGGTCACCCATGAGGCGATGCACATCGTGCAGGGCTATCCAGGTTACGGCGATGCACGGGTGCCGGGCTGGCTGGTGGAAGGCATCGCCGACTACGCACGCGACCGCTACGGCATGGACAATGCCGCCGCAGGCTGGGTACTGCCGGGCAAGGTCGAGAAGGGGCAGAATTTCGACAGCGGATACCGGGTGACCGGTGCGTTCCTGAAATGGGCCGAGGCCGAGTATCCCGGCCTGGTGCTGGCGCTGGACAAGGCCCTGCGCGACGGCCGCTATACGCCGGCGCTGTGGCAGAAGCACACCGGCAAGGCACTGCCGGCGCTGTGGACGCAGTATGCCAAGCCGCGTTCGGATGCACCGCCGCCGGCACCAGCGCGCCGCGGCAAGCGGCGCTGACTGGGCGATCAACTGGGTATTGCGGCGACTGGGTAGAGTCGACTGGGTAGAGTCGACTGTTAGTCGACTGCCTTTCGTACAGCCCCCGAAAACCCCGCGCTTCGCGCGATAGTCGACCAACGGTCGACTCTACCTCGCTGGCGTCTACGCCTCAGCGCGACTGCACGAAGCCGGCGTACAGCGCGAACAGCTGCTGGAAGTACCGCCGCGTCACTCGATTGCGCATGACACCCTCACCCGTGGAAAGTTGGTCGGGCCCAGGGTGGGAAGGCCGGTCCGGTCCCTTCCCACGGCCGGGCCGCGTGGGCGTATTGGGCCGCAACGGCGTTGCAGGGACATGACCGGGTTGCGTAGCGCGTGTGGCAGCGGTGGGACCGGCGTTGGGACCGGCATCGGGACCGGTATCGGGACCGGTATCGGGACCGGTATCGGGACCGGTATCGGGACCGGTAGAGTCGACTATCGCGCGATCGCGCGGGATTTTCGGCGTCCGAATCAAGAGCAGTCGACTAACAGTCGACTCTACCCGTTTCCGCTTTGCGGAAACAGAAACGCGCCCCGTGGGGCGCGTTTCTGCAGCTGTCGCTGAAAAGAAGGCTTACGCCTTCTTTTCCGCTTCCAGCTGCTTGCGGATCTGCGCATCCACCGCTGCAATGGCGGTCATGTTCAGGATCCTGCGCGAGGTCGCGCTGGTGGTCAGGATGTGCACCGGCTTGTTCACGCCCATCAGGATCGGGCCGATCGCCACGCCGTCGGTGAACACACGCACCAGGTTGTAGGCGATGTTGGCCGCTTCCAGGTTCGGCAGCACGAACAGGTTGGCGCGACCCTGCAGGGTCGAGCCCGGCAGCAGCTTCTGGCGCAGCGCTTCATCCCATGCGGTGTCGCCCTGCATTTCGCCGTCCACGTTCAGACGCGGGTTGCGCTTGAGCAGCAGCTCGCGCACCTGGCGCATCTTCAGCGCGTCCTTGGAATCGTGGCTGCCGAAGTTGGAGTGCGACAGCAGCGCCACCTTCGGCTCGATGCCGAACAGCTTCATGCGGTAGGCCGCCTGCAGGGTCGCTTCGCATAGCTGCTCGGCGGTCGGGTCTTCCTGCACGTGGGTATCGACGAAGAAGAACACGCCCTGCTGGTTGATCACGCCGGTCATCGCAGAGGTCGAGGTGACCTTCGGCTCCAGCGGCAGCACGCTGCGCACGTAGCCCAGCTTCTTGTGGAAGCGCCCGACGATGCCGGTCAGCATCGCATCGGCTTCGCCACGGGCCACCATCACCGCCGCGATCAGGGTCGGGCGCGAACGCATCAGGTTCTTCGCCGCGGCCACGGTCACGCCACGACGGCCGGTCAGGCCGTGGTAGTACTGCCAGTATTCGTTGAAGCGCGGGTCGTCGTTGATGTTGGTGACTTCAACGTTCTCGCCGATCTTCAGGCGCAGGCCGAGGCGCTCGATGCGCGATTCGATCACTTCCGGGCGGCCGATCAGGATCGGGTGCGCCAGGCCGTCGTCGACCACGTTCTGCACCGCCTGCAGCACCACTTCCTCTTCGCCTTCGGCGTACACCACGCGCTGCTTGTCGCTGCGCGCGCGGTCGTAGACCGGCTTCATCATCAGGCTGGTGCGGTAGACGAACTGGGCCAGCTTGTCACGGTAGGCGCCCATGTCCTCGATCGGGCGCGAGGCCACGCCCGAGTCCATCGCGGCCTGGGCCACGGCGGCCGACAACTCCACCAGCAGGCGGCGGTCGAACGGGCGCGGGATCAGGTATTCACGGCCGAAGCTCGGCGTCTCGCCACCGTAGGCCGAGCCCATGTCGGTGGCGGCACGACGGGCCAGCGCGGCGATGGCACGCACGCAGGCGATCTTCATTTCCTCGTTGATCGCAGTGGCGCCCACGTCCAGCGCGCCACGGAACAGGTACGGGAAGCACAGCACGTTGTTGACCTGGTTCGGGTAATCCGAACGGCCAGTGCCGATGATCGCGTCCGGACGCGCGGCGCGCGCCACCTCCGGCATGATTTCCGGGGTCGGGTTGGCCAGCGCGAAGATCACCGGGTCCGGCGCCATGGTCTTGACCATGTCGGCGGTCAGGATGCCCGGTGCCGACAGGCCCAGGAAGATGTCCGCGCCGTCGACGATCTCGGCCAGGGTGCGCTTGTCGGTGTCGCGCGCATAGCGCTGCTTTTCCGGATCCAGGTCGGTACGACCGGTGTGGATCACGCCCTCGCGGTCGAAGGCCAGGATGTTTTCCGGCTTCAGGCCCAGCTGCACCAGCATGTTCACGCAGGAAATGCCGGCTGCGCCCATGCCCGTGGTCGCCAGCTTCACGTCCTCGATCTTCTTGCCGGTGATCGCCATGGCGTTGAGCACGGCCGCACCGACGATGATCGCCGTGCCGTGCTGGTCGTCATGGAACACCGGAATCTTCATGCGCTCGCGCAGCTTGCGCTCGACCACGAAGCACTCCGGCGCCTTGATGTCTTCCAGGTTGATGCCGCCGAAGGTCGGCTCCAGCGAGGCGATGATGTCGACCAGCTTGTCCGGGTCGGTTTCATCCACTTCGATGTCGAACACATCGATGCCGGCGAACTTCTGGAACAGCACGCCCTTGCCTTCCATCACCGGCTTGCCGGCCAGCGCGCCGATGTTGCCCAGGCCCAGCACCGCGGTGCCATTGGAGATCACCGCCACCAGGTTGCCGCGGGCGGTCAGCTCGCTGGCCTGCTGCGGGTCGGCCTTGATCGCTTCACAGGCGTACGCCACGCCCGGCGAATACGCCAGCGACAGGTCGCGCTGGGTCAGCATGGGCTTGGTAGCGGAAACCTTGATCTTTCCCGGCGGGGACATCCGGTGGTAATCGAGGGCGGCCTGTTTGAAATCTTCGTTGGACATCGATGTGGGTTACATGAATGGGCAGAAGGGACAGGGGATGATACCCCCGTTGGAGCGTCTGGACCTGTCGCTATCCTGTCGCAGGCATGCTGCGACTGCACAATTCCGTGCCGTATGCGACGGTACCGGGATGCCAAGCATCGGCGCCCCCGATGACAGCCATGGGACGCCCTGAAACGCCGCGGGGCCGTACCACTGTCGTGATCGGCCCCGCGGTACCACACACCTGGGTCAGCCCTTGGCCGGCAGCGCCTCGGGCAGTGCGTCCACCGGCGGCGGCAGCTCGCTTTCGCGGCCATCCAGCGCCAGCTGCAGGCGGTTGCGGTCCAGCGCGCCTTCCCAGCGCGAAACCACCACGGTGGCCACCGCATTGCCGATGAAGTTGGTCAGCGAGCGGCATTCGCTCATGAAACGGTCCACGCCCAGGATCAGCGCCATGCCGGCCACCGGTACCTCCGGCACCACGGCAAGGGTGGCGGCCAGGGTGATGAAGCCGGCACCGGTGACGCCGGCCGCACCCTTGGAGCTGAGCATGGCAACCAGCAGCAGGGCGATCTGGTGGCCCAGGGTCAGTTCGGTGTTGGTGGCCTGGGCAATGAACAGTGCCGCCAGGGTCATGTAGATGTTGGTGCCGTCCAAGTTGAACGAGTAGCCGGTCGGGACCACCAGGCCCACCACCGACTTGCTGCAACCGGCGCGTTCCATCTTCTCCATCAGCGACGGCAGCGCCGACTCCGACGAGGAAGTGCCCAGCACCAGCAGCAGTTCAGCCTTCAGGTAGCGCGCCAGCTTGAACACCGAGAAGCCGCACAGTCGGCAGACCACACCGAGGATCACCGCCACGAACAGGAACGCGGTGAGGTAGAACGAGCCCACCAGCCACGCCAGGTTGACCAGCGAACCGACGCCGTACTTGCCGATGGTGAAGGCGATGGCGCCGAAGGCACCGATCGGGGCGGCCTTCATCAGGATGTGCACCAGCTTGAACACCGGGGCGACCAGCGCCTCCAGGAAGTTCAGGATCGGCTTGCCCTTCTCGCCCACCGAGGCCAGCGCGATGCCGAACAGCACCGCGATGAACAGCACCTGCAGGATGTTGCCGTCGACGAAGGCGCTCACCAGCGTCTTCGGAATGATGTCCATCAGGAAACCGACCAGGGTCAGGTCGTGCGACTTCTCGACGTAGCTGTGCACCGCGGTCTGGTCCAGCTCGGCCGGGTTGATGTTCATGCCGGCGCCGGGCTGTACCACGTGCGCCACGATCATGCCCACGATCAGTGCCAGCGTGGAGAAGAACAGGAAGTACGCCATCGCCTTGGCGAACACCCGGCCCACCGTGCGCAGGTGGGTCATGCTGGCGATGCCGGTGACGATGGTGAGGAAGATCACCGGCGCGATGATCATCTTCACCAGGTTGATGAAGGCATCGCCGAGCGGCTTCATCTTCTCGCCGATCAGCGGCTCGTAGTGGCCGAGGATGGCGCCCAGGACGATCGCCACGATCACCTGGAAATACAGCTGGCGATAGATCGGCAACGGCTTTGCAGGCGCCGGGGCTGCGGTCGGGATGTGCATGGCGGACTCCGGAAGGGGCGTTTTCAGGCACGTACGGCCCCGGGACAGCACGGGAACCGTTACCGTGGAAACTGATCGCAGGCCCTGTGCTGCATGCGCAGGAGGTGCGACCAATGGACGCCTTTGTACGCGCCGGGCACGCCGGCGCAGATAACCTATTGGTACTAGCCCCCCGGTTCAGGTGGCGGCGATGCCTACACTGGCGCCGCACCGCCCGATCCTGGCGAGGCCGGTGGCCCGTGCTGAACGGCCGGGCGCGTCATTGCGAAAGTTTCGGCCCCTGCGGCCGTTGTTGTCCTGTCCACACGCAATCTGAGAGAGCCGCACCCAACATGCGCCCGATTCCCACCTTGCTGGCCCTGTCGCTGGCCGCGCTTCCCGCCTTCGCTTCGGCTGCCGATTTCGACAACTGGCCGACCAAGTACGCCTTCGGCGACGGCACCGAGTTGGCCGCTACCGCCAACATCGCCTACGACTACAACGATTTCTCCTCGGGCAGCGGCCTGGAGGACGACGACGCCGTGCGCCGCAAGGAGTTCGGTGCGACGCTGAAGAAGAAGGGCGTCTACGACGCGATGGTCTACTACGACTTCCAGTCCGATACCTGGCTGGACGTGTTCGTGCGCTTCGAGAGCAAGGCCTTCTTCGGCCGCGACATCGGCCGCTTCCGCTTCGGCTATATGAAGACCCCGGTCGGCCTGGATGCGAACACCTCTTCGCGCGCCGGCAGCTTCCTGGAAACCGCGCTGCCCGTGCAGGCCTTCTACGAAGGCCGCCGCACCGGCGTGGAATGGGTGCTGGAGCGTCCGCAGTACCTGCTGCAGGCCGGCGCCTATGGCGGCAAGGACCTGCAGGGTGACAACCCCGGCACCACCCAGGCAGTACGTGCGGTGTGGACCCCGGTGAAGGCGCCGGGTGACGTGATCCACCTGGGGCTGGCCTACTCGCAGGAAAATCCGCGCGGTTACAGCGATGGCCGTGACGTGCACCACGAGGCCAGCGCGCGCCTTCGCGCACGCCCGGAAGCCGGCCTGACCGACATCCGCTACGTCGATTCCGGCGCCCTGGTCACCGCCGACCAGATCCGCCGCACCGGCCTGGAAGGCATCTGGATCCGCGGCCCGTTCTCGCTGCAGGCCGAAGCCCTGCGCGCTACGGTCACCCGCCATGACGGCAAGCCCGACTACACCGGCAGCGGCCAGTACGCGATGGCCAGCTGGGTGCTGACCGGCGAGTCGCGCCCGTACAACGCAGGTGCCGTGGCCAACATCAAGCCGGCGCACGACTACGGCGCGGTGGAACTGGTGGCCCGTTACAGCCGCATGGACCTGGACGATGGCAGCATCCTTGGTGGCCGCCAGCACGACCTGACCCTGGGCGCGAACTGGTACCTGACCAGCCACTTCAAGTTCCAGGCCAACTACGTGAAGGTCGACGCCAGCCGTCGTGGTGTGCACAGCACGCCGGAGATCTTCGAGCTGCGCGCGCAGATGCACTTCTGACCCCTTCCACGTCAGATCCCGGCGGGCGTGCACGTCACGCCCGCCGGCCCTGCGTAGACTGCCGCCATGTACTGGCTCAGCCGCCACCGGATGCTGTTGCTGACCATCCTGGTGATGGTCGGAGGCACCGTGCTTTGTGCGGTCGCCGCCGGCCACTACGCCTGGCGGCGCGCCCTCGGCGAGGAAAGCAGCCAGGTGCAACGCCAGCTGCAGCTGTACGGCCAGGGCCTGCAGCAGCGCATCGACCGCTTCGGCACGTTGCCGCAGGTACTGGCGCTGGATCCGGATCTGCTGCACGCCCTGCGTGTGCCGCCCTCGCCCACCGAACAGCAGCGGCTGAACCTCAAGCTGCAACGCGCCAATGAAGTCACCCGTGCCTCGACCCTGACCCTGGTCGGCCACGACGGCGTGGCAGTGGCGGCCAGCAACTGGGACCAGCCGACCAGCAACGTCGGCGAGAACTACAGCTACCGCCCCTACTACCGGCAGGCACTGGCGCAGGGCCGCGGCCGCTTCTACGGCATCGGCATGACCACCGGCGTACCCGGCTACTACCTGTCGCAGGCCATCGAGGAAGACGGCAAGCGGCTCGGCGTGGTGGTGATCAAGGTCGAGCTGTCGGCGCTGGAACAGGAATGGTTGAGCAGCCCGGACGTGGTGCTGGCCAGCGACGACCATGACGTGGTGTTCCTGGCCAACCGTGACAGCTGGCGCTACCGACTGCTGCGCCCGCTGGGCGCCGATGAGCGCCGCGAAATGCTGGACGCCCGCCAATACGCCGACCGCGCGTTGCAGCCATTGCGCGCGCGTACTGAAGACGTGCTTGCCGATGGTGGCCGCATGGTGCGCCTGCTCGATCCCGCACTGCCGCAGCCGATGCTGTGGCAAAGCCTGCCGCTGCCCGCCGAAGGCTGGAACCTGCATCTGCTGCACGACGCCAGCGCCGCCACCGCCGCCGGTCGCGCAGCCGCCCTCACCGGCGGTGCCGCGTGGCTGGCGCTGGGCTTCCTGGTGCTGTTCGTGCAGCAGCGCCGACGCCTGGCCAAGCATCGCCTGCGCAGCCGCCGCGAACTGGAAACCCTGCTCAAGCAGCACGCACAGGAACTGCGCACCGCACAGGATGGCCTGCTGCAGGCGGCCACCGACGCCGACAGCGGACTCAGCCGCAGCCTCGAACACCTGCCGCAGGGCGTGGTGGTGATCGACCGCGAACTGCGCCTGGTCGCGTGGAACTCGCGCTACCTGGAACTGTTCCGTTTCCCACAGGACCTGGTTCGCGTCGGCCGGCCGATCGAGGAACTGTTCCGCTTCAACGCACGCCGTGGCCTGCTTGGTCCGGGCCCGGTCGATGAAGCAATCGAGCGCCGCCTGAACCACCTGCGCAGCGGCCGCCCGCACATGCGCGAGAGCGAGAAGGACGACGGCACGGTGCTGGAGATCCGTGGCAATCCGCTGCCTGACGGCGGCTTCGTCACCAGCTATGCCGACATCACCAGCTACAAGAACGCCGCGCGCGAACTGCGCTCGCTGGCCGATGCGCTGGAGCACCGCATCGCCGAGCGCACCCATGATCTGGAAGAAGCACGCCGCGAAGCCGAGCAGGCCAACCGCTACAAGACCCGTTTCGTTGCCTCGGCCGTGCACGACCTGCTGCAGCCCCTCAACGCGGCGCGCATGTTCGTCTCGGTGCTGCGCGGCAAGCTGAGTGACCCGGCGCAGCAACAGACCAGCGACCACATCGATGCTGCATTGGCCGCGCAGGATGCGATCCTCAACAGCCTGCTGGATATCGCGCGCCTGGAATCGGGCAGCCTGCCCACGCGCGTACAGGCGTTCCGGCTCGGGCCTTTGCTGCAGACGCTGGCACGCGAGTTCGGCATCGCCGCGCAGTCACGTGGGCTGGTGGTCGACTGGGTCGATACCGCTGCGGTGGTGGTCAGCGATGAAGCGCTGCTGCGCCGCATCCTGCAGAACTTCCTGTCCAACGCACTGCGCTACAGCGAACGTGGCCGCGTGCTGCTCGGCTGCCGTCGCCGCGAAGGCCTGCTGTGGATCGAAGTTCACGACCAGGGCCCCGGCATTCCCGATGCGCTGCAGGGCGAGATCTTCGAGGAGTTCCGCCGCCTGCACGACGGCCAGCAGCGCGGCGCCGGCCTTGGCCTGGCGATCGTCGACCGCATCGGTCGGCTGCTCGGCCACCCGATCCGCCTGCGCTCGCAGCTGGGCCAGGGCAGCGTGTTCGCGGTGGGCGTGCCGTTCGGCGAAGCCAGCGCGATTCCCGCTACTGCTCCTGTGCCGGTGCTGGTGCAGGAACCGGCCGCGGACAATCCGCTGCGCGGTCGCCGGGTGTGGGTGATCGACGACGATCCGCACGTCTGCGCCGCCAGCCGCGCGCTGCTGGAGCGCTGGGGCTGCGAGGTGGCGCTGGCCGACGGCCCGCAGGCGGCGCTGCAGCTGGCGGCAACAGGCGCGGTGCCGGAGCTGGTGCTGCTGGATGTGCGCATGGGCGATCACCACGGGCCGGTGCTGTACGAGACGCTGGCCGAGTTGTGGCAGGCCCGTCCGCCGGTGGTGCTGGTCACCGCCGAGCGCGATGCGGGATTGCGTGAGATGGCCGCCGAGCGCGGCTGGGGAATGATGGCCAAGCCGGTGAAGCCGCCGGCGCTGCGGGCGTTGATGAGCCAGTTGTTGATCCGCCATCGCGGGTAGTTTCCAGCCAACGGCGCAGCCCCTCGTGGGTGGTCGCACAAAGCAGTTCATCGGTGGGGCCGGGCAGATGGGCTGCACAGGGGCCGCTGCAAGTACGTCCCTGTAAGCTCGGTCGCCGCATCCATGCGGCTCACGCCCCTGTGCAGCCCATCTGCCCGGCCACGGACACGTTCCGTGCGCGTCCACCCTCGGAGAAGAAAAAAGATCAAAAGCGGGTCGCGCGCTGCGCTTGCTCGTGTAGAGCCAAGCCCATGCTCGGCCTCACGGACGGGCCGGAAAGCAGCCGAGCGTGGGCTCGGCTCTACGAAAAATGGCCTGCCAGGCTGCCTTTGCTTTTGATCTTCTTTTCTCTTCCGTGGGTGACAGGCCACCGAAATCTGTCAGAGGCCGGTCGGGTTGGGTGCGCGGGGGTGTCAGCCGCATGGATGCGGCTGCCAAGCCTCCAGGGACGGATTCACGGCGTCCCCCGCGCACCCAACTCGACCGGCCCGCTCGCAGCTTCTGCTTTCAGCGACCAACCCAAACCCACCCACGAGGGGCTGCGCCGTTGGCTGGAAACTACAACCCGATGCCGGCGTCGCCCTCAGGCTCCAGCGCCTTCACCAGTACCGCCGCCTGTGTGCGGCTGTGGCATTCGAGCTTCTTCAGGATCGCAGTGACATGTACCTTCACCGTGTTCTCGGCCAACCCCAGCGTGTAGGCGATCTGCTTGTTGAGCAGGCCATCGGCCAGGCACAGCAGTACCCGGAACTGCTGCGGGGTCAGCTGGGCCAGGCGGCTGGCCAGCAGTGCGTCGGCCTCGGAGCGTTCGGCGGCCATCGCCGGGAACCACAGGCCACCATCGAGCACCGCCTGCACCGCCTCGCCGATGGTCTCGGCCGGGGCGGACTTCGGGATGAAGCCAGCGGCGCCAAACTGCTGAGCACGACGGATCACCCGCGGATGGTCGTTGGACGAGAGGATCACCACCGGAATGTCCGGATGCGAGCCGCGCACGTGCAGCAGCGCGGAAAAACCGTGCGCGCCGGGCATGGTCAGGTCCAGCAGCACCAGGTCCACATCCGGGTGGGCATCCAGCGCTTCGGCCAATGCCTCGGCGCTGGCGACCTCGCGCACCTGCGCCAGCGGCAGGCTCTGCCGCAATGACTGCACCACCGCCGAACGCAGCAGCGGGTGGTCATCGGCGATCAGGATGGTGTATTCGCTCATGCCGCCATTGTACGGGCAGGCCGGAGCCTCAGCGCCCTGCCGGCTCCACGCTGCTGCGCCAGGCATCCAGGAACTGGCGGCGCTTGAGCGCGTCCAGGTACACCAGCAGGCCTGGGCCGAGCTGGATCGGACGGCGGCTGCGGCCGGGCGCATCGTCGCCACGTGCGTTGCCGGTCACGATCGGCATCAGCCGTGCCTCGCGCGACAGCACCTGCTGGCCACGCGGTGACAACAGGTAGTCGAGGAAGCGCCGGGCTTCTTCCGGGTGTGGGCCGGTACGTGGAATCACCGCGGTACGCAGCACCACCAGCGTGTAGTCCTCGGGCTCCACGATCGCCAGCGGCGCACCCGCGTCGATGCGCGCCTGCGCGTAGGAGCCGAGCACGTTGTAGACCAGCGACAATTGGCCGTTGGCCACCTGGTCCAGCAGCACGCCGGTGCGCTCCTCGCGCACCACGTCGTTGTCGCCCAGCGCGCCCAGCAACGCGCCGGCGATGCTGCCACGCTGTGCATCCTGGGTAGACAACAGGTAGCCGACGCTGCTGCGCTCGATGTCATAGGTACCGACCCTGCCGCGCAGTGGTGCCCCCTCCGCGCGCAACCGGTCCAGCAGTTGCCGACGCGTGTGCGGCACCTTCGCAGCCGGCAGTGCGCGGGTGTTGTAGACCATCACCACCGGCTCGTAGCTGATGCCGAAGGCCTCGTTGCGCCACTGCGCCCAGGCCGGTAGCGCAGCGGTCTGCGCCGAACGATGCGGCAGCGCGTGGCCGTCGTTGACCAGCTTGGTCTGCAGGTCCATGCCGCTGGAGATCAGCAGGTCCGGCGATGCCGGTCCGCCGCGGTCGTGCAGGTACCGCGCGTACAGGTCCTGGGTGATGATGTCCTCGTACACCACCTCAGTGCCGGGGTGCAGCCGCTGGTAGTCGGCAATCACTACCGCGAACACTTCGATGTCGGTAGTGCCGTGGATGCGCAGCTGCGCAGTGGCCTTTGCCTGGGCCGGGAAGCGGCGCACGTCGCCCGGTGCTGCAAGCACCGGCAGGGCCAGCAGCAAGGCAACGGCAGCAGCGAACAGGCGGATCATGGACTGCTCCGGGGCAGGCGGATGGTGGCGACCAGCCCGCCCTGCGGACGGTTGCTGAGGTCGATGCGACCGCCATGGCTGTCGACCACGCGCTTGACGATGGCCAGGCCAAGCCCGGCGCCGCCGGACGGCGCGCCTTCGCCACGGGCGAAGCGCTCGAACACGCGTTCGGCATCGGCGGCGGCAATGCCGGCACCGTGGTCGGCGATGGTCAGCACGGCCTGCCCGCCTTCCACGGTCAACGCGATCTGCAACGGGCCGTCACCGCCGTACTTGAGGGCGTTGTCGACCAGGTTCTTGATCGCCTCGCGCAGCAGCAGCGCATCACCGTGCACCTGCACGGGTTCGGCGGTCATCGCCAGTTGTACGCGCGGTGCCGGCCCTGCCTGCGGCAGCGCCTCATGCAGGGCCTGGTGCACGGCCTCGGCCAGGTCCACCGCTGCAAAGCGCTGCAGATGCGAGCGATGGATCACGCTGGCATCGCTGAGCAGCTGGTTCAGCAACCGGCTCATGTGGGTGGCATTGCGTTCGATCGCCTGCAGGCTGCGCCGCATGTCCTCGGGGTCGTCGTCATCCAGCGCCAGCTGTGCCTGCGCGCGCAGGGCAGCCAACGGCGTACGCATCTGGTGCGCGGCCTCGGCCATGAACGCGCGCAAGGTCTCGTTGCTGCTGGACAGTCGTTCCATGAAGCGGTTCAACGCCGCCACCATCTGGTCCATCTCGCGCGGCACGCGCGCATCCAGCGGTTTCAGATCGGACGGCTTGCGGCGCGACAGCTCGCGTTCCACCCGCACCAATGGCCGGAACGCGCGATGCACGCCAAAGGCCACCAGCGCCAGCAGCAGCCCGGACAGCACACCGATCGCCAGCAATGCACGGTTGACCATGTCCTGCGCAACCGCTTCACGTGCACGCCGGGTCTGGCCGACCTGCACCTGCACCTCGCCCTGCGCCGACGCGGCGGCGAAACTGCGGCCGACGACCACGAAGCGCACGGTCTCGCCGCTGTACGCCGCATCAAACAGCTGCGGTTGCGGGCCGGGCCGGCGCGGTGGCGCCGGCAGGTCGCCGTAGCCGGTGATCAGGTTGCCGCGACTGTCGGCGACCCGATAGAACACACGGTCTTCCGGAGCCATCGCCAGCAGGTCCAGCGCGGCATAGGGAAGATCGACCTGCCATTGGCCATCGACCAGGGCCACCGAATCGGCAATGGACAACGCCGAGGACACCAGCAGGTGATCGTAGGAACGGTTGGCGGCGCGCTGGCCATAGCCGCGCGCGGCAAACAGCAGGGCCACCGCGAACACCGCCAGCAACGCGCCGAGATAGAGCAGCAACGTGCGCCGCAGCGAGCCCGGTGCGGCATTCGCGGTACGCGCGTCAGCCATCGGCGTCGGCGCTGCCGTCACTGGCTTCCAGCAGGTAGCCAACGCCGCGCACCGTGGTGATACGCAGCGGTGCGCCTGCCAGCTTCTTTCTCAGGCGACCCACATACAATTCGATGGCATTCGGACCGGCTTCGTCGTCGAAGCCGAACAGGCCGTTGCCGATTTCGTCCTTGCCGACCACCTGGCCGAGGCGGCCGACCAGGATCTCCAGCAGCCGGTATTCGCGGTTGGGCAGCTCGATCGGTTCACCGTTGAGGCTGACCCGGTGCGCGGCGTTATCGAACTGGAAGCCGCCGATCTGCACCACTTCGCTGGCCTGCCCACGCGCACGCCGCAGCAGCACGCGGCAGCGTGCTTCGAACTCGCGGAAATCGAACGGTTTGCCCAGGTAGTCATCGGCGCCGACATCCAGCGCCTGCACGCGGTCTTCGATGCCATCGCGCGCGGTCAGCATCAGCACCGGCGTGCTGTCGCCGCGCTCGCGCATGCCGGCCAGCACGCGCAGGCCATCGAGCTTGGGCAGGCCGATATCCAGCACCACCAGGTCGAAGCTCTGGTAGCGCAGCACGCTGGCCGCCGCCAGGCCATCGGCCTGCCAGTCCGCCGCATGCCCACTGCGGCGCATGCGGCGGATGATCGCATCGGCCAGATCCGGGTTGTCTTCGACCAGCAGCAGGCGCATGGGCACGGGGGTGGGAGGGGAAACGAATGCTACCGCATGCCGCTGTCGCGCTCGCCGGCCCCCGCCCGGAGGCAGCAGCGGGCCGCTTTACGCTGCACCGCACAATCCGTTGACAGGACGATGACAGCTTGCCCGACCCAGACTGCGGCCGCGCACCGTCCGGTGCCCACGATTGCCGCGCGCCTGGCGCGCACCTGGGAGGGTTTGTGGAATTCACGTTTGCCTGGCGGCGCCCTGCCGCCATGATGGCGCTGGCTGCCCTGTCGGCGCCGGCCTTCGCCGCCGAAGACGACCGTCCGGTCACCGCCACCCTGGGTGGTCGCCTGCACCTGGACTTCGCCACCTTCGACAACGACAACCGGGGCACCCCGAACAAGGACGACACCGAAATCCGCCGTGCGTGGGTTGACGTGTCCGGCAAGTTCTTCGTGGTCGACTACAAGCTGGAAGCCGATTTCTCCGGCGACCGCGTCGAGGCCAAGGACGTGTACCTGGCACGCAGCTTCGGCAAGGCCGGCAAGCTGACCGTGGGCCAGTTCAAGCAGTACTTCTCGCTGGATGACCGCACCAGCTCCAACTACGGCAGCTTCCTGGAACGTGGCAACGCCGGCACCACGTTGGCGCCGCTGTACCGCCTGGGTGCGTCCTGGCAGGCCAACCCCGGTGACTTCACCTGGGCGGCCAGCCTCTACAGCCTGGAGAGCATCGACGCCTGGCAGGTGAAGGGTCGCGCCGCCGGTGGCCGCGTCACCTGGGCACCCTCGCCCAGCGATGGCGACGTGCTGCACCTGGGCCTGTCGCTGGCCCGCGAGGCCTACGACAACCCCGGCGCCAACGGCGTGCCCGGCCTGCGCATCCGCCCGCGCCCGGCCGGCCATCTGTCGGACGAGAGCCGCCTGACCCTGGTCGACTTCTCCGCCGGCCGCGATACCGACGTCAACAAGTGGTCGCTGGAATACGCGCAGGTGCGCGGCCCGCTGTCGTGGCAGGGCGAGTTCAGTGGCGCCACCTTCGACGACGGCGCGCAGCGCGGCGATGTAATGGCGGCCTACGGCATGCTCAGCTGGTTCGTCACCGGCGAAAGCCGTGCCTACGACCGCAAGACCGGTCGATTCGCGCGGGTGAAGGACATCCGGCACAAGGCCGGTGCCTTCGAAGTGGCGCTGCGCTACGACCAGATGTGGGGCGCGCAGCATCTCGACGGTGCGCCGGACCTGCGTCGCGGCAGTACCGAAGCCTGGACACTGGGTGGCAACTGGTACCTGCGCGACAACCTGCGCTTCATGCTCAACGTGATCGAAAGCCGCAACCGTGATCGCCTGGCCGGGGTGACGGTGGACCGCACGCGCGCGGTCACCGGCCGCCTGCAGTACGACTTCTAGGCCCGACATTCCGGGCATTCCGCCCGGGCCCCTTCCACTCCCCACGTCCTGTTTTCGCAAGGAGTCCGCAGATGATGCTGAGCATCCTCGGCTTTGGCATGGTCATTACGTTCATGTACTTGATCATGAGCAAACGCCTGTCGCCGCTCGTCGCCCTGATCACCATTCCCATCCTGTTCGCGCTGATCGGTGGCTTCGGTGCCGGCATCGACGAGATGATGCTGGAGGGCATCAAGAAGATCGCGCCGACCGGCGTGATGCTGATGTTCGCCATCCTCTACTTCGGGGTGATGATCGACGCCGGCCTGTTCGATCCGCTGGTGCGGGTGATCCTGCGCTTCGTCAAGGGCGACCCGATGAAGATCGTGCTTGGCACCGCGGTGCTGGCGATGCTGATCTCGCTCGATGGCGATGGCTCGACCACCTACATGATCACCGTCTCGGCGATGCTGCCGCTGTACCAGCGGTTGGGCATGAACGCGCTGAACATGACGTGCGTGACCATCCTCGCCGGCGGCGTGATGAACCTGACCCCGTGGGGCGGCCCGACCGCACGCGCGGCCACCGCGCTGCACGTGGACCCGGCCGACGTGTTCGTGCCGCTGATCCCGTCGATGGTGATCGCCTGTGCCGGCGTGCTGCTGCTGGCCTGGTACCTGGGCCTGAAGGAACGCCGTCGCCTCGGCGTGGTCACCCTGCCCAAGGGCGGCAGCTGGATGGACAACAGCGTGTCCGATGACAGCAACCCGCTGCCGACCGTGGAAGACGCCGAAGACATCAAGCGCCCGAAGCTGCTGTGGGTGAACCTGGCGCTGACCGTGGCACTGATGACCGCGCTGATCATCGGCGTGCTGCCGATGCCGGTGCTGTTCATGGTCGGCTTCGCCATCGCCCTGGTGATCAACTACCCGAACCTGGCCGAGCAGCGCCGCCGCGTGGTCAACCATGCCGGCAATGTGCTGTCGGTGGTGTCGCTGATCTTCGCCGCGGGCATCTTCACCGGCATCCTCAACAACACCGGCATGGTCGAAGCGATGTCACACAGCTTCCTGGCGGTGATTCCGGAATCGTGGGGCCCGTACCTGGCGGTGATCACGGCGGTGGCGTCGATGCCGTTCACCTTCTTCATGTCCAACGACGCGTTCTACTTCGGCGTGCTGCCGATCCTGTCCGAGGCCGCTGGCAACTACGGCATCACCCCGGTGGAAATGGCACGCGCCTCGCTGGCCGGCCAGCCGGTGCACCTGCTCAGCCCCCTGGTGCCGTCCACCTACCTGCTGGTGGGCCTGGCCAAGGTCGAATTCGCCGACCACCAGAAGTTCACCCTGAAGTGGGCCATCGCCATCTCGATGCTGCTGATGGTCGGCAGCCTGCTGTTCGGCCTGTATCCCCTCGCCGCCTGACCCTTTGCCAAGGAGCCTTCTGCAATGACGCTTCGAATCGCTTACGTCACCAGTGGAATGGGCAGTGTCGGCACTGCCATCTGCCAGAGCCTGGCCCGCAGCGGCCACACCGTGGTTGCCGGCTGCGCGCCGAACTCGCCGCGCAAGGCCAACTGGCTGCGCGAGCAGCGCGAACAGGGATTCGACTTCATCGCCTCCGAAGGCAACGCGACGGACTGGGCCTCGACCAGCGCGGCGTTCGCCAAGGTCCGCGCCGAAGTCGGCGAGGTGGATGTACTGGTCAACAATTCCGGCGGCAGCCGCGACCTGCTGTTCCGGCAGATGACGGTGGAGGACTGGAACGCGGTGATCGCGTCCAACCTCAACGCGCTGTTCAACCTGACCAAGCAGGTGGTGGACGGCATGGCCACGCGGGGCTGGGGCCGCATCATCAACATCGGTTCGGTCAGTGCCCACAAGGGACAGATCGGCCAGGTGAACTACGCCACCGCCAAGGCCGCGATGCATGGCTTCAGCCGTGCGCTGGCTGCCGAAGTTGCGTCGCGCGGGGTCACCGTCAACACGCTGTCGCCGGGCTACATCGCCAGCCAGGCGATCAGCAGCTTCCCGCCGGATGTGCTGGACCGGCTGGCTGCCTCGGTACCAGTGCGCCGCCTGGGCCGCCCCGAGGAAGTGGCCGGCCTGTGCGCGTGGCTGGCGTCGGATGAAGCCTCGTATGTGACCGGTGCCGACTACGCGGTCAACGGTGGTCTGTACATGGGTTGAGCCCGTCTCCACGCAAGGCGTGGACCTCCTCCCCCACGGAGTGCGCGGGGCCGGTGAACCTTCGCTTGCGAGGGGGATGCGGCCCCTTTTTTTGCTTCTGCATATTCGGGACGCATTGCCCGATACATCGGCAGAACCGGTGCTATACCTGCCAACGCTCGCTGAGCCCGATGGACGAACGGCCGGAATCGCGGATCAAGGAGGTAGGCATGCGTGCATTGCTGATTGCGCTTCTTGTGGTCGCCAGCTCACCACTGGCGGCCACGCCACCCGCTGCCACTGCGGAAGAGGCGGGTGCAACCTGGCGGCTCGTGGAGCGCTGGTCCTTGCAGCTGTCACGCTCTGACCTTGTCGCGCAGCTATCACCCCTGGCTCCGGCCGGCTCGCGTTCGGAAGCAAGAATGGGCCGGGGCGACAGCGCCACCATCGATCTGGCGCCATTCGTGGTCGCTGGGAGGATCAAGGGGCCCTCTGGCCAGATCTACACCGACGCGTCCGGGCGAATCATCAAAGGCATTACGCTGCGGCTGAGCGGCGCCTGCATCTCGCGAAAGCAGATGGGTCGTCGCTACCCCGACTTCAATGTCCTTTCCGTGCCGTCAGGGCATAGCCTGGACGAGTCGACGGTGTTCGGCACAGTAGTGAACGGCATCCAGATCGGGTTCTCATTCTCCGAACATGACCGCGACTGCATGGACCAGCTCAAATTGAGCTGGCCTGGGGAGCGCTTCTGATTCCCACCGGCCTACCACCATGACGAACATGTTGCAGGACACGCACCACTGCCCTGCACCGTTCGTTGGTTTTCCGTAAAGAAGGTTTCATGTTCCGTTCGCATAGTGGCCATGCACCGCGCACGCGTGCCGGTGACCACCCCCAATGCAACGGACCACCATGCAGACCCGACACCTGACGATCGCCGTGGCGATCGCGCTCTCCGCCGCCACCAGCGCCCATGCCGCCACCGCCGCCGATACCGGCGCCAGCACCGATGCCGCGCTGAGCGCGCAGACGCTGGATACCGTCTCCGTGATCGGCCAGGGCGAGACCCGCCAGGTGCAGCGCATCACCACCGTCGACAAGCAGGTGCTGCCGCCGGGCACCAGCGGCCAGAAGATCCTCGACCGCCTGCCGGGCGTGTCGGTGCAGTCCAACGACGCCTTCGGTGCCAACGAGGAATCGCAGACCATCAGCCTGCGTGGCTTCGACAAGAGCCGCCTCGGCTACACGCTGGACGGTATCCCGCTGGGCGACAACAGCTACGGCAACTACAACGGCCTGAGCATCGCCCGCGCGATCATCGCCGAGAACCTGGCCGGTGCCGAGCTGTCGCAGGGCATCGGTTCGCTGGGCGTGGCCTCGACCAGCAACCTGGGCGGCACCATCCAGTACTTCTCGATGGACCCGTCCACCGAATTCGGTGGCCGCGCCAGCGTCACCGTCGGCGACAACAGCCAGCGCCGTGGCTACCTGCGCGTGGATACCGGTGACATCAACGGCTTCTCGGCCTATGTGTCCGGCGTGCACCAGGACCAGGACATGTGGGCCGCGCCCTACCAGAACCAGACCACCCGCCAGTTCAACGCCAAGGCAGTGTGGAATGTCGGCGACCACCGTTTCGGGGCGTTCGTGGCCACCTCGCGCGCCAGCCAGGCCAACTACGCCTACCTGTCCAAGGACATGCTGGCGCGTGGCCTGGGCTGGGATTGGAACATCTACGCGCCGGACTGGGATCGCGCCGTGGCCGCTGCGTACTGCGCGCCGGGCACCTACAACAAGGCGCGCTGCAAGTTCAGCGGCGGCGTCAACAGCATCGACGATGCCTACTACCAGAGCCGCGCATTGCGCGACGACAATCTCTATTCGGTCGATGCCGACCTTCGCCTGGGCGAGCAGGGCCGCCTGAAGCTGCTGGCCTATCACCACGACAACCGTGGTCAGGGCCACTGGTGGGCACCGGGCCAGCCATCCTACCCGGGCACCGACAGGATGCTGCCGATCTCGATCCGCAGCACCAACTACACGATCAACCGCGATGGCCTGACCGCCGCATTGTCGTGGACGGTGGGCATCCACGAACTGGAAGCCGGCCTGTGGTACGAGCAGAACGACCACAACGTCTCGCGCAACTTCTACTACATCAGTGGCCCGTTCCTGGACGACCTGTACCTGAAGAACCCGGACCGCCTGCTGTTCAACCAGGACTTCGACATCCGCACGCGCCAGTTCTACGTGCAGGACCGCATGCGCTTCCTGGACCAGCGCCTGACCGTGGACGTGGGCATTAAGAGCCCGAACACCCGCATGCGTGCCAACGCCCAGCCGGGCGTGGAAACCAGCATCGCCTCGGGCACGCTGACCGCTAAGGAGTCGGTGCTGCCGCAGGTGGGCCTGGGCTTCAAGCTCAACGCCAACAACGAGCTGTTCGCCTCCTACGCCGAGAACATCGCCGCCTTCGTCGGCGGTGGCAGCGGCGGCCCGCTGCAGGTGTCGCCGGAATCGTTCGCGGCCAGCGCCGGCCTGGAGCCGGAGAAGTCCAAGAGCCTGGAAGCCGGCTTCCGTACCTTCGGCGAGAAGTACCAGGCATCGATCGCGGGTTACAACGTGAAGTTCGACAACCGCCTGCTGTCGCTGAACCCGTGCTCGAGCATCGAAGTCGGCACGCGTCCGGAGTGCGTGACGCGCTTCATCAACGTCGGTTCGGTGAAGAGCTACGGCGCGGAACTGACCTTTATCCTCAAGCCGATCGACGGCCTGCAGTGGTACAACGCGCTGTCCTGGAACAAGACCACCTACGAGGATGACTACACCTCGGGCGGCGCCATCGTTCCGGTGGCCGGCAAGATCACGGTGGATACGCCGCAGCGCATGGCCTCCAGTGAGATCAGCTGGAACCGCGATGGCTTCTTCGCCAGCCTGCGTGCCAAGTACACCGGCAAGCGCTACTACACCTACACCAACGACCAGTCGGTGCCGGGCGTGACCACCTTCGACGCCGGCGCGGGCTACGACTTCGGCCCCGGCCTGGGCCTGCGCAACGTGCGGGTGTCGTTGAACGCGACCAACCTGACCAACAAGCGCTATGCCGGCCAGCTGAGTTCGTTCGCACCGACTGATCCGAAGGGCACGCGTTATGCGATCCATGCGAGCGCACCGCGTCAGTTGTTCATGACGGTGGCGGCGGAGTTCTAAGTCGAAAGCGTTGCTCCGCAGCGTCTTGATTATCATCGCGGGGCAGAGCCGGATGGGCCGGCGCAGGACACGCCGTAAACCCATCCATGGGGGCTCGATGGCGCCATCCATGGCGCCAACGGTCCTGCGCCGGCCCATCCGACCCTGCTCGACGGCTTCCCGCGCCACGGTGCGGAAGGCAAAGAAGAGCAGAAGCAAAGAGCCGGGCATTGCCCGGCTCTTTGCTTTTTAAGCGCAATCCCTTCGGCGCGGTGATGTGCTGCCGCCCGCGCGGGAAACTGTCTGGCGGCGGTGGGGCACCCTGGCCAGGACCGTGAGGCGCATGGATGCGCCGATCGAGCCCCCATGGATGGGTTTACGGCGTGTCCTGGCCAGGGTGCCCCACCGCCGCCCAGCGATATCCATCGAGGCGCCAGTGCATCATCCCGCCAACGCCTTTCATTCCGGCGCCAGCTGGTCCATCCGTATCCGGTTGGCAAACAGCGAGAACGCCAGCATCCCGGCCAGGCCATTCGCCCGGCTCACCCAGTGCGGCAGCCAGCGCGGAGGCTTCAGCACCCCCGCCTCGAACAACGGCGCGAACGCGATCGCATCGGTCAGGCTCATCTTGCCGGCGAACAACCAGCGACAGACCTGCAGGCGGTCCTCGGCCAGCATGTGGCGGAAGAAGGTGTGCACCGACACCAGGCCGCGCAGGTACACCGTGTCCTTGGTGAAGGCCAGGCCGCCATTCGGCGGCACGCCGCGGAACACGCGCTGTGCCGAGGCGAAGCTCTCCTCCGCATTCTGTCCGGCGTCGCAGAAATAGCGGAACACTTCGATGAAATCGGCGCCTTCGCGTGCCATCGCAATCGCTTCGGTACGCAGGCTGATGCGCTTCAGGCGCTCGATGTCGATGCTGCCAGTGATCTGCTCGGCGAACGTGGCCAGGCCTTCCTGTGTCGCGGTCACCCGCGGCGAAGACAATGCCAGGCTCGGCAGCACCGGCTGTTCGCGGCCGTTCAATGCAGTCAGCGAATGCACCAGCGCTTCGTGGTGGAACAGCTGCGCGCGGTCGTAGGCACTGAAGCGCGCACTGGTGCGCAGGCGGATGCGGGTCGGGCCGGCAGCTGCTTTGGACACCAGTTCCGGGTCGAGCTGTACCTGGATGATGCGCGATTCGAAGAAGGCATCCAGGTCGTTCTGCAGCTGCAGCTGCAGGGCGATGGCCGACACTGGCACCTGCTCTTCCGGCGCCAGCAGTTCGTGGTCCAGTTCGGCGGCAATCTGGATGAAGTGGCGCGCCGCTTCGCGCGTGCTCGGGCCATTGCCCGGCAGCGGCTGCTCGGGTGCGCCAAACAGCTGCACCGAACAGGTATCGACGGCGGCGGTGCCCAGCCCTTCCAGCAGTTGCGCGGCCAGATCCCAGCTCTGCGCCGACTGCCGCACGTAGTGGCCCAGTGGGTGGCTGTCGTCGCAGTCGGTGGCGATCGCGGCCAGCGCGCGACGTTCTTCGCTGAAGTCCAGCCGTGGGTAATCCACCTTCGGCAGCACCGGCTGGCCACGTGCCACGCTGTCCAGGAACGGTGCCTGCACCGTTGCCGGCCAGCTGGTCAGGCCCAGCAGGCGGATGCCTCCCACGGCCTCGACCAGGCGCGCATCGAGCGCTGCATGGTGGGCCACGTCACGGTCCAGCGTCGCAGTCGGTTCCATGCGCGGACTATAGCGCCCTGCCCGCGCGTTGGTAGGTGCCAATTTTGGTTGGCATCCGCCGAAGGCGGGCTTCGGACACGTCCGTGCCAACCAAGGTTGGCACCTACCAGAAGCAGGTTTCCTGCACCTGCCAGGCGCGGGCAGAGGCGGGATGCATTGCGCAGATCAGAGCCCATTGCGGTGCAATGGGATCCGACCCCGCGGTACCGATCAGCGCCTACGCGGCTTGCCGGCCGGGCGGAACTGCTGGCCCTTGCCCTTCTTGCCGCCACGCTCCTGCGCGGTCTCGGCCTGGCGGACCGCCAGCTTGGCGGCGGCGGCGGCCACTTCTTCCTTCAGCTTGAAGTAGTTGAGCAGCCGGCTCTCTTCGATCTCACCTGCGTCGATCGCTGCGCGTACGGCACAGCCCGGTTCCTGCTGGTGCTTGCAGTCGTTGAAACGGCACTGTGCGGCCAGCGCTTCGATATCGGCGAAGCCGCCTTCGGACAGCGTCTCTTCACCGGTCGGCTTCAGCTCGCGCATGCCGGGGGTGTCGATCAGGCAGGCGCCGGTCGGCAGCGGCATCAGCGCGCGGTGCGTGGTGGTGTGGCGTCCACGTGAATCGTTGGCGCGCACCGCGTTGGTCTTCATCCGCTGCTCGCCGAGCAGGGTGTTGGTCAGCGTGGATTTGCCGGCACCGGACGAGCCCACCAGCACCACCGTGCGGCCCGGGCCCAGCCACGGTTGCAGCACCGCCACGCTGTCGGCATCCAGGCCATTGATCGCATGCAGCGCGATACCCTGCATCTCCAGCTCTTCCAGCACCGCCAGCGCGTCTTCGCTGTACTCGGTCTGGTCGGCCTTGGTCAGCACCACCACCGGTTCGGCACCACCACCGCCGACCAGCAGCAGGTAGCGTTCGATGCGCCTCGGATTGAAGTCGGCATCCAGGCCGCAGACGATGAACACCGTATCGATGTTGGCCGCGATCACCTGCTGGTGGTAGTGCTCGCCGGCGGCGCCTCGCTTGATCGCGGTGCGGCGTGGCAGCAGGGCGACGATGCGGATGCCATCGAGCAGCACCCAGTCACCCACCGCCGGCCGTTCATGGCTGGGGAAGCGCGGACGCTGCCATTCCGGCAGCGACTCGGCCTTGATCGACGCGTCCGGGCCATCGGCCACCACGTAGTGGGTGCGGTGCTGTTCGATCACCCGTGCCGGGCGGGCCTGCGGATGTGCGGCCATCGCGGCCTGCCAGTCGGCCTGCTGCGCCGGGCCCGGCCAGGGCCAGCCAATGGTCTGCAGGGCGATGAAATCGGGGGTCTGGGTCATCGCCGCCATTCTACCTGTGCCGACGCCCTGCCAGCCCAGCAATGACGGGCCCGGCGCCCTTGCCATGCATTGCAGCAATTCCGGTAGGATGGAAGCCCCATGCCTTTTGACGGCCCAGCTCCCATGTCCACCAACTCGCCCAAGCCCCTGGCCATCCGCGAGCGCCTTTCCGAAGTGCGCTACGAAATCCGCGGAGAACTGGCGCGGCGAGCCCGGGAGCTGGAGGCGCAGGGCCGCAAGCTGATCAAGCTCAACATCGGCAATCCGGGCGCTTTCGGCTTCCGTGCGCCGGAGCACCTGCAGCGTGCGATCGCTGACGACATGGGCCGCACCGACCCGTACACGCACCAGCAGGGCCTGCCGGTGGCACGTGAAGCCATCGCCAGCTACTACGCCCGCCGTGGCGCGCCCGATGCGCACCCGGACCGCGTCTTCCTCGGCAACGGCGTCAGCGAGCTGATCGACCTGTCGCTGCGTGCGCTGCTCAACCCGGGCGATGAAGTGCTGGTGCCCTCGCCCGACTACCCGCTGTGGTCGGCCTCGACCATCCTCAACGATGGCCGTCCGGTGTACTACCGCTGCGCACCGGAGAACGGCTTCCAGCCGGACCCGAGCGAGATCGAGACGCTGGTGTCCTCGCGCACCCGCGCCATCGTGCTGATCAATCCGAACAACCCCAGCGGCGCCAGCTACCCGCGCGAACTGCTGGAGCGCGTGGTCGAGATCGCACGCCGCCACAACCTGTTGCTGCTGGTCGACGAGATCTACGACCAGATCCTGTACGACGACGCGGTGTTCCAGCCGGTCGCGCCGCTGGCCGGTGATCATCCGTGCCTGACCTTCAGCGGCCTGAGCAAGGTGCACCGCGCCTGCGGCTGGCGCGTGGGCTGGGCCCACCTCAGCGGCGACGATGCCCGCCTGGGTGACTTCCGCGCGGCACTGGACCTGTTGGGCGCGCTGCGCCTGTGCGCCAACGTGCCGGGCCAGTACGCCATCGAGGCCGCGGTGAACGGTCCGGACACCATTTCCGAGCTGTGCACGCCGGGCGGCCGCCTGTATGAAACCCGCCGCGCGGTCATCGAGGCCTGCGAAGCCAGCGAACATCTGTCGCTGGTCGCACCGGCCGGCGCGCTGTACGCGTTCCCGGCCGTGGTCGGCGCCGCTGCGAAGGGCTTCGACGACCACAACTTCGCGCTGGACCTGATGAACAACGAAGGCGTGCTGGTGGTGCCGGGCTCGAGCTTCAACGTGCCCTACCGCCATCATTTCCGCGTGACCCTGATGCCGGAGGCCTCGGTGATGCGCGATGTGTTCGCGCGCATCGACCGTGTGCTGGCGCGCCGCGCCGAGGATGCGACCAAGGTCGTGCCGCTGAAGCCTCGCCGCTCGGTGGCCTGAGCCGTGGCGCTGTCCTACCTGGCGCTGGGCGATTCGTACACCATCGGTGAAGCGGTTGCAGTCGAAGGCCGTTGGCCACACCAGCTGGCCGCCGCGCTGCGCGCGCAGGACGTGGCGCTGGCCGACCCGCAGACCATTGCGACCACCGGCTGGACGACCGACGAGCTCGATGCGGGTATCGACGCGGCTGCACCGCAGGGCCCGTTCGATTTCGTCAGCCTGCTGATCGGCGTCAACAACCAGTACCGCGGGCGTCCGCTGGACGAGTACCGCAGCCAGTTCCAGGCCCTGCTGCAGCGGGCGATCGGCTTCGCCGGCGGTGATGCCGGCCGCGTGCTGGTGCTGTCCTTCCCCGATTGGGGCGCCACCCCGTTCGGTGTCGGCAGTGGCCGCGACCTGGCCGCGATCGAGATCGAGACCGACGAATTCAATGCCGCCGCCGAGGTGATCAGTACCCGGCACGGCGCAGCCTTCGTCGACATCACCGACATCAGCCGCGCGCAGGGCGAAGACCCGACGATGATCGCCGAGGACGGCCTGCATCCTTCAGCGCGGATGTACGCCCTGTGGAGCGCGCGCGCGCTGCCGGTTGCCGCGCATCTGCTTGGCGGCACGGACTGAGGCGATGGACGGCACGCCACGGAACGGCCCGCCCCTGCCCTGTGCTCCCCTGACGGCCCCGCAGGCCCGCTTGATCGCCGAAGCGTTCCGCCCGGCGCAGGCCTGGGGCAGCCGCCGCGACTACTACTACACCCGCGGCAAGCTCGGCAGCGATCCGCTGTACGACGGCGTGCTGCAGCATCTGCCTGACGACGGGCAGCCGGTGCTGGACCTCGGCTGCGGGCTGGGCCTGTTCGCCCATGTACTGCGCCAGCGCGGCGGCACCCAGCGCTACCTGGGCGTGGACGTGGATGCGGGCAAGATCGCCCGCGCGCAACGTGCCGCCGTCGAGCTGCATGACGTGCGCTTCGACTGCGTGGACGTGCAGGCGCCACTGCCGGCGCAGGCCGGGCACGTCCTGCTGCTGGACGTGCTGCAGTACCTGGACGCGGACCCACAGCAGGCACTGCTGCGCGCGGCCAGTGCACGGGTGGCCCCCGGCGGCTGCCTGCTGCTGCGCACGCCGCTGGCCACCGGCGATGGCCGCGACCGCACCACGCGGGTGGCGGATCGGCTGGCCTGGCTGGTCGGCTGGATGGGCACGCGGCCGCGCCACTATCCTGACCCGCAGGTCCTGCAGGCGACACTGACCGAAGCGGGATTGCAGGTGGCCGCCCCCCGGCCACTGCATGGGCGTACGCCGTTCAACAGCTGGCTGCTGGTAGCGCGGCGGAACCGGTAGCGCCGGGCCATGCCCGGCGAGCGCAGCGGCGCCCGTGGAACCCACCGGGCATCGCCCGGCGCTACTGCATCCGTGTCAGCTGACCGGCAGCCGCGCCTTCAGGCCGCGCTCGTCCAGCGCCTGCAGCACGCGCTCGATGATCGCCAGATTGTGGCCGTGGGCGGCGCCCTCGTGCAGCAGCACGATGGCCCCTGGGCGCAGGTCCGGCAGCAACCGCGCCAGCACGCCCTCCGGCGTGCAGCTGACGCCGTCGTAACCGCGGGCACTCCAGCCCACGCGCACCAGGCCCAGCGCCTTCAACACCGGCGCCACGAACGGGTTGGTCATGCCCACCACCGAGCGATACCAGCGCACCGGATGCCCGCTCAGCGCCTGCAGCGCATGCTGGCAGCCTTCGATCTCGGCCCGCATCGCCGCTGGGCCCAGGCGCCAGAAGCGGGCCTGCGGGTGGCTGAGACTGTGATTGCCGAGATCGTGGCCACGGCGCAGGATCTCGGCCACCAGTTCCGGCTGCGCCAGTGCACGGTCCCCCACCAGGAAGAAGGTCGCACGCGCCTGGTGGCGGTCCAGGAGGTCGAGCACGGCACGGGTTTCCGGGCCGGGTCCGTCATCGATCGTCAGCCAGACACTGTTGCCAGCGTCCGGCACCCGGCTCAATACCGGCGCGTAGAAACGGCTGTTGGGCAGGAATATCGGCACCATGAACAGCGCGTGACTGGCCACCATCAGCGGCAGGGCCCAGTGCCAGCCTGCCAGTACCCATACCAGGATCACGGCCAACTGCGACGCCACCAGCCAGGGCAGCCAGCGCCAGGGCCGGGTCGGGATGCGATGCAATGTTCCTGCGTTGCTCATCCCCCATGATGCCATGGGGGGTAGAATTGATGATTCGAATTCCCGGAACCCCGACGTCCATGTCCCTCGATCCCGCCCTGCGTTCGCGCATCGAATCCATCCTCAACGCCAACCGCGTCGTGCTGTTCATGAAGGGCCAGCCGTCGATGCCGCAGTGTGGCTTCTCGGCCAAGGCCGTGGGCGCGCTGCAGGACCTCGGTGTCGAGTTCGCCCACGTCAACGTGCTGGCCGACCAGGAAATCCGTGAAGGCATCAAGGCCTACGGCGACTGGCCGACCATCCCGCAGCTGTACATCGACGGCGAACTGGTCGGCGGCAGCGACATCGTGCTGCAGATGGCCGCCAGCGGCGAACTGAGCAGCGTGCTGGGCCTGGCCGCACCGGACCGCACCCCGCCGAGCATCACCGTCACCCCGGCCGCTGTGGAAATGCTCAAGGGCGCGCTGGCCGACGCCCCGGGCGCTGCCCTGCAGCTGACCATCGACGCCGGCTTCCAGCCGAACTTCCAGCTGGCCCCGCATGACGAAGGCGCGATCGCTGCCGAGTCCAATGGGCTGCGCGTGCAGTTCGACCTGTCCAGCGCCCGTCGCGCCAACGGCATCACCATCGACTGGGTGGACGACATCCGCGGCAAGGGCCTGGCGATCGACAACCCGAACGCGCCGAAGCCGGTACAGGAAATCAGCGTGCGTGATGCCGACGACCTGGTGCGCGCCGGCAACATCACCCTGGTGGACGTGCGCCCGGCCGACGAGCGCGCCATCGCAGCCGTCGGCGTGCCGTTCAGGAGCTTCGACGGCAACGGCCGTGCGGAGCTGGAAGCCCTGCCGAAGGACACCGCGCTGGCCTTCATGTGCCACCACGGCGGCCGCAGCGCACAGGCTGCCGAGCAGTTCCGTGCACTGGGCTTCACCAAGGTGTTCAACGTCACCGGCGGCATCAATGCCTGGTCCGAAGACGTGGACAACGGCGTGCCGAAGTACTGATCGGCCCCGGCATGGGGTCGACTTGGGGTCGGATCCCTTTCCGCAGGAAAGGGCTCTGGCCCCAGCACAGAAAACGCCGGCATTCGCCGGCGTTTTCTGCATCCACGCATGGCGTGGACCTACCCGGCGAAGCCGCCTTCGGCCAGGTAATCCAGCTCTTCCGCCGTGGGCAAGCGACCGAGCACGGCATTGCGATGCGGGAAGCGCCCGAAGCGGCGGATGATGTCGCGGTGCAGTTCGGCGTACTGCAGGTACTCCTTGTCACCCAGCACGTCGAACATCGCCACCGAACGGTCCTGGTCCATCGGATCCTCGGAGTGCTCGAACGGCAGGTAGATGAAGGCGCGCAGCTTCGGTACCAGCTGCAGGTCCAGGCCTTCCTCGATGGCGCGCATGGCGTAGTGCCGGGCCAGGCCATCGGTGGCGTAGGAATGGGCGGTCCCACGGAAGCAGTTGCGCGGGAACTGGTCCAGCAGCAGCATCAGCGCCAATGCCCCTTCGGCACTGCCCAGCCAATGCTCGCGCGCGCGCGAAGCGGCGGCGAAATGCTCATCCAGGAACAACTGGCGGAACTGCGCGTCGAACGCATCGTCGCGGGCGAACCACTTCGCAGGGCCCGCTTCTTTCCAGAATTCCACCACTTGCGCGGCAACGTCCATCACCTACTCCCCAGGGCCGGCGCGCCGCGCCAGGCCATCATCATCATTCGTCGAAGCGCAGGTGGCGGACCGACTTGCCGTTGCGCCGGATAAGCTTAAGCGCCTCGATACCGATCTGGATATGGTTTTCCACGAACTGGGAGCTGACCTTGGCATCGGAGGCCTCGGTCTTGACCCCATCGGGGATCATCGGCTGGTCCGAGACCAGCAGCAGCGCGCCACTGGGGATGTGGTTGGCGAAGCCGGCGGCGAACACCGTGGCTGTTTCCATGTCGATGGCCATGCAGCGCATCGCCCGCAGCCGCTCCTTGAAGGCCTCGTCGTGTTCCCAGACCCGGCGGTTGGTGGTGTAGACGGTTCCGGTCCAGTAGTCGTGGCCGAGGTCGCGGATCATGGTCGAGACCGCACGCTGCAGCGCGAACGCCGGCAACGCCGGCACTTCCGGTGGCAGGTAGTCACCCGAGGTACCCTCGCCCCGGATCGCAGCGATCGGCAGCACCAGGTCGCCCAGCTGGTTCTTGCGCTTGAGGCCGCCGCACTTGCCCAGGAACAGCACCGCCTTGGGCATCACCGCCGACAGCAGGTCCATGATGATCGCGGCATTGGGGCTGCCCATGCCGAAGTTGATCATGGTGATGCCGTCGATCGTGGCACTGGCCATCGGCCGGTCCAGGCCGATGACGGGCGCACCGGTCAGCTCGGAAAAGGTGTGCAGGTAGCCACCGAAGTTGGTCAGCAGGATGTGCTGGCCGAACTGGTCCAGTGGCACGCCGGTGTAACGCGGCAGCCAGTTGTCGACGATTTCCTGCTTGCTCTTCATGGGCGGTCCGGTACGGCGTGGGGCCGCCATTGTAGGCGTGCACAGGCCATCCCACACCTGGGCCGGCAACGAAGAAGGGCGGCCCTGCGGCCACCCTCCTGGGTCTTCCCGGTGTCCGGGAAGCAAAGGTCAGAAACGTACCGACCAGCGCAGGTTCGCACTGTGATCGCGGCTTTCGTCGCCATACTGGCCGCTATAGCCCAGCTCCAGCTGCTGGCGCGCGGTCAACCATGCCGACAGGCCCAGTTCGGCAACCACCGTCCTGTCAGCAATCGGGGCGCCGCTGACCACGAAGCTGTCGCTACCCGTGGCGAAGGCGAAGCGGGCCGCCGGGTCGCGATCACCGCTGGCCTGGCGGTACCCGACGCCACCGCGCAGGTGCAGCCAGCTGTCCTGTTGGAACGAAGCCTTCAGGCCCTTGTCGAATCGCAGACCGGCCGTGGCGACCGTGGTACGGAGATCGTCCACCTCGCCCTGCAGTGCGGCAGCGCCACCACGTTCGTTGATGCGCTTCATGTCCACTTCCACACGTGCGAGCTGCAGGTAGGGTTCCAGCCCCGCCTCGCGGTCGCCGAAGCGATAGCTCGCCTCGATGAACGCCTGCCGGGTACGGCCGTCATAGCGGGCCGCCAGCGTATCGGTGTAGCCGGAGAAGCCCAGCTCGCGGGTGCTCTTCACCTCATGCTCGCTCCAGGCCAGGCCACCACGCAGGCCGAAGGCGCCCCAGTCGTGACTGGCATAGGCCCCCAGGTGCGTGTTGTCGACCTTGGCACGCGCACGGCGTCCTTCCTGCTGCTTGGCATCGGTACGTCCGGTACCGGCCAGCACGCCCACCTGCCAACCGTTGATCTCGCGGTCCACGCCTACCAGCAGGCCGCTGCTGTTGGCTTCGGTGCGTGCGGTGTTGCCATTGCCGTCCAGCGTAGTGCTGCCACCGATGGCCTGTACCCAGACCCCCGTGGCGGCTTCGCCGTCTGCGCCCGGGGCACGCGCACCGACGCGACGCGACAGCGCGGCATCACGCACGTAGCGGCTGCCCTCGACCAGGGCCATTGCGGTGGCCGCATGCAGCTCGCCGCTGAGGCCATCCAGTGCAGCGCCCACCTGCTGAGGGAACAGCAGGGTCAGCGGTCGTGGCAGGCCCTGGTTGACCGCCAGGCCGTCGGCCACAGTGGCGACCGCACGCTGGTTGTCGGTACTGGCGGCACTGGCAAGCGGATTGCCACGGGTCACTTCAATGCGCGCGCCACCCGTGCCGTAGGCCAGGCCGAACTTCAGGAACGGCGAGAACGCACTGAAGTCAGTGGTGGCGAACTGGCCACTGATTCCGCCGTCGGCACGGATGAAGTTGAACTGCTCCCCAAGGTAATAGGTGCCCGCTTCCGGTAGCGCGATCAGGGTGCCTCCCAGGGTCGCGGTACCGGTGACACGCAACTGGTCGCTGCGCCCGCCCGGAGCCAGCTCGGCCTGGTACACACCGGTGGCGGTCTGCACGTAGTTGCCGTTGATGGTCAGCGTACCGATCGAATTGCCCGGTGCAACGATACCGGCCACGGTGGTATCGCCCAGCTGGCCGATGCCCTTCAGCGTGCCCTTCGGGCCAACGAGGGTGTGACCACCGGTCTGTGTGCCGTTGAACGACAGCACGCCGCCGTTGACGGTCAGGTCGGAACCCGCAAGTACGCCGCCCGCGTTCACGCGGCTGTTGCCCAGGCTGGTCAACGTGCTGCTGTCCAGCCTTCCGTTCAACTCGAACGTTCCCTGCTCGGCCACCAAGGTGTGGGCGCCGCGCTGCGCACCGTCGAAGGTCACCACGCCGCCGTTGACGGTCAGGTCCGAGCCATCCAGCACACCGCGGGCATTGATTTGGCTGGTGCCCCCCAGGCTGTTCAGCGCGGTGTTCTTCAACGTGCCATTGAGCAGGAAGCTACCGCCGGCCACGTCCACCGCTCCGGTGAGCGTATTGACGCCATCCAGTTCCAGCATGCCCTCGCGCACCAACGCACCGTTGAAGCTGTTGTTACCGCTCAAGCGCAGCCAGCCGATGCCGCTCTTGGTCAGCTTGCCGGGGCCGCCGATGTCGTTGGTCCAGTTGTCCCAGGCATCGCCTTCCCACACTTTCAGGCCACCTGCACGCTGGTTCATCACCACGTTGGTGTCCACGCGCAGCGAACCGTATCCCTCGATGGCCTTGGCCAGGTTCAACAGGCCCCAACCGTAGATGTCGTCGATGCCGGGCGCGCCCAGATCGGTGGTCGTGGTCAGCAGCACATCGCGCACCTGAGCGCTGTCCAGATAAGGGAAGCGTTCAAACAGCAGGCCCAGCGCGCCGGTGACGTGGGGGGCGGCCATCGACGTTCCACTCAGCAGTGCATAGCCATAGGTAGGCACGCGCTGCTGGATGTCCAGGCTGACGTTGCCGTTGGCGTCGATGCCGATGCTGCCGGACAGGCTGGAATCATCACCATAGGCGGTCGATACGATGTCCGAACCCGGCGCGGCAAGACACCAGTTGGCACTCAGGCCGCACTTGTTGGAGCGATTGCTCAGGGTCAGATTGGTACCGACGTTGACCACGCTCAACCAGTACGGCTCGATGTCGGCGAACGCGCGCGGCAGCGTGGCGTAGAGGCCGGCGATGGGGCTCTGCGCAGGCGTCGGAATGACCGAACTGGTATTGCCGGCCGCCCACACCTGGATCATCCCGCGCGCACGCGATCCGTCGGCAAAGGTGTTCAGGTACTGGCGGTCGTCCGGGTCGTTGTAGATCGCGTCCATGTCCGTCGCTGTCGACGGTTCCGTGACCAGGCCCCAGCTGTGGTTGATGGCACGCACGCCCTGCGCGTTCATCTGAGCATACAGATCCTGGAAGGCGCTGACTTTCGGACCGATCGCGCCCAGCGTCACCACCGAATAGCCCGTCGCGGTCCGCTGCCACTCCCTGATGCTGTCGGAGAACAACCGGCCAACGGTCAGGTCCGAGCCGAAGGACACGCCCTGCATCCCGTTGCCGTCCCGGTTCGCCGCGATGGTGCCGGCAACGTGCGTGCCATGGATCTCGAACTGCATCCCCGGCTGCACATAGGGACCCGACTCGATGATCCTGCGGATGTTGTCGGGGACATTGGCGTTGTAGCCGACATAGCTGATCTGGACGTCATCACCATCACTGGCGAAGCAGGCCGCCGGCCCGCGCACTGCGCTGGTGTTGGTGCAACGCGTGCCGTCGGCCATCAGGTCTGCGATGCGGATGCTGCGGTTGTCCTTGCCGGCGAATTCCGGATGGTCCAGGCCCGTGCCGCTGTCGAACACGCCCAGGCGGATGCCGGCGCCGGTCAGCCCGCGCGCATAGGCCACGTCGGCATTGATCGCGGCCAGGCCCCAGTCGAGGTTGAATTCACTGGTACGCCAGCTCGCAGCATCACCGGGCTTGCCCATGACCGGCTCGACGGAAGAACCGACGCTGGGAGCCAGCGCCGCCACCGGGATCGCTACCGAGGGGGCGATCATTGCAGGAGCAGAGGCCGACACCCTGCCCGGCGCGGCGAACGCCGACTGCAGGCTGCGCTGCAACTGGTAACGGGTCAGGGCGTCGTCACTGTCCTGGGCCAGTACCGGCAGCGCGGTGGCCATCAGCAACGAACCGACAATCGCCGAAGCCAGCGGCGAGGGGAGGAAAGAACGGCGCGAAACGGTCGAACGGCAGAGCTTTGCAGCAGTCATCGGTTGCGTCCTTGATTCCATGAAGAGTGCGGGCCCGACTCCCCCTTGGAGCACGTGTGGGAGCTGGTGCTACAGGTCAGCGCAAGACGTAATCAGCCCATCGCTTCATCCAACGTTAATATTTCCTTCACAAATCCTCCATCAGAAAATTCCTACCCCTACTCCCCTGTCCAAGGTCACTTGGCAAGCCGCATCGACCCCGGCTAGCGTCGGTGGATTCATGTTTCAGGCGAGGGGAACTGCATGGCATCGACGTTGTTGCGCGCCGGGGTGGCCCTGGCGCTGCTTTCATTGAGCACGGCTCCGGCGGTGGGCGCCTCGCGCTTCGTCGCCGATCCCTACCCCAGCACCTACCAGGCGCATCCCGATGCGCCGGTGCTGATCCAGAACGCCACGGTGCTGACCGGTACCGGCCAGCGCCTGGACAACGCCGACGTGCTGCTGCGCGACGGCCGCATCGTTGCCGTCGGCCGCCAGCTGCAGGCCGATGCGGGCGTCACCCGCATTGATGCACAGGGCAAGTGGGTCACCCCCGGCCTGATCGACGTGCATTCGCACCTGGGCGTGTACCCCAGCCCCGGTGTCGGTGCGCACAGCGACGGCAACGAGATGACCGCACCGGTCACCGCCAATGTCTGGGCCGAGCACTCGGTGTGGCCGCAGGACCCGGGCTTCGCCACGGCGCTGGCCGGCGGCGTGACCAGCATGCAGGTGCTGCCCGGCTCGGCCAACCTGGTCGGCGGTCGCGGCGTGACCCTGAAGAACGTCCCGGCCATCACCTACCAGGCGATGAAGTTCCCCGGCGCACCGTGGGGCCTGAAGATGGCCTGCGGCGAGAACCCCAAGCGGGTCTATGGCGAGGGCAAGGGCGTGACCCCGGCCACGCGCATGGGCAACGTGGCCGGCTATCGTGCCGCCTTCATCGATGCCGCCGACTACATCGCCAAGAACAAGCCCAAGCCGGCAAAGCGCAAGAGCTGGTTCGGCAGCGACAAGGGCGACAGCGCCGGTGATGCCGGCGGCAAGCGCGATCTCAAGCTGGACACGCTGGCCGGCGCGATCGAAGGCGACATCCGCGTGCACATCCACTGCTACCGCGCCGACGAGATGGCTACCATGCTCGATCTGGCCAAGGAATTCGGCTTCAAGGTAGCCGCCTTCCACCACGGCGTGGAGGCCTACAAGCTGGCCGACAGGCTGGCCGCCGACGGCGTCTGCGGTGCGCTGTGGGCCGACTGGTGGGGCTTCAAGATGGAAGCCTTCGACGGCATTCCGGAGAACATCGCGCTGGTCGACCGGCCGAAGAACAGCTGCGCCATCGTCCACTCCGATTCACCCGAGGGCATCCAGCGCCTGAACCAGGAAGCAGCCAAGGTGATGGCGTCCGCGCGCCGCGCGCGCATGCCGGAGATCACGCCCGAACACGCCATCACCTGGATGACCGCCAACGCCGCCAAGGCGCTGGGCATTGAAGGCCAGACCGGCACCCTGGAGGCCGGCAAGATGGCCGACGTGGTGGTCTGGAACGGCAACCCCTTCAGTTCGTATGCGCTGGCCGAGCAGGTCTTCATTGATGGCCGCAGGTTGTACGACCGCAGTGCACCGGCAGCGACGCCGCGTTCTGATTTCCAGCTCGGCCAGGAGGTGCGTTGATGATGGTGCTCAAGCAGTTGACGCAGTCTGCCGCGAAGGGCAGCCGAGCATGGTTCGGCGCTACTGTCATGGTGCTGGCCTGCATCTCCGCATCCGCACAGGCACAGGACCTGCTGGTGCGCAACGCAACGGTGCACACGGCCAGCGCACGCGGCAGCCTGCACAACGCCGATGTGCTGGTCCAGGGTGGCATCATCCGCGCGGTCGGCCCCGGCCTGTCCGCGCCGGCCGGGGCGACCGTGGTCGAAGCCAGTGGCAGACCGCTGACCCCGGCCCTGTTCGGTGGCATCACCGAAACCGGCATCGAAGAGGTCTCGGGTGAATCGAGCACGGTGGACAGTTCGTTGAAGCTCGGCGAGCAGCCGCTGCGCCCGGAATTCGACGTCACCCTCGCCTACAACCCGGCCTCGGTGCTGATTCCGGTCACGCGCCTGGAAGGCATCGGCTTCACTGCATTGGGGGCAGCCACTGGTGGTGGTTTCGTGGCCGGCCAGGGCGGCGTAATGCGGCTGGACGGCAGCACCGACCCGATCGGCCCGCGTGCCCTGTTCCTGCGCATCGGCGCGGCCGCCTCCGAACTGACCGGGCATTCGCGCGCCGCGCAATGGATGCTGCTGCAACAGATGGTCGACGAAGCACGCGGCCAGGTGGCTGCAGACTCGCCGCACGCGCTGCTGACCCCGGCCGGGCGCCGCACACTCAGTCGCTACCTGGCCGGCCAGGGCCGCATCGTGGTGGAGGTGGATCGTGCCTCGGACATCCGCCAGCTGCTGCGCTGGGCCACACGCGAGAAGGTGAAGATCGCCATTGCCGGTGCCAGCGAAGCCTGGCAGGTCGCGCCGGAGCTGGCCGCTGCGCACGTGCCGGTATTCGTCGACGTGCTGGCCAACCTGCCAGCCAGCTTCGACCAGATCGGTGCCACCCTGGAAAACGCCGCGCGCCTGCAGCGTGCAGGCGTGCCGGTGTCGTTCGTGCAGCGCGGCGACGCCACCCACAATGCGCGCAAGATGCGCCAGCTGGCTGGCAATGCAGTGGCCAACGGCCTGCCCTGGGCTGACGGTCTGGCCGGGCTGACCCGGGTACCCGCACAGGCGTTCGGCGTGGCCGACCAGATCGGCAGCATCGAGCCCGGCAAGCGCGCCGACCTGGTGCTGTGGGAAGGCGACCCGCTGGACGTGGCGCACTATGCCGAACAGGTCTGGCTGGGCGGGCGTGCGATGCCGATGCGCTCGCGCCAGACCGACCTGCGTGATCGCTACCTGCAGCGCAATGCGCAGCCCTGACCGCATTGAAGGACACCACCATGGCCACCCTGCGCTGGTACTTCGACTTCGTCTCGCCCTACTCCTACCTGCACTGGCAGAAGCTGAAACAGTTGCCGCAGTTCGCGCAGATCCAGACCGTGCCGATCGCCTTCGGCGCGGTGCTGCATCACCTGGGCAATCTCGGGCCGGCCGAGATCCCGGCCAAGCGCCGTTTCATGTACCGCCAGCTGCAATGGACCGCGCAGGCCGAGGGCACGCCGATGCGCTTCCCGCCCGGCCATCCGTTCAATCCGTTGTCGGCGCTGCGCCTGTGCCTGGCCGCCGGAGCCAGCGCACAGGCGGTGGACGTGCTGTTCGACTGGATCTGGCGCGACGGCCATGCCGGTGACAGCGCCGAAGCCCTGCGCGAACCGGGTGCGCAGCTGGGCATCGAGGATGTCGCCAGCGCCATCGCCGCCCCGGCGGTCAAGGAACAGTTGCGGCGCAACACCGAGGCCGCAATCGGCGCCGGGGTGTTCGGGGTCCCGACCCTGGCCATCGACCAGGAACTGTTCTGGGGCAACGACGCCCATCCGCTGATGGCGGCCGTGCTGGCCGATCCTGCCCTGCTGCAGCAGCCCGAATGGCAACGCCTGGACAGCCTGCCGGTGGCGGTACAGCGCGATCGCTGAACAGGGGTGGCGCCTTTCCCTCGGGCGCGGGCTCTGGTTTTGAGATAGATTTCACGTTTCCGAACCTACAACCGCCCTGGAGGGGGAGCCGCGGATGCGCATCGGAATCGTCGTCGACTCGGCCTGCGACCTGCCGCAGGACTTCATTGCCGAGCACAACATCGTGCTGCTGCCGATCACCGTCCGCATCGGCGAAGCCGTGCTGGCCGATCACCGCGATGAGCAGGCCACCCTGAGCTTCCTGCACGCGCACGTGGCCGAACACGGCGCCGAGGCGGAAACCATTCCCTTCAGTGTCAACCAGATCCGCGACCTGTTCCTGCAGCAGCTGGTGATCGATTACGACCACGTGTTCTGCATGACCATCACCAAGACCCGCAGCCCGATCCATGACAACGCGCTGCAGGCCAGCTTCGCCATCCTCAACGACTACAAGCCGGTGCGCCAGGCGGCAGGCTACAACTCACCGTTCGCGCTGCGCGTGCTCGATACCCAGAACCTGTTCGCCGCGCAGGCGGTTACGGCGGTGGAAGCCGTGCGCCTGCGCGAGAGCAACGCCAGCGTGCAGCAGATCCGCGAGCGGCTGGAGGAACTGGCCGGCAACGTGCACGGCTACATGGTCACCCGTGACCTGTACTACATGCGTGCGCGCGCAAGGCACAAGGGTGACCGCAGTGTCGGCCTGCTCAGCGCCGCACTGGGCAGCGCGCTGGACATCAAGCCGGTGCTGCATGGCTACCGCGGCGAGACCGGGCCGGTGGCCAAGATCAAGGGATTCGACAATGCCGTGCAGAAGCTGTTCGCGGTGGTCGGCCAGCGCGTACGTGCCGGACTGATGACGCCGACGGTGTGCGTCAGCTACGGCGGAGAACTGGACGAGCTGCGTTCCCTGCCCGGCTACGCACAGCTGAAAGAGGTCTGCGCCACCCATGGCGTGACCGTGTACGAATCGGTGATGAGCCTGACCGGCATGGTCAACGTCGGCAAGGGCGCGGTCACCGTAGGCTTCGCCGATGGGCCGCATCGGTTCGAATGAGCGCTGGCCACGGCCGGAATCTGCACATCGATTCCACTGCGGTTGTGCCAGTCTTGCCGCACTTCAAGGAGAACTCCATGCCTGCGCAGTACCACATCAGCCTGCCCGACCCGTCCAAGGCCCGCGGCAACGACCCTGACCTGTCCTTCCATTCGCAGGGCGCCGCCGGTTTCGCCGAAGAGCTGCAGGATGCCCTGCGCAGCGGCACGCTGTTCGAGCGCTGGAAGGCCAAGCAGCCCGACCCGGACGCGGTGGAACCGCAGTGGGGCGTGACCGATCCGGACGCCACCGTGACCGGCGAGCAGAAGGACCTGCGCATCAACCTGGTCGCCACCACCCGCATCGATAGTGACGTGTTCAAGCAGCGCCTGCGCCTGCTGGCCGGCCACCACTGGGAACTGCGCGACGTGCGTTGAGGCCTGGATCTGGTAGTGCCGGCCGCTGGCCGGCAACCGCAACAGCCACGAAGGTGCCGGCCAGCGGCCGGCACTACCCCGACGATTCCCTACCAGCCGCCAGCCAAAGCCGTGCGCTGGTAGAGGCGCCGGGCATGGCCCGGCGTTTCCATATCGTTACCAGCCGCCGCCCAGCGCGCGGTACAGCTCCACACGCGCGATCGCGGCGGTGGCCTGGCTGTTGGCCAGCGCGGCCTGGTTGTCCAGTGCGATGCGCTGGGTGGTCAGCACGTCCAGCATGTCGACCACGCCGGCCTGGTACTGCCGGCGCGCCGCCCCCAGTGCCGTCTCGCTCTCATCCACTGCCACGTGCAGCTGCACCGTGCGCTGCTGCTCGGCACTGTAGCCATCCATGGCGTCATCCACTTCGTGCCATGCCTGCAGCACGGTACGGCGGAACTGCAGGGCCGACTGTTGCTGCTGCAGCCTGCTCAGCGCGAGATTGGCCTTCAGCCGTCCGCCCTGGAAGATCGGCAGGCTGATCGACGGACCGATGCTGAAACGGTGCGCGTTCCAGCCATCCAGATCATCGAGCTGCTTGGCCTGGAAGCCGGCGTCGCCATTCAAGGTGATGCGCGGCAGGAAACTGGCCTTGGCCACGCCGATGCCTGCCGTTGCCGCATGCAGTGCCGCTTCGGCACGACGGATGTCAGGGCGACGCTCGGCCAGTTCACTGGGCAGCCCCACCGCTACGGCCGGCAACGCCGGCCAGTCACGGCGTGCATCCTGCAGCTGCGCGTCCAGCGCCTGCGGCGGCTGCGCCAGCAGGAACGCCAGCGCATTGCGCAGCTGCGATTCGCGATGCCGCAACGGCGCGATGCGTGCCTGCAGCGATGCCACCTGCGCGGCCGCGCTGGACACCTGCAGCGTGCTGGCCACACCCTGGCGTTGGCGTGCTTCGGTCAGGCGTTTGATGTCGTGGGCGATGCTGAGGTTGTCCTCGGTGATCGCCAGCAGCTGCCGCGTCGCGCGCAGCTGCAGGTAATCACGCGCGGTTTCCGCCAGCAGCGCGATGCGCACTGCATGTGCATCCTCCTCGGCCATCTGCACGCGCGCGTCGGCCGCTTCCACCTGCCGCCGCACGCGGCCCCACAGGTCCAGCTCCCAGCTCAGGCCGATGCCGGCCTGGAACAGCTCGTAGTCATCACGGCCGCCGTTGCCGGACGGATCATTCAGGCCCACCTCGCTGTTGCGTGCACGCACGCCACTGGCGCTCGCGCTGACGCTGGGCAGGCGATCGGCGGCGGTGATGCCGCGTGCGGCACGGCTCTGCTGCACGCGGTTGGCGGCCAGCTGCAGGTCCAGGTTGGCCGCCAGCACCTGGTTGGCCAGCTGCCCCAGCAGCGGATCGTCGAAACCGGCCCACCAGGCCGCGTCCTGGTCGATGGCATTACCGGCGACGGCCTCACCCTGCCAGTGGCTGGGCAGTTCCGCCTGCGGGCGTACGAAGTCCGGCCCCATCGTGCAGGCAGCCAGGGCTGTGCACAGGCTGGCCGCAACGAAGGTGCGGAACACGATGACTGCGCTCATGCGCCCTCCCCGGCCGCATGGCCCGGACTGTGCTGCACGCTCTGCGCGCGTGCGCGGCTGCCCAGGTCAACGCGGGCTTCCACCGACATGCCGGCACGCAGCTGGTCCAGCAGCGGCTGGCCCGGTTCCAGCACGATCTTCACCGGAATGCGCTGCACCACCTTGGTGAAGTTGCCGGTGGCGTTCTCCGGTGCGACGGCGGCGAAGGTGACGCCGGTGGCCGGCGCGATGCTGTCGATGTGCCCGCGCAGCGGCTTGCCCGGGAATACGTCCACCTTCAGTTCGACCTGCTGGCCGGCCTGCATGCGGGTCATCTGCGTTTCCTGGAAGTTGGCGACCACGAAGGCGCGCTTCAGCGGCACCACCGCAGCCACCGGCGTACCTGGCGTCAGGTAGGCACCTACGCGCACCGCGCGGCGACCGACCATGCCATCGATCGGTGCGCGCAGCACGGTGTGCGACAGATCCAGTTCGGCGCGTGCCTGCGCCGCTTCCGCGCGTTGCACGGCAGCCTGCGCGGCCTGCACACCGGCCGTCAGGATGTCGGTGCGCTGGCGTGCGGTCGACAGCGCGGCCTGGCCCTGCTGCAGATGCGCACTGGCCACGGCCTGCTTCGACTGCGCCTGCTGCGCGTTCTGCACGGTACCGGCGCCGTCACGGGCCAGTTCGCGGTAACGCTGCTGGTCGGCACTGGCCAGGGTCAGTTCGGAACGGCTGACATCGACACTGGCCCTGGCCTGCGCGATCAACGAGTCCTGCTGGGCCAGTGCGGCCTGCGCATTGGCCAGCTGTGCACGGGCATTGGCGAGGTCGGCACGGGCCGCCTGCAGGGCGACCTGGTAGTCGCGGTCGTCGATGCGGGCCAGCACATCACCGGCCTTCACCGACTGGTTGTCCTCGACTTCCACGGCACTGACGAAGCCGGGAATCTTCGGCGCTACCAGGGTGTAGTCGGCCACCACGTACGCATTGTTGGTGGTCTGGTGGCCGCCATCGCGCAGCAGCAGCCACGCGCCGACGGCCAGGGCCAGCACGCCCAGGCCCAGGCCGGTGTTGAGGGTGGTTCGATTGATCGTCATGAGGGGGTTCCTGCGAAAGGTTCAGGCCACGGCACGTGGCGGATGGATGCGGGTGGGCATCCAGGCAATGAGGGGAATGAAGGCCAGCGCCACCAGTGCGACCACCCAGTACAGGTCGGCCGAAGTCAGCGCCTGCACCTGTGCATGCAGGCGCGCGCCCAGCTGCGGGCCATCGGCCAGCCACGGTTGCTCGCCAAGGCGGTCGACCAGCACGGTGGAATGGAAATGACGGCGGCCCTGGGCGACGGCATCCAGCACGCCACCGGCGAGCACGGCAGCGAAGCCCTTGACCGTGTTGAACCAGGCCGAGGCGAACGGGCCGTCCTGCGGCGCCAGGCCGCCGGTGGCCAGCATCAGCAGCGGCAGCACCGCCATCGGTTGCGCGAACACCTGCAGCAGCTGCACCCACAGGAAGTTGTCGCGGATCCAGGCCACGTCCAGGTGCGAGCCCAGCCAGCAGGCCAGCGCCAGCATCGCCAGGCCCGTGGCCTGCACCCAGCGGCAGTCCACCGCGCGGATGTTCAGCAGCGCCGCCACCAGCGGCAGCGCGATCACCTGCGGCAGCGCCACCCACAGCAGCATCGGTGCGGTCTGCAGCGGCCGGTAGCCCTGCACGCTGGCCAGGAACCCGGACGGGATCGAGATCACTGCCAGCAGCACGAACAGCACGCCGCCCAGCGTCACCAGCGAGTAGCTGAGATTGCGGTTGGCCAGCAGCTGCAGCTTGAAGAACGGCAAGGGGTGGAACCATTCATTGATCATGAACAGCACCATCAGGCCGGCACCGCCACCGATCATCAGCGTGATCATCGGCGAGTCGAACCAGTTCAGCCGCGGGCCCTGCACCAGGCCCAGCACCAGCAGCACCAGCGCCGGCAGGCCCAGCAGCAGGCCGACGCCATCGAACTGGGCGAAGCGTTCCAGCCGCAGCGGGTCCTGAGGCAGGCCCCAGCCGACCATCGCCATGGCGGCCAGGCAGTACGGCACGATCTGCCAGAACGCCCAGTGCCAGCCCACCTGCTCGACCCAGAACGCGGCCAGCGGCGTGCCCATGCTCGGGCCGAACGTCGCCGTCAGTGCGTAGCCGGCCAGGCCGTACAGCTTGATGCCCGGGGGCAGGAAGCGCAGCGCCACGCTCATCAGCAGCGGCGGCAGCGCGCCACCGCACAGACCCTGCAGCGCGCGCAGCAGCAGGAACACCTGCAGGTTCGGGGCAAGCGGGCACAGCACGCCCAGCACCATGAAGCCACCGATCATCGCCAATGCGAAGCGGCGCAGCGAGAAGGTGGCGGCACACCACGGTGCGAAGGCCATCGCGCTGACCGACATCGCGCTGTAGAGGGCGACGATCCAGCTGCCGTCGTCGACGCTGAAACCCATCGCCCCACGGATGTCGGCCAGGGCGACCTTGGTGATGTTCTCGTTGAAGCCCGACACCAGCACCGCCAGCAGCACGCCACACAGGCCGACCAGAATGCGGCGATCGAGCCCGGGGGCGGCGGCAGGACGGGGCGCTGCGGCGGCCGGGACAGCGGCGGCCGGCGTACTCATCGCCGGGCACCTATCCGTGCAGTGCACGGCATGTTGGGGGTCATTGGAATGCGCTCAGTGAAACTCCGGGGAGCGCAGTCTAGGGAGCCGGTACCCTGCGAAAAATGGCGCAACCCGCATCCCAGGCGTGCGCCAGGCGCACGCATGCAGATGTCAGCGCGGGGCCTCCCCTGCGCTTTCGCACATGGTCTTGATCGAGCGCCGCAGCCACTGGTGGGCGGCGTCGTTGTCCAGGCGTGGATGCCAGGCCTGCACGATGGCGGCGGTCCGCACCGGGATCGGCAGCGGGAACAGGCGCAGCGGCAGGCGCATGCTGACGATCCGCTCCAGCATCACGCTCGGCATCTGCGGCAGGATCAGGTCCGATTCGGCCGCCGCGAAGATCGCGCCGTGGAAGGTCGGGCTGATCAGCGCCACCCGCCGCTGCAGGCCCAGCGCGGCCAGATCATCATCGATCGGACCTCGCGGCAGGCCGCGGCGCGACACCGCGATGTGGTCGCAGGCGGCAAAACGCTCGGCGCTGATCTCCTCATCGAACAACGGATGATCTTCGCGCGCGGCGCCCATGAACGAGGTACTGAACAGGTTCTGCACCTTGGTATCGGGCGCATGCTTGCCGGCCGTGCTGATGTACAGGTCGATCCGGCCCTGCGCCATCGCATCGTCGTCGGTATCGCCTTCGGGCACGAAGCGCAGCACTGCGCGCGGCGCCTGCTGGCGGAACAGCTCGCGCAGGCGTCCGCCGAACCCCCCGACGAACACATCATTGGCACGCACGCTGAAGGTTCGTTCGAGCACGCGCATGTCCACTTCACGACCGGCGTTGAAGACGCGGTGGGCCTGCTCGATCACATCGCGGACCTGCTCGCGCAGCTGCAGGGCGCGGGGCGTGGGCGCCAGACCGCGGCCGGCACGCACCAGCACCGGGTCGCCCAGCGCGGTGCGGATCCGGCCCAGGGTACGGCTCATCGCCGGCGCGCTCAGGTTCATCCGGCGCGCGGCGGCGGCCACGCTGCATTCGTCAATCAGCACGTCCAGTGCCAGCAACAGGTTCAGGTCCGGCAGGGGCATGACAGTCTCCAGTAAATCAGATGACTTTACGGCACTTGCAACCACGGTGGATTGCGTTCGACGCATTCATTGACTGACGCGCACGGCATGGGTGCGCGCGGTGACATCGGCGACCATCCCCGGCCTGCCAAGGAGACATCCATGTTCAATACCCTGCTGGTCGCCCTGGATGGTGGCCCCCAGCACGCGCGCGTGCTGGACCTGGCCGCCGCCATCGCCGGCCCCCACAGCCGCCTGCACCTGCTGTGCGTGCTCGACCCCGAATTCGCGCTGGCGGCCGATGCCAGCGAAGCCGACCGCATCGAGTACCCGGAAGCCGCCCGCCAACGCTCGCGGGCCGAAGCGGTGCTGGCCGAAGCCCTGGCCGAGCTGCGCGAACGCGGCGTCGACGCCATCGCGCAGATGCCCTCCGGCGACCCGGGCGAAGTGATCAGCGAGCAGGCCCGGCGCCTGAAGTGCGACCTGATCGTCATCGGCCACCGCCACCTGTCCCGGCTGGAACGCCTGTTCGAACCCTCGATCGGGCAATGGACCATCGACCACGCGCCCTGTCCGGTGCTGGTGGAAACCCGCGACCCACAGCCCTAGCCACCATGGCCTCCCGTTCCCCGTTGTTTCCCGCGCGGGTCAACTACCGCGCCTTCGGTCGACAGTTCGGCCGCGGCGAACAGGCGCTGCTGGGCGCGATACGGCAGTTGCGCGACCCCGATCTGCAGGCCAATGGCCTTGCCCAGCTGAGCGGACTCGGGCTTGGCCAGAAGGGATGCGACGCCTTCATCGGCCTGCTGCCCCTGCTGGCCACCCCCGCCGCTCCGATCGATCTGCTGCCGGCCGGCTCTCCCTTCATTGCCGCCAGCGAGCTGGACCTGCTGGTCTGCCTGCTGCGCATCGCACAATGGCGGCATGCCCGGCCCCGCGAAGACGACACGCTGGCACCGTTGCGCCAGCAGCTGGCGCGCTGTGCGATGGCCGTGCAGGCGGCAAACCTGCCGTTGCGGCAGCGCTCGCTGTCACCGGTCGGGCTGAGGCTGCTCGATCCGACCGGCTGGCTGCGGCAGCGATAAGCCGTCGCGCCCCCCGTGTGATCGCATGCAGAGAGCTGCTCAGCAGTCCATCGTTCCGTGCGTGCTGCCCTCGTCATCCAGCACGTGCGCATGCAGGATCACCTGGTTGCGGCCAGCCCGCTTGGCGGCATACAGGCCGGCATCGGCGTCTGCCAGCAACTGATCGGCACTGGCCAGAGCCGGCGGATGCAGGTAACCCACGCCGACGCTGATGCTGACCGGGCCTTCCGGCAATGGCAGCGCTTCGACCGCTTCGCGCAGCCGCTCGGCCAGCGCCAGCACGCCCGACAACGGGCTTCCGGGCACGATGACGGCGAACTCTTCACCGCCATAACGCGCAACGCTGTCACCACCGCGACCGGCTATGGCCTTCAGCACCCCGGCCACCGCCTGCAGGCAACGATCACCGGCCGGATGGCCGTGCTGGTCGTTGAAGGCCTTGAAGTGGTCGATATCCACCAGCAGCAGGCCCAGCTCGGTGCCGCTGCGCCGTGCGCGATTCCACTCGGACGTCAGCCGTGCGTCGAACTCGCGGCGGTTGGCCACGCCGGTCAGGCCATCCTGCCGCGCCAGTTGATCCAGTGCTGCCTGGCGTTCCAGAAGATCGGTCTGCAGCAGGACGCTGCGCAGGCCGAAGCCAAGGGTGGCTACGACGAAGCCGGCAACGGCCAACGGCCGCGCATGATCGACCACCAGCGTGCCGACCACCAGCAGCAGCAATGGCAGGATGATCGGACCGGCGGCCTGCACCGTCCTCGCCAGCCGCGGGTGTGCCGTGGTGCCTGTGTCCGGCGCCGCGTCCAGCGCCAGGCAGGCGATCAGCAGGAAAGGTACGTCAATCAGCAGATCGTTGAACGCACCGAATGCATCATCGAAGGTGTAGTGGTTGATGTAATAGGCCACCAGCAGATAGGTCAGTGCGTACAGCGCCAGTGCGCGGAAGAACCTGCGCCGTTCGGGCACGTCGCCGGCCAGCCATCGCACCACGGCGAACGCGGCGATACACAGGTTCTGGATATCGAACATGCGTTGCATGTTGGACATCGCATGGGCGTCGACCTCGACACGGGCGGCGAACGATGCGGTGTGCACGAAGAACAGCACACCCAGCAGCGCCGCCATCGCCGCGTCGATCAGGCTGATGCTCAGGCGCTCGCGGCGTGCCCGCGCCAGGATGAACACCAGGGGCACGCCATACAGCACGTACAACAACAGGCTGACGCGTGGGGTGAAGTCAGCCCGGCCGGCACCCAGCGCATCCACCATGTTGAACGTCATGCCGCCGGCCCACAGCAGCAGTGCCATCGCGGTAGAACGCCAGCCCAGAGCGGCGCGGTCACGTTGCGCCCGCACCAGGCACGCGGCGGCGGCCAGCAGCGGTGCGCCGGTCAGGAAAACGAAGGAGCCTACCCCGGCGGGGCCAGGCCACAGGGCCAGCACCAGGCCATGGCACAGCACATACAGCAGCGCCAGCACTACCGGCATGCATCCCCCCGATCCGCAAGGCCGTCTACGCGCACGATAGCGCGCCGGCACGCCACAGCGGCGTGATCCACTGCGGCAAAACGACACTCCGAGTGCACCGCGATGGTAGTGCCGGCCGCTGGCCGGCAAACCCAATGAATCACAGGGCTGCAGGTTGCCAGCCAGCGGCCGGCGCTACCGGAAAGCCCTCAGCCGTGCAGGGCGCGGGCGTGGTGGGCGATGTGCTCGCCGATGAAGCTGGCGATGAAGTAGTAGCTGTGGTCGTAGCCGGGCTGCAGGCGCAGGGTCAGCGGATGGCCGGCGGCATCGCAGGCCTGCTGCAGGCGCTGCGGCTGCAACTGGGTCTGCAGGAACTCGTCCGCCTCGCCCTGGTCGACCAGCAGCGGCAGGCGCTCGTCAGCCATAGCGATCAGCTCGCAGGCATCCCATTGCGCCCAGTCGGCCGGGTTGTCGCCCAGATAGGCATGGAAGGCCTTCTGCCCCCACGGCACGTGGCTGGGCGCGACGATCGGCGAAAACGCCGACACGCTGCGATAGCGCCTGGGGTTGCGCAGCGCGATCACCAGCGCGCCATGGCCGCCCATCGAATGGCCACTGATCGCGCGCGCGTTGGTCACCGCGAAGTTCGCCTCGATCAGCGCCGGCAGCTCCTGCGCCACGTAGTCATGCATGCGGTAGTGCTTCGCCCACGGTGCGCGGGTGGCATTGAGGTAGAACCCTGCCCCCTTGCCCAGGTCGTAGCCCTCGGCATCGGCTACGTCATCACCGCGCGGGCTGGTGTCGGGCGCGACGATGATCACACCGTGCTCGGTCGCATAACGCTGCGCGCCGGCCTTGGTGATGAAGTTCTGCTCGGTGCAGGTCAGGCCGCTCAGCCAGTACAGCACCGGCAGCTTCTGTGTTTCCACCTGCGGTGGCAGGTACACGGCGAACTGCATGTCGCAGCCCAGCGTGGTCGAATGATGGCGGTAGACGTCCTGCCAGCCGCCAAAACAGGCGCGGTGTTCAATGCGTTCCATGGTGCTCTCCTGCGCGGCGCGTCAGCGCACGCGTGCTTCCGGTAGATGCCGACCTTGGTCGGCTTATCCACGCCCGGCGTGGATGCCTTGGTTGATCCGTTCATCCAGCTGTGCCAGCAGGCGCAGCAACGATTCGACGCCAGGCTGGCCGTCAAGGTTGCGATACGCCGCCACCGCCACGTCGCTGCGCGGTGGCCACTGGCCGTCGGCGCGGGCCTCGTAGAGGCGCGGCAGGAATACCTGCGCAAGCCACTGCTCGAACGGCATGCCATCGTCACTGCCGAAGGCCGAAGTCACCGCACGCGGTGGTCCCACCTCGCCGTCGACCCAGCCCAGCGCACGCAACGCCTGCTCGATCGGCGCCACCAGGGCCGCGCGCGGGTCTTCCGCACGCGGCCGGCGCAGGGCATCGAACCAGCCCATGACGCGGCTCAGTAGTGGACCACCGAACGGATCGACTTGCCTTCATGCATCAGGTCGAAGGCGTCGTTGATCTTGTCCAGGTCCATGGTGTGGGTGACGAACGGGGCCAGTTCGATATCGCCCTTCATCGCATCCTCGACCATGCCCGGCAGCTGGCTGCGGCCCTTCACGCCGCCGAAGGCGGTGCCCATCCACTTGCGCCCGGTCACCAGCTGGAACGGACGGGTGGAGATCTCCTGGCCCGAACCGGCCACGCCGATCACCACGCTCTGGCCCCAGCCACGGTGCGCGCATTCCAGCGCCGCGCGCATCACGTTGACGTTGCCGATGCACTCGAAGCTGTGGTCCACGCCCCAGGTGGTCATTTCAACGATGACCTGCTGGATCGGCTTGTCGAAATCCTTCGGATTGATGCAGTCGGTGGCACCGAATTCGCGCGCCAGCTCGAACTTGGACGGGTTGGTGTCCACCGCGATGATGCGGCCGGCCTTGGCCTGGCGCGCACCCTGGATCACCGCCAGGCCGATGCCACCGAGGCCGAACACGGCCACGCTGTCGCCTTCCTGCACCTTGGCGGTGTTGTGTACCGCGCCGATGCCGGTGGTGACGCCGCAGCCGAGCAGGCAGACATGTTCCGGGTTGGCGTCCGGGTTGATCTTCGCCAGCGAGACTTCGGCAACGACGGTGTACTCGCTGAAGGTCGAGCACCCCATGTAGTGGTACAGCGGCTCACCGTTGTAGCTGAAGCGGCTGGTGCCATCGGGCATCACACCCTTGCCCTGGGTGGCGCGCACGGCCACGCACAGGTTGGTCTTGCCGCTCTTGCAGAACAGGCACTCGCCGCACTCGGCGGTGTACAGCGGAATCACGTGGTCGCCGGGCTTGACGCTGGTCACGCCCTCGCCGACCTCCACCACGATGCCGGCACCTTCATGGCCCAGCACCACCGGGAACAGGCCTTCCGGGTCATCGCCGGACAGGGTGAACGCATCGGTGTGGCAGACACCGGTATGGGTGATCTTCACCAGCACCTCGCCTGCCTTCGGCGGGGCGACGTCGATCTCGACGATCTGCAGCGGCTGGCCGGGACCAAAGGCGACGGCGGCACGGGATTTCATGGGTGGACTCTCCAGAGACAGGCAATGACAGGATGGGCGGCGCCATGTTGCGCCATCGTTTATTTCAGGTACGAGCGGATCAACGCGCTCATGTCGCGCACGCGTTCGGCGCGTTGTTCATCGGAGGCTGCGGGTTGCCCGAACTCCTCGCGCAGATGAGCCTCCATCACCTCGGACATCAGGCCGTTGACCGCGCCACGGATGGCGGCGATCTGCTGCAGCACCGGCCCGCAGTCGGCGCCGGCTTCCAGCGCGCGGTCCAGCGCATCGCACTGGCCGCGGATGCGGCGCACGCGGGCCAGGACCTTTTTCTTCTCTTCGGGGGAGTGCGGCATGGCGGGCCACCTCGGAACTATACTGGGGGATAGTATACAAACCGGAGCCACGGACTCAATCCCGGCCGGCTCAGTCAAACAATCCCTCACCCGCCAACCGGGTCAGCTCATCCACCACGTAGCGCACCTTCGGCCGCAGGTGGCGCGTCGGTGGCCACAGCGCGTGGATATCGATGTGCCGTTGCATGTGCGCATCCAGCACCGACCGCAACGCGCCGGAATCCAGGTGGCGCCGTACCAGTGAAACCGGCATCTGGCAGATACCAAGCCCGGCGATGGCCGCCTCGATCACCGCGTCGCCGTCATTGAGTTGATACGGCGCATTCGGGATGAATGTCCCTTCGTCCTCCTCGCTACCGATCCGCCACCACACCGGTTGCCCGTGGCGGAAGCCAACAATGCTGCGGTGCCGCGCCAGTTCCTCCACCGTGCGCGGCACGCCGTGCGCCTGCAGGTACTCCGGCGATGCGCAGGTGACCAGTCGCTGGCGCCCCAGCCGCCGCGCCACCAGATGCTCGGCCTGGTGCAGCCCGCCGAAGCGGATCAGCAGGTCGATGCCTTCCTCGATGGGATCGACGAAATGATCGGTGAAGGTCATCGTCAACTGCAGGTCCGGGTACTGCCGGCACAGCCGCAACAGCACCGGCAGCACCACCAGGCGCCCGAACGAGGATGGCATGTCGATGCGCAGCCGCCCGCTGGGCAGGCCGGCCGAACCCAGGCAGGCCTCGGCGGCGGAGATTTCTTCCAGCGCCGCCGCGCACGATGCGTAGTACGCCTCGCCATCGGTGGTCAGCGCGATGCGCCGCGTGGTGCGGTGGAACAGGCGCACCCCCAGCCGCGCTTCCAGCCGGGCGATGGCCTTGCCCACCGCCGAGCGCGAGATGCCCAGCGCGTCGGCGGCCTCGGTGAAGCTGCCTGAGCGGGCCGTGGTGACGAACGTGACCAGGCCATTCAACGATTCCAGCGGCAGCATCTATCGCGCTCCATTGGGGACAAATAGTCCCGCACCCAGGGAGATCGAAGCGCTTTATGCGCCCGCATGTCAACTCCATCCTGTGTGCATCGCGCCGCTGGCGCCTTCCCCCGCACCGAGATGACCGACATGACCGCCGCCCTGTTCCGCCCCTTCGACCTTGCAGGCACTTCCCTGCGCAACCGCATCGCGATGGCGCCGATGACCCGTGCCCGCAACCCCGGAGCGGTCGCCAACGAACTCACCGCGCAGTACTACCGGCAGCGCGCCAGCGCCGGCCTGATCATCAGCGAAGGCACGCCTGTCTCGCCGCAGGGCCAGGGCTACATCGACGTGCCGGGCATCTGGTCGGCCGAGCAGGTGGCCGGGTGGAAGCGTGTCACCGAGGCGGTGCATGCCGCACAGGGCACGATCTTCGCCCAGCTCTGGCACGTCGGCCGCATGTCGCATTCCTCGCTGCAGCCCGGCGGTGGGCAACCGGTCAGCGCCGGTACCCGCCCGGTGGCCAGCGCACCGAAGAACACCTCGTTCGTGTACCTGGACGATGGCAGCCGCGGCCACGCCGATCCCACTCCGGCACGTGCACTGGAGACTGCGGAGATCCCCGGTATCGTCGACGACTTCGTGCGCGGGGCAGACAACGCCATTGCGGCCGGCTTCGACGGCATCGAACTGCATGCCGCCAACGGTTACCTGTTCGAGCAGTTCCTCAACCCGCTCATCAACCAGCGTGATGATCGCTACGGCGGCTCGCTGCCCAATCGTGCGCGCTTGATCCTGGAAACCGTCGATGCGATGGCGCAGCGTATCGGTGCGCATCGCATCGGCGTGCGCCTGGCACCGAACAACCTCACCTTCGACATGCCGTTCTACCCCGACAACGAAGCCACCTATCTGTACCTGGCCGAGGAACTGGGCAAGCGTGGGCTGGCCTACGTGCACCTCAACGACAACCTGCAGGCGGGCCGGTCGGTGCTGGGCGAGGCGTTTCTGCGGCAGTTCAGGCAGGCCTACGGTGGCACCGTCATCCTGGCAGGTGGCATGACCCGCGAACGCGCCCTGCAGCTGGTCGAAGCGGGCACCATCGACCTGGCCGCGTTCGGCCAGCCGTTCATCGCCAACCCGGATCTGGTCGAACGCCTGCAGCGCAACATCGCGTTGGCCACGCCCGACCGCAGCACCTATTACGGTGGCGGCGAAGCAGGCTACCTCGACTACCCGGCCGCGGGCTGATCCCCCACGGGGTCGGAGCCCTTTCCAACGGAAAGGGCTCTGACCCCTGTTCGGCGCACAAGGCGTCAGAGCCACGCTGCGCGCGGATCCGACCCCGGCCTTCAGGCGTCCTCGCGCACGTAGGCGAACGACTCGTCCAACCGCTCGAAGCCGATCACCTCAGCGACGATGGCCTGTGCATCCTCGTCGCTGATGTTTCCTTCAGCGATATCGTCAACGCGGGCGAACAGCCGCTGCAGGGCTGCGTACTGGTCATCGCGCAGGAACGGCTGGTGGCTCTGCAGCCAGCGCCGCAGGTTGCTGGCCAGCTCGCCGTGCGACAGCAGCGTGTACGGCCCCTGGTAGTCAGCAACGGCTTCGACCATCTTGCGGAACAGGAAATCCTGATAGCTGGCGGCCAGCACATCGGCACGATCATCGTCATGCCACGCCAGCACGACGGGGGGCTCGGCAAAGCCGGGCGCGTTGCTCCAGAAGCAGTAGCTGTCGCCGCCGCCGGTCCGCGCAAAGGGCAGCAACTGCAGGTCAGTGCGCAGGGGATTGTAATGATCCTCCGCGGTCAGCTCCTGCCACGCCTCGAGCAGTTCATCGTGTTCCAACGGCTCATAGTCCTGGGCATACAGCAGCACCGGCGGATCCGCCTGCAGCGTCGGGAATACCACCTCGGACCATTCCGGATGTGGGGCACCCCAACTCAACCGATCCGCTGCATGCAGCTGCTTGAACAGGGGCGGGAAGGACTGGCCGGTGGCCTGCTCGATGCCGGATAGCGCGCTCATGGATGTCCTTGTCGATGGAGACCGCCCAGCTTGCCCGAATCCGCGCAGGAGATGAACCGGCCGCAGCACGCGGCAGGACTAGACTGCGACCACCGGATGCCGCCCATCGCTGCCATGAACCCCACTGCCCACAGCTTCATCGTCAACCTCGACGTGCCCGACCTGGCCGCCGCCGAAGACTTCTACATCCGGGCCTTCGGCCTGCGCATCGGCCGCCGTCTCGGCCCGGGCGCCGTGGAGCTGCTCGGTGGGCCAACGCCGCTCTACCTGCTGCACAACGACGCCGGCAGCGCCGCCACCGAAGACGGCGACGTGCGCGACTACGAGCGCCATTGGACGCCGCTGCACCTGGATTGGGTGGTGGATGACATCGAAGCCGCGCTGGTACGTGCAGTCGCAGCCGGAGCGACGCTCGAGCAATCCGTGCGCGAGCGTCGCTGGGGGCACATCGCCGTGCTGGCCGATCCGTTCGGCCACGGCTTCTGCCTGATCCAGTTCAGCGGCGAAGGCTACGACGCACTGGTCGAATGACCGCTGCACCGCTCACCACGGCAACGGCACCGCTTCGCCGTTGGCGCGCTCACCGTAGTACAGCGACGGCAGCAGGCGCGAGAGGAAACTGAACTCCGTGTAGCAGTGCTTGAGCAGGCCCAGCCCGACCGCATCGCCGGCATCGCGGTGCGGATCGGTGCTGTCCAGGCCGAGCACGAAGCGGCTGCGCAGCACACAGCCAAACGGCGTATCGCGTGCGACGTGCAGCATCTGCCCGTCGCAGGGGTCAGCGTTTGCATCCAGGCGGACCTGGTCGCCGAAGCCGATGCGCGCGGCGATCACCGCCGATACATCGCCTGCATCCTGTGCCGCCTGCAGGCGCTCGGGCACCAGCAACGTGCGCGGGTCATGGAACTTCAGGCGCGCCGCCACCGGCGGAATGTCGGCCAGCGATTCCACCGCATGGATGCTGGCGCCGTGGTAGCTGCGCCCGCGCTGCCAGGCCGCGTCCCAGCCGCGATGCTCGACATGATCGACCGGATGCCACCAGCGGATGTGCTGGGTGGTCTCGAAGAAGGTGAACCACCAGTCGAGCATGCGGCCCTTGCAGCCGTGCAGATCGGTGCGCACCGCCACCAGCAGGGTGCCGTCTTCGCGGCGCTGGATGCCGGTCTCCAGATGCATCGGCGCCGGGTCGAGCAGATCGTGGTGGTCCAGCCAGGCGCGGGCGTTCACAGCGGTATCCATCGGGGTCTCCTGCGGTGTTGGGAGTCCCGACAATACGGAAACGATATTCGTTTCGCAATTGTCCGGATGCGGTAAGATGGGCGCAATGAACAGCACCACCGTGCCCGAGCCCACATCACCGACCCGCCGCCGCGGCCGCCCTGCGCGGCCGGAAGCCGAAGTCCGCCACGCCGTGCTGCAGGCCACGCTGGAACTGCTGCTGGCGCAGGGCTACGAGGCCACCACCATCGAAGCGGTGGCGGCGCACGCCGGGGTGGCGAAGAAGACCGTCTACCGCCACGCCAGCAACCGCGAGGAACTGGTTGGGTTGGCGGTGCGTGAGTGGACCGACGGCTTCGCGCCACAACTGCAGCGCGATGCGCGCAATGCCCAAGAGGTCGTGCCGTTGCTGCAGGACATCCTGCACGCGGTGTGCGCGCAGGCGCTGTCGGCGCAGGCGGTGCAGGTATTCCGCCTGCTGGCCACCGACTTTCCCGGCAAGGACGCGCTGCTGCAGGCCTATCTGGACAACGGCATCGAACGCGGCCGTGCGCTGCTGGCCGACTGGCTGGCGCGCCAGCAACAGCGTGGGCTGCTGCGCGAGGGAGATCCTGTTCGCATGGCGCGATTGCTGCTGGCGATGGCCGTGGCCGAGCCGCTGCGCGAACGCGTGATCGGTGTGGTGGCCGAGGATGCGCCGGTGGACGTGCACCTGCGCGACTGCGTGGCGTTGTTGGCGCCGGTGTTGCAGGCGCCGTAAGGTTGTTCCATCCACGCGTGGCGTGGATCTACCGGCCGGTCCCGATTCGTTGGTCGGCAATGGCCTTGCCCGGTGGGTGCCGACCGTTGGTCGGCACTGGCCTTCCACGGTGGGTGCCGACCGTTGGTCGGCACTCCTGCAGTAACTCACTCGCGCAGCATGTCCACGAACGCGCGCAACGCACCGGGCATCTGCCGCTGCTTCGGGTAGTACAGCGCGAAGCCGGCGAACGGTTCGCTCCAGTCTTCCAGCACTGCCACCATCTGGCCGGATTCGATGTACGGGCGGGCGGTGTCTTCCAGCACATAGGCCAGGCCGATGCCATCGAGTACCGCTCTGACCACGGTGCCCTGCTCGCACAGCGTCAGCCGCCCCGGTACATCGATCTCCAGCGCCTGCCCACCGCGCTCGAACTGCCACTTGTACAGATGCCCGCTGGCGAAGCGGAAGCGGATGCATTCGTGTGTGGCCAGGTCGCGCGGATGCTGTGGCGCCGGGCGCCGCCGCAGGTAGTCCGGCGAGCCGACAATCAAGCCACGCAGCGGTGGGCCCATCGGCACCGCCACCATGTCCTCGGGTACGAACTCGTGCAGGCGCACGCCGGCGTCGTAGCCTTCGGCAACGATATCGACCAGGCCATCGTTCTCGGTCAGCTCCACCCGCACGTCGGGATGGGCGTGCAGGAAGCGCGCCAGCCGTGGCCCCAACTGGGTCGGCACTGCGGCGCGGGTAGCATTGATACGCAGCAGGCCCGCCGGCGCGGCGCGGAACTGGTTCATCTCCTCCAGCGCGTCATTCACCTGGCCCAGCGCGGGCTGCAGGCGTTCCAGCAGGCGCTGCCCGGCCTCGGTCAGGGCCACGCTGCGGGTGGTGCGATGGAACAGGCCCACGCCCAACCGTTCCTCCAGCGCGCGGATGGCATAGCTCACCGCCGAGGTCGACAGCGCCAGCTCGGCGCCGGCACGGCGGAAGCTGCGGTGACGGGCGACCGCCGCGAACGCGGCCAGGTGGGTGAGATTGTCAGTGGCCATGATTGTGCAGTTTCACTTGATGAATCATGCCGATATCCGTGCTTCTTGCGGCTGGGTACGGGGCGTATTGTAAAACGCCTTTCGACAAACCCTGCCAAGGATTCCCCATGTCCCTCGCCCGTGGTTACGCCGCCCACTCCCATACCGACCCGCTGGTGCCCTTCGAGTTCGAACGCCGCGCGGTCGGCCCGGACGATGTGCGCATCGAGATTCTCTACAGCGGCATCTGCCACTCCGACCTGCACCAGGCCCGCGACGACTGGGGTGGCTCGATCTACCCGATGGTGCCGGGCCACGAGATCATCGGCCGGGTGACCGAAGTCGGCAGCAACGTCACCCGCTTCAAGGTCGGCGACCACGCCGGCGTCGGCTGCATGGTCGACTCCTGCCGCCACTGCGATGCCTGCGAGCACGACCTGGAGCAGTACTGCGCAGAGGGCGCGACCTGGACCTACAACGGCCGTGAACGCGAAAGCGGCGCGCCGACCTACGGCGGCTATTCCGACCACGTGGTGGTCGAACAGCGCTTCGTGGTGAAGGTGTCCGACACCCTCGACCTGAAGGCCGCCGCGCCGCTGCTGTGCGCCGGCATCACCACCTGGTCGCCGCTGCGCCACTGGAAGGTCGGCCCGGGCCAGAAGGTCGGCGTGATCGGCCTCGGTGGCCTCGGCCACATGGGCGTGAAGTTCGCCAAGGCACTCGGCGCGCACGTGGTGATGATCACCACCACGCCGGAAAAGGGTGCCGACGCCAAGCGCCTGGGCGCCGATGAGGTGCTGGTCTCGCGCGATGCCGCGCAGATGAAGGCGCACGCGGGCAGCTTCGACTTCCTGCTCAACACCATCCCTGTTGGCCATGACACCAATCCGTACATGGGCCTGCTCAAGCGTGAAGCCACCATGTGCCTGGTCGGCGTGCTGACCGAACTGGACCCGCCGTTGACCGGTGGCAGCGTGATCTTCGGCCGCAAGCACCTGACCGGATCGGCGATTGGAGGCATGGCTGAAACCCAGGAAATGATGGACTTCTGTGCCGAGCACGGCATCGTCAGCGATGTGGAGATGATCGACATCAAGAACGTCAACGAAGCCTGGGAACGCATGACGAAGAACGATGTGCGCTACCGCTTCGTGATCGACATGGCGACGATGAAGGACGCGGCCTGATCCAGGGCAGATGCGAAAAAGAAAAACCCCGGCAATGCCGGGGTTTTTTTCTGGTAGTGCCGGCCGCTGGCCGGCACCCCCGCCTGGCTGCCGGCCAGCGGCCGGCACTACCGCAATCCACTCAGTACGCGAATTCGCGGAACACCGGATCGACGTCGCCGTGCCAGCGGCCATGGAACAGCGCCAGCTTGCGCTCGGCCGGGGTCAGCCCGGATTCGACGATCTCCTGCAGCACGTCCAGGAACTTGCTCTCGTCCTGGCCGTCGGCATTGCGCGCCGCGCGGCGCTTGAGGCCTTCGACGGAAATCTTCACGGCTTCGCGGGCCAGGTCGCGCACCGTGCCATTGCGGAACGGCAGGCTCATCGCATGCTTCGGCACGCCGTCGCGCAGTGCATGGCGCTCGGCCAGGGTGAAGTCACGCACCAGGTCCCACGCAGCGTCCAGCGCAGCGTCGTCGTACAGCAGGCCGACCCAGAATGCCGGCAGCGCACACAGGCGGCTCCACGGACCACCATCGGCGCCGCGCATTTCCAGGTACTTCTTCAGGCGCACTTCCGGGAACGCGGTGGTCATGTGGTCCGACCAGTCGCGCAGCGTCGGCAGCGCGCCCGGCAGCACCGGCAGCCTGGCCTGCATGAAATCGCGGAAGCTCTGCCCGCTGGCGTCGTGGTAGATGCCATCGCGGTAGGAGAAATACATCGGCACGTCGAGCAGGTAATCGACATAGCGCTCGTAACCGAAGCCATCCTCGAACACGAAGTCGAGCATGCCGGTGCGGTCAGCGTCGGTGTCGGTCCAGATGTGCGAGCGGTAGCTCAGGTAGCCGTTGGGCTTGCCTTCGGTGAACGGCGAATCGGCGAACAGCGCGGTGGCGATCGGCTGCAGCGCCAGCGATACGCGGAACTTCTTCACCATGTCCGCTTCGGTGGCGTAGTCCAGGTTCACCTGTACCGTGCAGGTGCGGGTCATCATGTCCAGGCCGAGCGAACCGACCTTGGGCATGTACGAACGCATGATCTTGTAGCGGCCCTTGGGCATCCAGGGCATCTCGTCGCGCTTCCACTTCGGCTGGAAGCCCATGCCGAGGAAACCCAGCTGCAGTTCGCCGGCCACCTGTGCCACTTCGTTGAGGTGGGTGCCGGTCTCCACGCAGGTCTGGTGGATGGTCTCCAGCGCCGCGCCGGACAGTTCCAGCTGACCGGCCGGTTCCAGCGTCACCGAGGCGCCATCGCGCAGCAGGGCGATCGTGTTGCCGTTCTCCTGCACCGGCTCCCAGCCGAAGCGGACCAGGCCGTTGAGCAGCGCTTCGATGCCGCGCTCGCCTTCGAAGGTCGGCGGGCGCAGGTCATCCAGGCGGAACCCGAACTTCTCGTGCTCGGTGCCGATGCGCCACTGCGCGCGGGGCTTCTCGCCGGAGGCGATCACCTCCACCAGCTGCGAGCGGTCGGTAATGGGGGTATCGGCGACGTGGCTGGGGCTCGACAAGGGAAAGGCTCGCTGGACGGTGGCGGGGGATGTGGGGCTCGCGGCCTTCCATCGCAAGGGCGCACTATAGCGTGGCACCCCGTTGCGTCATGCGACGGTGACGGGTTTCAGCATCCTACCGACGCCCTCTTGACCCTCGTACACTCAGAGCCATGAGCCGCCATTCGCGACACCCCGAACTGCATCGCTCCGAGCGCGTCGGCTGGCTGCGAGCCGCCGTGCTGGGCGCCAACGATGGCATCGTCTCGGTGGCTGGCCTGGTGGTCGGCGTGGCCGCCAGCGGCGCCTCGGCTGCGACCATCCTGGCCACCGGCGTGGCAGGTACCGTGGCCGGCGCGATGTCGATGGCGGCGGGCGAATATGTCTCGGTGCAGACCCAGGCCGACACCGAAGCGGCCGACCTGGCAATGGAAAAGCGCGAGCTGCGCGACGATCCGCACAGCGAACTGGAGGAGCTGGCCGCGATCTACCGCCACCGCGGCCTGGAGCCTGCGCTGGCGCGGCAGGTGGCCGAACAGCTCACCGCCCACGATGCGCTGGGTGCCCACGCCCGCGACGAACTGGGCATCACCGATACCCTGCGCGCCCGCCCGCTGCAGGCAGCGCTGGCCTCGGCCGGTGCGTTCACCTGCGGTGCGGCGCTGCCAGTGCTGACCGCCCTGCTGGCGCCGGTCGACAAGGTCGCACTGATGACCACGGCCAGTACCCTGCTCGGCCTGTGCCTGACCGGCGCGGTGGCAGCCCAGGCCGGCGGCGCCCCGCCGGTACGCGGCGCGATCCGCGTGATGTTCTGGGGTGCACTGGCAATGGCCGCCGCTGCAGGCGTCGGTCGCCTGTTCGGCGCCCCGGTGACATGACCGGCATGCTGCCGCCAGTTACCGCACTGCTGGCCGAGATGGCCAGTCTGGCCGGCTGCGCACGCGCCGAAGGTTATGCGTGCATCACCGCTCGGCGCGAACATGGCGCCAGCTCGGTGGAGATTCCGCAACCGCAGTTCGCGATCCTGCTGGAAGGCCGCAAGCAGGTGCGTACCGCGCACCAGTCGCTGGAGTTCATCCCCGGCGACATCCTGCTGCTGACCCAGCGCTGCCGCATCGATGTAGTCAACACCCCCGACCCACGCAGTGGCCGCTACCTCAGCGCCATCGTGCCGCTGTGTGCCGAAGTGCTGGCGGCCGCTCGCACGCTGTGGAGCGAGGAGCTTCCCGCGCCAGGCCAGGTGATGGCGCGACTGCCGTTGATCGATCATGGCGCGGTGCTGCGCCAGTGGCGGCAATCGCTGCAGGACGGTCGTTACAGCGAAGCGCGGCTGGCCCTGGCCTCGCTGGTACTGACCTTGTGCCGGCAGGGCCACGGCAACCTGCTGCTGCCGCAGGCACCGAGCCTGGGCGAACAGATCCGCGACCGCATCGCCGCCGAACCAGCACGCGACTGGCAATCGCGCGATGTGGAAGAACAGTTCGCGTTGAGCGGCGCGACACTGCGCCGCCGTCTTGCCGCCGAGGACACCAGCCTGCGCCAGCTGCTCACCGAGGCACGGCTGGCGCATGGCATGCAGCTGCTCTACACCACGGACCTGCCGTTGAAGACCGTGGCAGCGCGCGCGGGCTACTGGTCTGCGGCGAGTTTCAGCAAGCGCTTCGCCGAGCAGTACGGACTGGCTCCCACAGACATTTGAGGGGTTCGGCAGGGCTTGCAGCCCTGCACCCGCCGAAGCGAGAGCAAGAGCCGGAGCAACAGCAACAGCAACAGCGTGCATTCCGTGGGATGGCGGGGCGGTGTGGGTGGGCAGGACACGCCGTAAACCCGTCCCTGGGGGCTCGATGGCGCCATCCATGGCGCCAACGGTCCTGCCCACCCACACCGCCCCACCTTCGACAGGTTCACTCGGCTGTTGGCAACTGCGGCTTTGTTCCGCGCGGCTGTTGGTAGGTGTCGACCTTGGTCGACACATCTGTCACATATCGAATGAGTCATCCACGCATGGCGTGGATCTACTGTATCGACCAAGGTCGACACCCACCGGGGCAATACGTCGTTCCAACAGATCGCGGAAAACTGTCGAAGGCGGGGTGGGTCCGGTTGCGGGGGCGTGAGCCGCATGGATGCGGCGACCGAGCTTACATGGATGTACTTGCAGCGTCCCCCGCAACCGGACCCACCCCGCCATCCCACAGGAAACCAGTTTTTGACGTTGCTTTGGCTGCGGCCGTTGCCTCTGCGGGTGCAGGGCGCAGCCCTGCAGACAACACCCCTTCCCTGAGCATTCCGCGCAGTGGTTTGAGCGCCGTGCACACGCCGGCCACGGCACTCTGGGCACAACGGAACCGCCCGTCATCCACCGAGAACCGCCATGACCCTGCGTCCCCTGCCGCTGCGCGGCGCCCTGCTGCTGGCCCTGTCGTCCCTGCCGCTGGTCGCGCTGGCCAAGGCCACTTCGCCCGCCCCCACCCAGCAGGTGCCCGGCGTCTATCACCAGCGCATCGGTGCGCTGCAGGTCACCGCCCTGTTCGACGGCGTGGTCGCGCTCGGCCGGCAGGAAGTGGTGGACGTGCCGCCGACGCTGGTCAGCCGCCTGCTGGAAGGCCGCTACGTGCCGGAAGACAAGAAGGGCCTGCAGACCGCGATCAATGCGTTCCTGATCCGCCAGGGCAACCACCTGACCCTGGTCGACACCGGCACCGCGCAGTGCTTCGGCCCCGGCCTGGGCCAGGTGCTGGGCAATCTGCGCGCCTCCGGCGTGGACCCGGCCGAGGTGGATGGGGTGCTGCTGACCCACGCCCATCCGGACCACCTGTGCGGCGTACTCGACGCGCAGGGCAAGCCGGCCTACCCCAATGCCACGGTGTGGCTGTCCAAGGCGGATGCCGATTACTGGCTCAACCCGGCCAGCGAGGCCACCGCGCCGACGGGCGTGCGCTTCGCCTTCCCGCTGGCACGCAATGCGGTCGCGCCATACCAGGCCAGCGGCCACCTGCGCACCTTCAGCCCCGGCGACGCCCTGCCCGGCGGCGCGGTGGCGATGGACACCCATGGCCATACGCCCGGCCATGTCTCTTACCGGTTCGACAGCCAGGGCCAGTCACTGCTGGTATGGGGTGATGTGCTGCACTTCCATGCGGTGCAGTTCGCGCACCCGGAGGCGGCATTCGAGGCCGATTCGGACCGCACAGCGGCCATCGCCAGCCGTCGCGGGCTGCTGCAGCAGGCCACCGCCAACGGCTGGTGGGTGGCCGGTGCGCACCTGCCGTTCCCCGGCCTGGGCCATGTGCGTGGCGAGGGTAAGGCCTATGCGTGGGTGCCGGCGGAGTATTCGCCGTTGTGAGGGTGTGCCGATCAAGGTCGGCACCCACCGATCGGGTAGCGCCCGGGTGCCAGCCGGGCGACCGGAAATGCCTTACTCCAGCCCCAGCCAGCCGCCGATCACGCCGCGGGCCTCGTCCACGCCGGTACGGTCTTCGCCGGAGAACACCTGCACGCTGACGCTGTCGCCGTAGGCCGATTGCAGTTCCTTGCGCACCTTCTGCAGGGACTGCATCTGCTGGCTGCGGCTGAGCTTGTCGGCCTTGGTCAGCAGGGCGTGCGCCGGCAGGCCGCGCTGCACGGCGTAGGACAGCATCTGCCGGTCGTAGTCCTTCAGCGGATGGCGGATGTCCATCACCACCACCAGCCCCTTCAGGGCTTCGCGGGTGCGGAAATACTTGTCGATGAAGGCCTGCCAGTGCGCCTGCAGGTCCAGCGGCACCTTTGCATAGCCATAACCTGGCAGGTCGACCAGATGCGCTTCCGGGGTGACCTGGAAGAACACCAGCTGCTGGGTACGGCCAGGGGTCTTGGAGACACGGGCCAGGGCGTTCTGGCGGGTCAGCGCGTTGAGCGCACTGGACTTGCCGGCGTTGGAGCGGCCGGCGAAGGCCACTTCGGCCCCTTCGTCGGGCGGCAGCTGCCGCACGTTGTGGGCCGAAAGGTGGTAACGGGCGCGTTCGATGAGCAATGACATGTGCCTAGGATCGCATGTTGCGGCGCCGCGCGCCCGTGCCGGCGGCCTCTGCGGGCATTTTGCTGCACTGCTGCGTTGACCGTGCGCGGAAACGGCGTTGATAATCCGGGCGATGCCGGCGGCCACCGCCCGGCCCGGTCCATACGGAGCTTCAGCATGCGCCACGCTCGCGTTCTTGCCGTATCCGCCCTTGCCACTGCTGTAGTCGTTGCCGCTGCTGCGTTCGCGCAGACTACGTTGACCCCGCTGCCCGACAACGGGCCGATCAACACCGCCTCGCTGGAGGTGGATTTCAGCAAGACCCACTGGGGCGATGCCAAGGCCGGCCAGACCAAGGCCTCGGCCTGCGCGGCCTGCCATGGCGCCGACGGCAATTCCACGGTGGAGATGTACCCGTCCATCGCCGGCCAGAGCGAACGCTACGTCGCCCAGCAGATGGCCCTGATCGCCAATGGGCAACGCAGTTCCGGCGCGGCGGTGGCGATGGTGCCATTCGTACAGAACCTCACCCCGCAGGACATGCGCGATATCGGCGCGTTCTTCGCCACGCAGAAGGCCACCGCCGGCATCGCCGATGACACGGCAGTCACCGACGGCCCGTACAAGGGCATGAAGTTCTACGAGATTGGCCAGCAGCTGTACCGTGGCGGCGACGCCAAGCGCGGCCTGCCGGCCTGCATGGCGTGCCACGGCCCCAGCGGTGCCGGTAATCCGGGTCCGGCCTATCCGCACATCGGTGGTCAGCACGCCAGCTATGTCGCGCGCCGCCTGCAGGAATACCAGGCCGGCCAGACCAACGAGACCGACAAGGCCCACTTCCAGATCATGGCGACAGTCGCGCAGAAGCTGAGCGAGCAGGAGGTGCAGGCGCTGTCGAGCTACCTGCAGGGCCTGCACAACAAGGCCGACGATGTGGCCACTGCCCCCCCGTCGGCGCAACCGGCTGCCGCCCCCTGACCACCACTGGTCGGCCCGGGCCGCCACCACGGCCCGCGCCTGCGGTATGTTTCCTTCACGCCGGCGACCGCGCCGGCGTTGCTTTTTTCAACGGAGATGCGTGTCGATGAGGTTGATTTCCCGCCTGCTGTTGTCCGTGCTGGTGCTGCTGCCGCTGGTAGCCTGCGCCGCTACCCCCGCCAATGCCCCGCTGGTCGAGGGCAAAGACTACGAGCGCATCGCCCAGCCGGGCCCGTTCCAGCCGCTGGCCGGCAAGATCGAGGTGGTCGAGGTCTTCGGCTATACCTGCCCGCATTGCGCCCACTTCGAACCGCAGCTGGAAGCCTGGGCGGCCAAGCTGCCGGCCGACGTGCGCTTCACCCCGGTCCCGGCTGCCTTCGGTGGCGCCTGGGATGCCTGGGCACTGGCCTACTACGCCGCCGACGAGGTCGGCGTGGCCAAGCGCAGCCACGCTGCCGTGTTCAAGGCCCTGCACGAGCAGGGATCGCTGCCGATGCAGAACGTCTCGGCCGATGAGCTCGCCACCTTCTACAAGGCGTATGGCGTGACCCCGGACCGTTACCTGCAGGCCCTGCGCGGCGACGCCGTACAGAAGAAGGTCGATGCCGCGCGCGCGTTCGCCCAGCGCACCAGGATCCCGGGGACCCCGGCGCTGATCATCAACGGCCAGTACCTGGTGCGTGGCAACAGCTTCGACGACCAGCTGCGCATCGCCTCGGCGCTGATCGCCCAGGCCCGCGCTGCCCGCGGCCGCTGAACCAACACCCACCACCGACACGGCGCTGTCGCCGCCGCATGTCATCATTTCCCTCTGGCCGGCGCCTGGCGCCGGCCCCACCATTCCAGATGCTGGAGACGTTTCCATGAAGATCCGTTACGCCCTCGCCCTCGCAGCGCTGCTGCCGATCCTGGTTGCCTGCAAGGCTGATGACGGCAGCACCAACACCACTGCGGCCCCGGCCGAACCGGCTGCAGCACCGGCAGCCACCACCGAACCGGCTGCTGCGCCGGCGGCGGGCAGCGAAGGCGCCGCGCCGGCTGCCGCTGAAGGCGAGAAGGCCCCGGCCGAAACTGCTCCGGCCACCGCACCGGCCCCGACCACCGCCGCACTGACCGGCCCGGCCCCGGTGGAAGGTGCCGACTACCAGGTGATCCCGAACGGCCAGCCGTTCCAGCCGGCCACCGGCAAGATCGAAGTGACCGAGATCTTCGGCTACGTCTGCCCGGCCTGCGCCGCATTCCAGCCGCTGGTCGGCCCATGGAAGGCCGGCCTGCCGAGCGACGTGAACTTCGTCTACGTGCCGGCCATGTTCGGCGGCACCTGGGATGACTACGCCCGTGCCTTCTACGCCGCGCAGACCCTGGGCGTGCAGGAGAAGACCCACGAAGCGCTGTACGCCGCCATCCACTCGCAGAAGACCCTGAAGGGCGAGCGCGGCCGTGATTCGGTGGAAGACATCGCCAAGTTCTACGGTGCCTACGGCGTGGATCCGAAGCAGTTCGCCGCCACCATGGGCAGCTTCGCGGTGAATGCCAAGACCAACTCGGCCAAGCAGTTCGCGCAGCGCAGCCAGATCAGCGGCACCCCGTCGATCATCGTCAACGGCAAGTACCTGGTGAAGGGCAAGAGCTTCCCGGACATGCTGCGCATCGCCGACCACCTGATCGCCCGCGAACGCGGTGCGGCTCAGGCTCACTGATCCAAGAGAAGCGTTTCCCGGCCGTGAATTCCCCCCGTACACGGACCCTGCGCTTGCTGACGGCCAACATCCAGGCCGGCTCAAGTACCCGCCGCTACAGCGACTATGTGACCCGCAGCTGGTCACATGCGCTGCCGGCGGGTCGCAAGCGCAGCAGCCTTGACGCGATCGCCACCTTGGCGCGCGACCATGACATCGTCGGCCTGCAGGAGGCCGACCCGGGCAGCCTGCGCTCGGGCTTCACCAACCAGACCCACTATTTGGCCCAGCGCGCCGGCTTCAATTACTGGAGCCACCAGCCGAACCGGCGCATGGGTGGGGTCGCCTCCAGCGCCAACGGCCTGTTGAGCAAACTGGAACCGGTTGAAGTGCAGGATCACGCCCTGCCCGGCCGCATCGGCGGGCGCGGCGTGCTGCTGGCCAAGTTCGGCGACGGCGCCGATGGCCTGGCGGTGGCAGTGGCGCATCTGTCGCTGGGCGCGGGATCGCGGATGTCGCAGCTGGGCTTCATCGCCGAGCTGTTGTCCGACCACCCCAACGCAGTACTGATGGGCGACTTCAACTGCCTGGCCGAGCGCCCGGAAATGCAGGTGCTGTACCAGAAGACCCGGCTGCAGCCCCCGGGCTGCATCGTGCCGACCTTCCCCAGCTGGCGCCCCGATCGCGCCATCGACCACATCCTGGTCAGCAGCGGCCTGCAGACCCGCACCGTGGAAGCCGTACCGGCCGCGTTCTCCGATCACCTCGCCCTGGCGATGCAGATCGACGTCCCGGCCGACGCCCTGCGCTGACTCGCCGTTACGGTAGGTGCGGACCGTTGGTCCGCACGCTCTGCGCCGGGCGCCGCCCGGCGCCCCCTAAATCGGGGCATAAACGACTTAATCCCCTCCGTCCCCTTTTTTTCAGGCGGTGACGGGTGCCTTCAGGCGCCGCGCGGTCATCGTGCTGCCCACCGAGGCCAACACCGTGCAGCCGATCGCCAGCCACTGCAGCCCGTGCAGGTGCTCGTGCAGCAACAGCATCGCCCACAGCGCGGCCACCGCCGGCTCCATGCTGATCAGGATGCCGAAGGTCTCCTTCGGCAGGCGCTTGAGCGCCATCATTTCCAGCGACATCGGGATCGCGCTGGACACCAGTGCCACCAGCAGGCCCGCCGCCAGGATCTTCGGGTCGAGCAGCGCGGCACCGGCATGCACCACGCCCACCGGTACCACCACCAGAGACGCCGCCAGCAGCCCCAGCGAGACCGAGTGCCCGGCATGCAGATGACCGGCACGCTTGCCGAACACGATGTACAGGCCCCAGCAGGCCGCAGCGCCCATCGCGTACAGCACGCCGGCCGGGTCCAGCGCGGGGCCACCGCCGATCGGCAGCAGCAACAGCAGCCCCACCGCCGCGCAGCCTACCCAGAGGAAATCGATCGGGCGTCGTGATGACAGCATCGCCACCGTCAGCGGCCCGGTGAACTCGATGGCCACCGCGATGCCGAAGGGAATCGTGCGCAGGGCCATGTAGAACAGCAGGTTCATCAGCCCCAGGGTGAGCCCGTAGCGCAGGATGGTGATTGCATCCACGCGGCTGGTCTTCCAGCGCCATGGTCGCCAGAACAGCAGCAGCAACAGCGCTGAAAAGCCCACGCGCAGCGCGCTGGTGCCCTGCGCACCGATCAGCGGGAACAGGTGTTTTGCGTAGGAAGTGCCGATGGCCAGCGAGGTGACCGAGCCGAGCACCGCCAGCGCCGGCAACATCGGCGCAAGTCGTGAGGTCTGCATCCGCAAAGTCTATTGCGTCGGCGCCGAGCACTTGGCTCAATTGACAGCCTGTTCGTGCAACTTCTGCTCGCCATGGCCATCGCTCCCGTGCTCGACAGTTTCGACCGCGCCATCCTCGACCTCCTGCAGCGGGACAACACCCTGCCGCAGCGCGAAATCGCCGAGTCCGTGCACCTGTCCACCCCGGCCGTGCAACGGCGCATCAAGCGCCTGCAGGACAGTGGCGTGATCGCGGCCAACGTGGCGGTGGTCGCCGCAGCCAAGATCGGTCGGCCGCTGACCATCATCGTCGAGGTGCGCGTGGTCAGCGAGCAGCGCGACCGCGTGGCGCCGTTCAGGCGCCGCGTGCAGGACGACCCTGCGGTGCAGCAGTGCTACTCCATCACCGGCGATGGCGATTTCCTGCTGCTGCTTTCGGCGGCGTCGATGGAAGAGTACGAGGCCATCACCGAGCGGTTGTTCGGCGGCGATGACAACATCGAGCGCTTCCGCACCTCGGTGGCACTGGGCACGTTGAAGCGGAGTTTCGAGGTCCCGCTGACACCGGTTCTGTAGCGTCGAGCCATGAATACACCGTCCTCCCACGCCCACCGCCTGCGCCGCTGGTTGCTGCGTGGCCTGTGGCTGGCCATTGCGCTCGTCGCGGCGATGACGCTGTGGAACAGCCCATGGGCGGTCGCACCGAAGATGCTGTGGGCGCTCTCGCGGATGCCGCCGGCCACGCAACTACCGGTGCCGGTGGACGGCGTGCGGCCACGCCAGATCGCCGATACCTTCGGCGCGCCACGTGGCCGTGACCGCTCCCACGCCGGCATCGACATCTTCGCCAAACGCGGCACCCCAGTGCGCAGCGCCACGGCCGGTGTCGTCGCGGATGTCAGCGAACGCGGGCTCGGCGGGCGTCAGGTCTGGGTGATCGGGCCTGGGCGCGAACGCTACTACTACGCGCATCTAGAGGACTGGGCCGACGGCCTGGCACGCGGCCAGGTGGTGCAGCCTGGCGATCTGCTCGGCCATGTCGGCGACAGCGGCAACGCCAAGGGCACGCCGCCGCACCTGCACTGGGGCGTCTACGGCACCGACGGCGCGCGAAACCCGCTGCCATTGCTGCGCTGACTGCCACTGCACACCCGCAGACCGATCTGTTCATGATTTGTAAATAGGAATAGTTCGTATTACCATTTCTTTCGTTTCCGGTGGTGCCAGGACGGCCTGCCCGTCCGTTTCCCACCCGTAGCGCCTCGCCTCTGGATGCCGGCCGAGCGCGCGTGCTCGTCCAGGACCCCCATGACCCGTTCCGTCTTCCGTACGCCGCAGCCACAACGGCTGTCCGTTGCCGTGCTCGCCGTTCTCTGCGCCGTGGCCCCGGCCGCCTTCGCCGAAACCGCCGCCGATCCGACCAACCTCGACAAGGTGGTGGTGAAGGGTGAACGCGCCGAAGGCTATTCGGTGCGCCGCACCTCGGCCGGTACCCGCTTTGACCTGGCCCCGCGCGAGATCCCGCAGTCGATCAGCATCATCAGCCACCAGCGCATCGAAGATCAGAACCTGGACGACATCATCGACGTGCTGGCCAACACCACCGGCGTGACCAGCACCCAGTCCGACAGCGAACGCACCGAGTTCTACGCGCGCGGTTTCTACATCGATGCCTACCAGTTCGATGGCCTGCCGACGCAGATGGTGCAGAACTGGAGCTACGGTGATTCCGGCCTGGACCTGGCGCTGTACGACCGCGTGGAAGTGGTGCGTGGTGCCACCGGCCTGCTCAGTGGTGCCGGCAATCCGTCCGCGTCGGTGAACCTGATCCGCAAGCATGCCGACAGCGCCGAACTGACCGGCAGCGTGTCGGTGAACGTCGGCAGCTGGGGCCGTACCCGCACCACCGTTGACGTGGGTAGCGCGCTCAACGCCAGCGGCACCGTGCGCGGCCGCGTGATCGGCAGCTACCTGGACACCGACGGCCAGATGGACCGCTACAACCAGCGCAAGACGCTGGGCTATGCGGTCATCGACGCCGACCTGACCCCGGACACCCAGCTGAGCGTGGGCTACGACTACCAGCAGAAGCGCGCCAACGGCGCGACCTGGGGCGGCTTCCCGATGCTGTACTCCGATGGCTCGCGCACCGGCTATGACGAATCGTTCAACGCCAGCCCGAACTGGACCTACTGGGACACCACCAGCAAGCGCGCGTTCGCCACCCTGCAGCACGCCTTCAGCAATGGCTGGAAGTTCAAGGTCGGTGCCACGCACGATGAGACCAAGGCCGACGACAAGCTGTTCTACCCGGCATACAACGACTGGACCACGGGCGCATCGAACTTCGACAGAACCAACGGCACGGGCATCTCGCCTTCCGCGGGTTTCTACAACACCGAGCGCAAGGTCACCGGTGTTGATGGCTACGTTGACGGTCCGTTCCAGCTGTTCGGCCGCGAGCACCAGTTCATGGCCGGACTGAGCTACAACAAGCGAGACTATGCCAACTATGGCGACTACCAGGTCGGTGGCGCCGGCAAGACCTGGGACCCGTTCACCAGCTACCTGCACTGGACCGGCAACATCAGCGAGCCGAACTGGAACCCGCTGGCACTGGCCAGCCAGGGCACCATCACCCAGAAGGCCGGTTACGCCGCCGCACGCCTGTCACTGGCCGATCCGTTGAAGCTGATCATCGGCGCCCGCTACACCGACTGGAAGAGCGAAGGCGAAGGCGCCGACCGCGCACACAAGGTCACCACGCCGTATGCAGGGCTGGTGTTCGACATCAACGATACGTACTCGACCTACGCCAGCTACACCGAGATCTTCCAGCCGCAGACGCTGAAGGATCGCGACGGCAGCTATCTCGATCCGGTCGATGGCAAGAACTACGAGGTGGGCGTCAAGGGGGCATGGTTCGACAACCGCCTGAATGCCTCGCTGGCGGTGTTCCGCATCGAACAGGACAACGTCGGCCAAGCCACCGGCGAGCCGGTGCAGGGCAGCCCGAACGAGTTCGCCTATCGCGCCGCACGCGGCACCGTCAGCCGTGGCTTCGAGTTCGAGGTGAACGGTGAACTGGCACCGGGCTGGAATGCCACCTTCGGCGCCTCGCGCTACGTGGCCAAGGACATCAACGACGCCGACATCAACACCAACCTGCCGCAAACCGCCCTGAAGCTTTTCACCAGCTACACCCCGCAGTCGCTGCAGGAACTGACCGTCGGTGGCGGCGCCAACTGGCAGAACCGCATCTACTACCCGGTACCTGCCTACGGCCGCATCAAGCAGAGTGGCTATGCACTGGTCAGCGCCTTCGTGCGCTACCGCATCTCGCCGGAGTTCAGCGTGCAGGCCAACCTCAACAACCTGCTGGACAAGAAGTACCTGTCGCAGATCAACGGCTACGGTGCGTATGGCGATGGCCGCAACGGCTCGCTGACGTTCACCTGGTCGTTCTGATCCAACCGGCGTTGTAGCGTCGAGCCATGCTCGACTCGATCATCCAGGACAGTCGAGCATGGCTCGACGCTACAACGGCGCCGGGCTGAGCCCGGCGCCGCTCTCACATCAGAACCGCAGATCCGCGCGCAGGTACCAGTAGCGGCCACGCGGGATGTCGTAGGTCGAAGCGTCGTAGCCGTTCAACGAGCACGACAGGCAGATCGGCGGATCCTTGTCGAACACGTTGTTCAGGCCGGCGGTCAGCTGCAACCCCTTCATCCAGTCGATCTTGTAGCCCACCTGCATGTCGTGGAAGGTGGTGGCCGACAGCGTGTTGGTGCCCGCTGCCTGGTTGCTGCACACCGGGAAGGCCGCGGCATCGCCACAGTTCTCGGTCAGCTCGGAGATGTGCCGCACCGTCCAGTTGGCGCTCCAGCGGTCCATCGTCCAGCCGATGCTGGCATTGCTGGTCCACTCCGGAATCGAGCTGTCGGCCACTTCCACGCCCGGCTTCTGCGGCTGCTTCTGCCCGGCCGCGCCGGTGGCCTCGTAACGGCCGACGAAGGTGTTCTTCCACGCCAGCTTGAACTGGCCGATGGAGGTCTGCGGCAGGGTCCAGAACAGATCCACGTCCCAGCCGTCGGTCTTGATCGAACCCAGGTTGGTCAGGCGGTTGTTGAAGCTGCTGACCGCACCGGTGCTGGCACGGGTGATGCCATCGCAGTAGATCGGGTCCAGCGTATCCACGCACAGGTCCAGCTGGGTCTGCGCGTTGATCGCCTGGATCGCACCATCGATGGCATGGCGGTAGAAGGTCACCTCCACATCGAAGCGTTCCGACCACGACGCATTGTTGCCGAACCATGGGCTCCACACGAAGCCGGCGCTGAAGCTGCGCGAGCGTTCCGGCTCCAGCTCACGGTTGCCGCCGGTGGTCACCGAGATCTGCGAGTTGGCCTGCTGGAAGCCGGCCGGCACGCCCAGCGCGGCACAGTTGGCGGCGCTGCCACGCGGCGGAGTGCCGCCCAGACCCACCGAGCACGGGTCGAACAGCTGCAGGTCGGCACGCGCCGCCGAGCCGTACAGTTCACCGATCGACGGTGCGCGGAAGCCCTCGGCGTAGGTGGTGCGCAGCACGAAGTCATCGGTCACCTGCCAGCGCAGGCCGTACTTGGGCGTGAATTCACCACCAAAGGTGGAGTAGTCCGAATAGCGGCCGGCCAGGCTCAGGTCCAGCTTCTTGCCGAACGAGGAATCGGCGAAGATCGGCACGCTCAACTCCAGGTAGGCCTCGTTGACGTCGTAGGAACCGGAGGTCGGCTGCGACGGTACGCCGTTGTAGTGGCCGATCACCGTCAGCGGATCGGGCTGGTAGGAGCCCTTGTACTTGCGGTACTCGAAGCCGGTGGCGAACGATACCGGACCGGCCGGCAGCGAGAACAGCTCGCTGGACAGGTTGGCGGTGAACAGGCTCAGTTCGTTCTGGCTGCGGTCGCGCACCACCGGCTGGATCCACTTCAGCATGTCCGGGGTGATCGAACCGACGCCGCCGAAGATGTTCAGCGGCACGCAGCCCGGCGTGGCCGCACAGATGGACGGATCGCCCAGCGCCATGTTCACCTTGTAGATGTCATAGCTGCCGTAGTTGGTCTGTTCGGCCTTGTTCTTGCTGTACATGCCGTTGACATCCCAGTACCAGCTGCGGTCGGCGGCATGGAAGTCACCGACCAGGCCGGTGGCGAAGTAAGTGGTGTCCACTTTCTGCTTGAACACGCGCGCACCGCCTTCCACCGGGCGACGACCGATCAGGCTCATGTTGTCACCGGAAACCAGATCGAAGCCGAACGGGTTGTACGGATTCAGGCGCGAGACCACGATGTTGTCGGCCAGCGGATTGCCGGTCGCGCCATCGGGGCCGAAGAACAGCGGCTCCGGGCCGGCCTGGTTGGTCGACTCACGACGGTTGCCCAGTGCCTTGACGTACCACTGCACGTTGTCGGTGATGTCGAAGCGGAATTGACCGAACAGGCCTTTGCGCTCCGACGGCGTCAGCACCATGTTGTGTTCGGCGAAGTTGAAGCGGTCGGCGGTGGTGAAGCAGTGGTAGTCATCCGTGCGGCTGCAGCCGGCGCTGCCGTCGTAGCGCGGATTGCTCACGCCGGTATTGGGCACGATGTTCTGCACCGCACCGGTGTTCGGGTCGGTGAACATGAAACGGCCCTGCGGAATGCCACCGCTGCCGAACGCCAGGCCGGTGCCGGGAATCGGGAAGCGCGACTGCTCGCGGTCCTTGGCAAATACAGGATCCTGCTTTGTCCAGCTGGCGCCCAGGAACAGGCTGAAGCGGTCGCCACTCTTGCCCCAGGCCAGGTCCACGCCCTTCTGCGTGCCATCGCCCTTGCTGTACTCGCCGTAGTTCAGCGTCACCTGCCCACCATCGAAGTCACGGCGGGTGATGATGTTGACCACGCCGGCAATGGCATCGGAGCCGTACAGCGACGACGCGCCATCTTCCAGCACCTCGATGCGCTCGACGATGGCCAGCGGAATGGTATTGAGATCGGTGGCCGAGCCGACGCCGGAGGCGGACGACTCATTGACCCAGCGGATGCCATCGACCAGCACCAGCACGCGCTTGGCCCCCAGATGGCGCAGATCGACCTGCGCCGAGCCGGCACCCACGCCACTGCCATCGGGCGGGAAACCGAAGTTGCCGGACGAGTTGAACTTGGCGTTGAGCGCCGAACCGGAACCGGTGAGCTGCTGCAGCACTTCGCCGATCGAGGTCAGGCCGGTGCGTTCGATGTCACCGCGCGTCAATGTCTGGATCGGCACCTGGCCTTCGACTTCAGCGCGCTTGATGCGGGTACCGGTCACTTCCACCGCATCAAGGTTGGTGGTGGACTGCGCAGCGGCACCCAACGGTGCCAGGGCCGTCACGCACAGCGCAACGGCAACCGCCAACGGGCGGTGATGCAGGTGAATCATTCGCTCTCTCTCCAAAGGAATGTCGGGACATGGACTGCCGCGCTCCCCCCTGCGTGGCGGCAGCGTCTCCTTTGTAAACAAACAGTAAAAGCCACGGCGTGATGATCGACACTCTTTCACGCGGAATTGACGCAATTGCAGGCCGATTACGTCAGATAGCTGCAGGTTATGACCGGACGATACTGTTCGCTGTGAACGTCGTTAATGCCGGGTGCGACAGCCGTTTCCCGGCTTTCCCGCAATTGGGCAAGTGCTCTTGCCGATCCGTCCAACGACAATGCGCCTTCGCCATCGGCAGCATGATGATCGCCGTTGCCGTCGGTTGACGGTCTCGATCAGATCGCTTTCTAGCTGGAACTCATACCAAGATGGTGAGTAACCCGTAGGGAGGAGCTCTTGCAATGATGGACTGCAGATCGCCGGGATCACCGTGCGAACGTGAGGCACTCAATGTCTGCTCTTTCGGATCCTGCCATCTCGATGACAGAGCTAAATGCATCGACTAGCTTGAACCTACGGAGCAAATTCAGACAACATTTAGGAACAGTTTGAAAACTGCCCGTCAAACGGATTTTCGGGGCCGACCAAGGTGAGACTGAGAACCCCAGTCATTCTCATGAGGCTCAATTGTGAAAACAATCACCGTCATGATCCATGTCGCGATTGTCACGGCATTGCTTCTGTCCCCGGCAAGCGAATCGAGAGCGGGGGGCCTGATTGAATGCAACAACTGTGCATCTCCCAAGGATGCAGCCCTGATGTCAGGCTCCGGGTTGGCGGTTGTAATGGACTTCGAAAAAGCCCGACTGAGCGCCTTCGAAGTTGAATATGATCGCGAGATCAGAAAGTGGCGCGCACTTTCGACACCGGTTCCCGCACAGATTCAAATGGCCTTCCTACGAATTCTGGATGCGACGTCAGCCTTTCGAGCGTCACCTGAAGAGGCCCACGCGATGGCAGGAGGCGGATCAGTAGTCGTGCTGCATCCAGACAACCCCGGAAACACCAATGGAGTGAGGTTTCCCGAGTCTTACAAGTCCTCCAATACCTTCGACATCGTCGCCTCAGCCACACTGAGAACCAGACTTGGCCAGTATCTAGCCACAGAACTGGCAGGAGCCAATACGGGAAGCCCAACCTGGAACAGCATTGCGCTCTCGATTCAACAAGCGGCCCTGAACTGGGCAGGTCTCAAAGGTGGCGGATCCATAGCAATAATGATCACATGGCGTGACGGGTCAAAGACGCTTTATCGAGTAACACCCGACAACGTGGCCGAAGCCAAGTATCAGAAGGGCGAAAGTCGCGACAGCACAGGCAACAAGGTTCCTGACGACTCCATCGCCGACCCGATCTCCGCCCCTTCGTACGCCGGACAATACTATTTCGGCCAGCATCGTGACCTGGACAACTGGGTCAGATCCGCACAGATGTATGGAGTCCCCGTCCAGCGCGGAAGCAGCAGCCGCATCTCGTGCAGTTGGGATGGTCGCACAGTCTACTGCCAGCAATACTGACACCCACATCCGCCGCTCATGTCGCAATCTCCCCATGAGCGGCGGTTTAGATAGCCCTACCGCACGAACGCAATGCGCTCCATACCGGTGGCCTCGGCAGCGGCCAGAATCCGCGCCATGCCTTCGTACTCGGCCGCCGGATCGGTGGCGATGCGCAGCTCCGGCAGGTTGCCGGCATGTTCGCCCACCTGTGCCTGCAGGCGCACCTGCAGATCGCCAATGGCCATCGGCTGGCCATTCCAGCTGAGCTGGTTGCCAGCGTCCAGGCTCAGCTCGATCGGCGGTGGCGGTTCGGGGCGATCGATCGTGCGATCGGTGGCCTGTGGCAGCTGCACGGCAATCGGCCGGGCCACGATCGGCGCGGTCACGATGAAGATGATCAACAGCACCAGCATCACATCCACCAGTGGCGTGACATTGATGTCCGCCAGCGGGCCGCTTCTTCCTGCGCTACTGAACGCCATGTGCCGCTCCGTGCAGCCGGGCCGTTCGCCCAAGGCCGACAGTACGTCGCCTTCCGTCACCTGCGGCAGTGCCTGTACGGGTTCGTTCAGCTGTCGTTGCCGACGCCCGGCGTGCACGCAATGCGAAACTGAATTCAGCCAGTCCCCGCTATGCTGGACGCCATGACCCGACGCTCTTCGACCGCCCTGTCCCTGCTGCCCTTGGCCACCACGCTGCTGATCGGCTGCGCCAATGCCCAGTCCCTCGACGCCCAGAACGCGCAGCTGAAGGCCGCGATCGCTGCCGCCGAACGCGGCCAGTTCGATCCCGGCCAGGCCGCCGCACTCAGCCGCCATCCGGCTTACGGCTGGCTGGAGTACGCCAACCTGCGCCGCAACATCGACACCGTCGATACCGCGCAGGCGCAGGCCTTCCTCAAGCGCTATGACGGCCAGGCCGTGGCTGCCACCTTCCGCAGCGTGTGGCTGCCCTCGGTCGCGCGCCGCCAGGACTGGCCCACGCTGCTCGCCAACTGGGCGCCCACCGACAACGTCGGGCTGCGCTGTGCGCAGCTGACCGCGCGCCAGATGACGGGCAAGGTCGATCCGCAGTGGATCAGCGAGGCACAGGACCTGTGGCGCAAGAACGGCAAGTCGCTGCCGGACGGCTGCGACGCGGTATTCGCAGTGCTGCAGGCACAAGGCGGCCTGAGCGACGCCCTGCGCTGGGAGCGTATCGATGCCGCCGCCGACGCACAGCAGCCGGCCGTGATGCGCAGCGCCGCACGCGGCCTGCCCGCCGCGGACCTGGCGCAGGCCAACAGCTACGCCGCCTTCGTCGACAAGCCCAATGCCAGCGCGTTGAACTGGCCGCGCAACGAGCGCAGCCGGCGCATCGCCACCGACGGCCTGGCCAAGCTGGCCAAGGCCGACCCGGCCGCCACCGAACAGCAGTTGCCGCAGTACGCCCAGGCGCTCGGCCTGAGTGCCGAGCAACAGGGCCAGGTGCTGTACCAGATCGCGCTGTGGACGGTGGCTTCCTACCTGCCCGATTCGGCACGCCGCCTCAACGCAGTGCCTGAATCGGCGTATGACGAACGCCTGCATGAATGGCGCGTGCGCGAGGCGATGTCGCGCGGTGACTGGCCGGCGGCACTGACCGCGATCCGCAAGATGGCCAGCAAGCAGCGCAGCGACCCGCGCTGGCGCTACTTCGAAGGCCGCATGCTGGAGAAGACCGGCCAGGCCCAGCAGGCGCAGCCGTTGTTCCGCGATGCGGCGCGCGCACCGACCTTCCACGGTTTCCTGGCTGCCGACAAGCTGCAGCAGGGCTATACCCTGTGCCCCTGGAAGCCGAACGACAGCGCGCAGGCACAGGCGGTGATCGCGCGCGACCCGGCCATCCAGCGCGCGATGGCGCTGTACCAGATCGACCGCACCGGCTGGGCCGTGGCCGAATGGAACAGCGCGCTGTCGCGCTTCGATGACACCCAGCGCCGCCTCGCGGTACGCGTCGCGCAGGACAACGGCTGGTTCGACCGCGCCGTGTTCGCGCTCGGCAAGCAGCCGCAGGAACAGCGCCTGTACGACCTGCGCTTCCCGCTGCACCACGACGCCACCATCCGCCGCGAATCGGCACGCAACGCGATCGATCCGGCCTGGGTGGCGGCGGAAATCCGCGCCGAGAGCACGTTCACCCCGCGTGCGCGCTCGCCTGCAAACGCCATGGGCCTGATGCAGGTGCTCCCGGCCACCGGTGCCGGTGTGGCCAAGTCGATCGGCCTGACCGGCTACGGCGGCGCCGACAGCCTGTACGACCCGGACACCAACATCGCCATCGGCACCGCCTACCTGCGCCAGCTGATGAACAAGTACGACGGCCTGCCGTACGTGACCATCGCCGCCTACAACGCCGGCCCGACCCCGACCGCGCGCTGGCAGAGCCAGCGCCCGGGCTTTGACCCGGACCTGTGGATCGAAACCATCAGCTACAAGGAAACCCGCGAGTACGTGGCGCGCGTGCTGGCCTTCAGCGTGATCTACGACTGGCGCCTCAACGGCGATGCGCTGCCGCTGAGCGACCGCCTGATGGGCCGCCTGGTGGACAAGCGCAAGAACTTCAGCTGCGCCGCCAACGCCGAGCAGGGCGGGGATTGATCGCACTGCGGTAGTGCCGGCCGCTGGTCGGCATTCCCCGGTATCCACGCCCTGGGGAGTGAAACGATGAGCCTGCTGGCCTGGATCAGGCTGGCCGCTGTATCGGTAGCGCCGGCCGCTGGCCGGCAGCTTCGGGGTGACTGCGGTTGCCGGCCAGCGGCCGGCACTACCGGTGCATCTGCGCCGGGCATGCGATGATTCCAGTCATGAAGATCTATCTTGTCGGCGGCGCCGTACGTGATCGCCTGCTGCAGCGCCCCGCCGGCGACCACGACTGGGTGGTGGTTGGCGCCACGCCCGCGCAGATGGAAGCGCAGGGCTACACCGCGGTCGGCCGCGATTTCCCGGTATTCCTGCATCCAAAGACCGGTGAGGAGTACGCACTGGCGCGCACCGAACGCAAATCCGGCCGCGGCTATCGCGGCTTTGTGGTCGATGCCGACCCGGGAGTGACGCTGGAAGAAGACCTGCAGCGCCGCGACTTCACCATCAATGCGATTGCCTGCGATGAGGAGACCGGCACGCTGGTCGATCCTTACGGCGGCGTGCGTGATATCGAGCAGCGCGTGCTGCGCCATGTCGGCCCTGCGTTCGTGGAAGATCCGTTGCGCGTGCTGCGCGCGGCGCGCTTCATGGCGCGCTTCGCGCCGCTGGGCTTCACCGTCGCCGAAGAGACCATGGCGCTGATGCGCGAGATCGCCGCCAGTGGCGAACTGGATGCACTGGTGCCGGAGCGAGTGTGGCAGGAACTGCGCAAGGCGCTGGTCAGTGAGCAGCCCTCCGCCTTCCTGCGCACGCTGCACGATGCACATGCACTGGGCCCGATCTTGCCCGAGCTCGAAGCACTGTATGGCGTGCCGCAGCGTGCCGAATTCCACCCGGAAGTCGATACCGGCATCCACCAGGAAATGGTCAGCGACATGGCGGCGAAGCTGGCCCCCGGCGATGACCTGGTCGGCTTTGCCGCGCTTACCCACGATCTCGGCAAGGGCCTGACCCCGCCGGCGGAGTGGCCGCGCCACATCATGCACGAACAGCGCGGCATCAAACCCCTGAAGGCACTGTGCGCGCGGTTGAAGATTCCCTCCGAGCACCAGCAGCTGGCCGAAGCGGTCTGCCGGGAGCACTTGAACGTGCACCGCATCGACGAACTCCGCGATGCCACCGTGTTGGAACTACTGGGCCGCTGTGATGCGCTGCGCCGGCCGGAGCGCGTGGCCCGCATCGCACTGTGCTGCGAGGCCGACAAACGCGGCCGGCTCGGCTTCGAGGACGCCGACTACCCGCAGGGCGAAACGCTCAAGCGCCTGCACCAGGCGGCACTGTCAGTACAGGCGCGGGACCTGGATACCACCCATCTGAAGGGCCCGGCCATCGGTGAAGCGTTGGCCAAGGCGCGCGTAAAAGCCATCGCCGCCGCCCGCTGATCCGCAACCGCCGTGGCGGCCGCGCACCGACTCCCATGGGTAGTGCCGGCCGCTGGCCGGCAACCCTATATCGCTGGCTTCAATGCGCCATCCCGCGGGTGATCGCCGCCGCCCGCTGCTTCAGCTGGGCCACGGCATCGGGAATCATCTCCATGCCCACGTCCAGGCCGGGGTTCAGCACCAGGCCGACGCCGTCGCCGATCCCGGCCAGCAGCGCGTGCACCGCGATCGGCATGGCGTGGGCGAACTGCGGCAGCTGCTCATGCCACAGGCCAGCGCGCTCAGGCGCGGTGAACACCGCGAACATCGGCTCGCCGCTCTCGCTGGTCAGCACCAGCGGCGAGATGCTCTCGTCCCAGGCACCGTCTTCGCCGATGGCCTTGTCCAGCAGCACGAACGCCGTCGAGGTCAGCAGGCCATCGAGGAACTGCGATGCGGTCAGCGTGCCGTCCTGGGCCTGCAGCAGGCGCACCTCGAGGTCGTTGAGGGGTTCGAACGGGGTGTCGTGGTCCATGGTCGGTTCCGGTACGTGGTTGCAGGGCAGACTTTAACAGGCCCGCTCCTCAACCGAGGAATCCGTGCCGCCACAGCCAGCCCAGCGCGGCCAGCCCGGCCACGCCGACCAGCATCAACGGCAGGCCGAAGCGGTGCCGCCACGGGATCGGCACCCCGCCCAGCTGCTGGTCCATGGTCTCGGTATCCAGCACCCAGCCGTGCCCGCACCGGGTGCAGGCCAGCTCGTAGCGGCGCTGGTAGGTGAGGCCAAACAGCAGGTCGATGCGCGCCATTTTGTAGCGCAGTTGCGGGGCGAACTCGGTTTCCGTCTGGCAGCGCAGGCAATGGTGGGCTTCGGTTGGGCCGACCACCACCACCCGCTCCTGCTGGCCGATCAGGATCATGGATCAGCGGCCCTGGCAGGCGGGTTGGGCCAGCAGCCAGGCTTCGGCAGCGGCCAAAGTGGCGGCATCACCCTCGATACGCTGGTCGGGCTCGATCTTCAAGCCATCACCACGATCATTGCGGTCGCGCATCACGGTGGTGGTCAGCAGCAGGCGACTGCCATCGGCAAGCGTCTGCACGACATTGCCAGTGGAGACACCCGCAGTGGGCTGACCGAAACTCCGCGTCTGCGGACGACCACGCCACGCCAGCACCGAGGCCTCGCCCGAACTGCCGGTGCGCGGCCCGAACAGCACCGCCACCGGCGCGCCGGGCTGCCGCAGCACATAGCCGGACTGGCCGAAGTCCAGCACCGACTTGCCTGCACGCTGCACGGCGGTCGCGGTCAACGTCCAGCGCTCCGGCCCCTGTGCAGTTTCGAACGACCCCACATCTTCGTTGTTCACTACCGAGGTGCGCAGCAGCGGTGCCATGCCCAGCAGCATCGGCCACATGTTGCCACCGCTGTTGTCACGCAGGTCGACGATCCAGCCACAGCGCGCGCCGTCGTCCTTGCTGCGGATGACCTGCTGCCACCGCGCGGCACGCTGGATGTCCTGGCGGAACTTTTCCTGCGGCGTCGCGCCCGGCGTGGAGGCATAGCCCTCGATGACCACCCAGCCGATGCGCATATCCACCGCATCGGCCGCCTTGGCCCGGTCCACGGCGGCGGCGCCGGCCTGCTGCGCGCGCGCAAGGGATTCGCTCTGGCGCTGGGTCGTCGTCCATCCGCCATGATTGCCCGTGCTGACCGCAATGGCTTCGCGCAGAACGGCCAGCCGTTGCGCCGGGTCGCCCTGCGCCGATTGCAGGCGTACGCGGGTGGCGGCCCAGTCCACCCGATCGCGATACAGCGCCTGGCGTTCAAGCAGATTGAGGATCTCGGCCTGGGCCTCCGGCGAGGGCACCTCGACCGCGCCTGGCGTATCGGCCATGGCGCCGGTCGCCAGCAACACGAGCATCAGCGCGCCGATGCGACGCACTCCCTTGCGAACCTGCATGTGACGTTTCCTTGTCGTTGAGGCAGGCGCACAGCATAGCCCGCAGGTGATGGCTTTCGCCATGCGCGAACTGTCGTATCTGGCCCCGCCGCGGGTTGCAGCAAGACAGCGTGCACGCGATCAGTAAATTGCAACTTTGCCCATGTCATTGCCACGTAGAACGCGAGAAGGTTGCCTCCGTCGGCGCCTCCTGCGCTGGCCGGGATTGGCGTCCTGAATCAAACATCGAAACGATCGAGTTGCCGCCTCAGCGGCAATCGCGACAATGCACCGGCTTGCCCATGGCGGGCGGTGCGTGGGGATCCTCGTGATCCGTCGGCTTTTTTTCGTTTCGATTTTGACCGGCACGCCAACCCGCACCGCCCGCCACCTTGCACGCCGCAGGTGGCCTTGCCTCGTGAGGTTGCCGCCATGAACACGCCCCACCCCACCTATCCACGCCTGCAGGCATTGCTCGGCGCTGCACTGCCCGGCCTGCAGCTGCCCACTACCGCCGCCGAAGCGTTGGAAGATGCACTCGCCGAAGCCAACGAACAGGCGCCGCCCTCCGCATTCTTCGCGCGGTTGCGCGGCATCGCTCACAGCCACGCAGCCGACGGCCAGGCGTGGCGCGAGCGGCAACTCAGCGAGGGGCGCGGTCGGGAACTGGCCGAGGCGACGCGTTGCCTGGCGGCGTTGTCTGCGTGCGGCGGGGTACTGCTGGCTGCACAGTCTGCGCGCGAGACGGACGATGCGCAGGCGCAGTGTCCGCCGCAGGTGGAGGAAGGCCTGCTGCATGCAATGGTGGTGTTGGCCGATCATGCCGGCGCGCTGGTGGAAACGGATGCGTGCGCACCGCTGCTGTAGAGCCGAGCCGTTGCTGGGCTGCGCGGAGGTCATGGCATCGGTGGGATTCGTGCCGACCAAGGTCGGCACCTACCAGAGCAGGTCATGGCAGTGGAAAGCATCGTGCCGACCAAGGTCGGCACCCACCAGAGCGGATCATGGCGTCGATTGGCCCTGTGTCGACCAAGGCCGACACCCACCAGAGCGGGTCATGACACCCGTACCGCGCGCTACCAGTCCGCGCGCAGGCCGATGTTGCCTTCGATGATGCGGCGCTTCTCGTTGCGGTCGCCACCCAGTTCACGGGTGTAGTCGGCCACCGCGTACGCGCTGATGGTGCGGTTGAAGCGCCCTACCGCGCCGACACCGGCTTCGAGTGCACGCGAGCGCTGCGAATTGAAGATCACGTCATCGTCGAAGCGGATACGGTCTTCGCCGGAACGGCCGTGCCAGTAGTTGAGCTTGAAGTACGGCTGCCAGCCGTTGTCGGCCAGCTGATAGTCGCCGGCAAGGCGCAGGCCGACGCGGCCGGTCCAGGCGTTGTCGTTGTCGAAGCGTACGCTCGACACCGCATCGCGGCGGTCGTCCAGCGAGGTGCGTTGCCAGATCACCTGCACCTGCGGTTCCAGCCACCATGCGGACTGACCGAAGTGCAGCAGCGGTTTGCCCGCCTCCACCGACACGCTGGTGCCATCACCCTTGATCCCGAAGCCGAGCCCGCGCGAGGAACGCACGCGGCCGTCGTAGCGGCTCTGCATCGCCACGGCGTCGATGTAGCCGCCACTGCTGTCGGTGAAGGTCCAGTACAGGCCCACGTGCTTGTCGTCCAGGCGGTTCTGGCCTACCTGCACGTTCTCCCAGCCCAGTGCCAGGCCGGTGGTCTTGCCCTGCGCGCGGGTGCGGCCGACGAACACGCCGATCTGGTTGCGGTGGTTGTCAGAAGCAGCAGCCCACACGTCGATGCCGGCCTGCAGGCCAATCACGTCGCCATCGAAGCCGGGCTGCGCATCGCCCTCCCAATGGATCTCGCTGCTCTGCCCCACCAGACGGCCCCAGGCGGTGCGGAACGCACCCTGGCTGTACAGCAGGCGCTGCTCGCCCTGCCGCTCGTGGAAGGTACCCAGGCTGGCCAGCGAGGTCTCGCGCAGCAGCGGCGGCACCACGGCATAGGCAGCAGTCTCCACGCGGTACAGCGGCACCACCGCGCCTTCGGCGGGGCGTGCGCCCGGCGTCGGCGGCGTACCGGTTCCGGGCAGCGCACCGCCGGCCATCGGCACGTCCGGCACCGCGGGATCACTGGGCGGCGCCACAGGTGCCGGTTCCGGCGGCGGCGGCGGCGGCGCGGTCTCGCCGGCAGTCAGGTCTGGATCGGTGGCGCCTTCGGGCGGCGGCGGCGGTGCCGGGGTGATCGGTGGCGGTGGTGCGACGGGTGGCGTCGGCGGCGGCGGCACGCCATTGATACCGCTTCCGTTTGGCGCTGGTGCCGGGCCGGCCACCAGGGTCGAGCGCAGGTACCAGTTCTCGCTGGTACCGGCACTGACACCACCCTTGAACAGGAAGTACTCGTAGGCGCCGGCCGCCACCGGCGCGAACAGCGAGAACGCACCCGGCGCGGTGCGGCCACCATTCAAGGCCTGCACCACCAGGATGCCATCGGCCAACGTGGCAGCGCCGCTGCCGCCGGCATTGAGCACGCCGATGCCGGTCGTGCCGGTGACGGCACCACCATCGATCACCAGGCGGTCGCTGGTTGAATTATCCGCCCCCAGAACGGTGCGCAGGTACAGACCACCACCGTCACCGCGGTAGTTGCCACGCACGGTGAACACGTCGCCGGCGCCAGTACCGGTCAGGTCGATGCGCCCGGCATTGACCATCTCCACCAGTCCACCACTGTTGAACGGACGGACGGCATGGCTGCCACTGCCCGCGTAGACGGTGCTGGTGTCATCCACCGTGAGCGTGCCGGTGCCGGTTCCGCTGTCGCCCAGCACCAGATCGCCATCAAAGGTCAGCTCGGTGCTGTTGGCCAGGCTGATCGCCTCCCAGTTCTGGAAGCGGCCCACGCCCGTGGTCTTGACGTTGTTGAAGTTGAGCTGGTCGATGCCACTGCCGCCGTCGAACAGCGGCACCGCACCGAGGTTGCCCTGGTTGAGGCTGCTGAGGTTGGCCACATCGTTGTCCGGCCCCATGTCGATCGCGCCGTAGACGATGCCACCGCCACTCCAGTTGAAGGTGTCGCTGCCGGTACTGAGCAGCACCTGCCCGCGCACGGTGCCATCGGTGATGGTCACGCTGTCGTTGCCGCCACTGACACTGATGTTGCCGCCGATGTAGGCCGTGCCCGAGATGATGATGGTATCGGTGTCGAAGCCGGTCACCACGTTGCCGTCCACCGTACCGCCAGACTGGTCCCACAGGTTCTTGTCCAGCTTCATGTTGACGCGGCCGATGCGGCCAGCGGTCATCCAGGCCTGGTCGCCATCTTCGAACGCGCCGATGATGCGGCCACCGCTCATGCGGAAGGTATCGATGTTGTCGCCCTGCTGCAGCGCGCCTATCGTGCCGCCACTCATGATGAAATCATCGCGGCCACTGCCCTGCGCCACCACGCCGGTGACGGCGCCGCCGGTGACGGTCATCTGGTCATCGCCGCCGCCCTGGTCGACGCTGTCGATCGTGCCATCGCTGAGCAGCAGCACATCGTTTCCATCGCCCTGCAGGATGCCGCCGCTGATGCTGCCGCTCTGCATCTCGAGGCGATCATTGCCCGCATCGAACTGTACGCCGGTGCGCCCGCTGATCGTTCCTCGATTGACCAGCACGCTGTCGCCCGCACCGACGAACTGCAGGGCGGTGTTGTTGCCGGTGCTGATGCTGCCGGTGTTGTCGACGCGGCTGCCACCCCCAAGCTGCACGGTTACACCGCCGACCGAACTGATCGCGCCCTGGTTTGACAGCAGGTGACCACCGGCGCCGACCAGCGCGATGGCCGATCCACCACCACTCTGCTGCAGCTGTGCACCGGCGGCGACATTGACGGTGATGCCGGCCGCACCATTTGCGGTAACGGGAGTGGTCTGCGGATTCGGCGCGTTGGTATCACAGGTGACCGTCTGGCCGGCAGTCGGTGCCGGGCTGTTGCAGCCGGCCCAGGCAACGCTGGCGGTCGTCAGAAGCAGGGAGGGAACGGCGAGGGCCTGCAACACGGAAACAGCAAGGCGGCGCGGACGGAACGCACGCGGAACGGCACGGTACATGGGGCACTCCTGGGCGGGCAATCAGGAACTGCGTATGTGCGGCACGGCGCTTGCAGTCTGCCGTGTGGTGAACCATTTCGATAGGTGAACTTGCGTGCGGGAAATCACAGTTCAGATGTGAAATCGCCCAGCCCTCACGCCGATGTGATGTGGCTGAAATCGTTCATTTTTTCCGGCATCCGGAATCACGCGCAAAGCATCCATGCATGGCGTGGATCTACTGATCCTGGATCGCCAATCGATTCGCTCATGGCACCTGGTAAATCTACGTCATGCCTGGATGCCGTTGGCGGATGGGGTCAGATCTTCAGGTAGATCTTCCGCTTATCCAGCCACCACGCCACGCCCCACCACAGTGCGACGAACACCAGCGCCTGCAGCATCGACGCCAGCTCCAGCGCCTGCGGCATCGCGGTGGCCAGCTGCTGCCAGATCCACCCCCAGATCCCGGTGGCCATCAGCACCACCGACATCACCGATGCCCCCAGGTACGCGGTGATCGCATTGACCCCGAAGCGCCGGCCGAGTGCCGGCCAACCCTTCTGGTCGATCAGCACGTGGCCCAGCCACAGCGCCAGCGCGGCCAGGCCGCCGGTCCACAGCACGTAGCTGGGCGTCCACAGCTGCTTGTTCAACGGCAGAACCACGGCCAGCAGCAGGCCCAGCACAGCGGTCGCCATGCCCAGCCCTGCCAATGCCGCCGAACGCCCGTTGCGCAGCAGGCCACCGGCAAGCAGGCCGAGCACGGTACTGGCCAGCGCCCCCAGCGTGCTCAGCAATCCTTCCGGGTCATGGCCCAGTCCGGTATCGGCATGCCACTGGTAGATCCACGGTGCGAACAGCGCGGTATCCAGGCGGCTGGCCGGGTTGGTCCACGGCGCCAGGTCGCCGATGCCCAGCAGCAACACGGTGTACCCCACCAGCAGCGCGATCAAAGCGCCCACCTGCACGCGTGGTCGCACGTAGACCGCCAGTACGCCCACCAACGCCGCACACACCGCGATGCGTTGCAGCACGCCCCAGATGCGGAAGTGATGCGTATCCAGTGCCCACCAGATCAGCAGGTGCAGCAGCGCACCGGCCACCAGGATGCGCAGCGCGCGCTCCAGCACGCCGCGCGCCAACGCGGGTCGCGCCGCCGCATCCTGCGCGCGCGGTGCCACGCTGAAGGCCATCGACACGCCCACCAGGAACAGGAAGAACGGGAACACCAGGTCGGTGGGCGTGCAGCCATGCCATTCCGAGTGACGCAGCGGCGCAAACACCGCACTCCAGTCACCCGGGTTATTGACCAGCAGCATCGCCGCCACGGTGATGCCGCGCAGGGCATCGATCGAGCCCAGCCGGCGTGGCGGCGAACTGTTCATCAGGCGGCCTCGTACTGCCCGGCAATCCAGGTGCCCCGCACCTGCAGGGCGTCGTCCAGCAGCACCAGGTCGGCCTGGTAGCCCTCGGCGATGTGGCCCAGGCGATCATCGACATTGAGGAACTGCGCTGGGTACGTCGATGCCATGCGCGCCGCTTCGGCCAGCGGCTGGCCAAGCAGCTGCACGGTGTTGCGCACCGCGGTGGCCATGTCCAGCGCCGAGCCGGCCAGCGAACCGGCAGCATTGCGCACCACGCCGTCGACGGCGGTAATGGTTTCGCCGTACAGCACGTAGCTGGGATCGTCGGCACCGACCGGCGGCATCGCATCGGTCACCAGCAGCAGGCGGCCTCGCGGCTTGGCCGCCAGCGCCACGCGCAGGCTGGCGGGGTGCACGTGAACGCCATCAACGATGATGCCGATCCAGCTGTCGCGGTCCTCCAATGCGGCGCCCACCGCACCGGGCTCACGGCCCTGCAGCGGCGACATCGCGTTGTACAGGTGGGTGAAGCCACGCACACCGGCATCCAGGCCGGCACGGATCTCTTCGTAGGTACCTGCGGTGTGCCCGGCGGCAACGATCACGCCACGCTCGACCAGCGCACGGATGGTCTCCAGCGGCACGCGCTCCGGCGCCAGCGTCAGCACGGTCACACCGTTGTCCAGCGATGCCGCCAGCGCGATTTCTCCCTCGTCCGGCACGCGGAACTTGCTGGCATCGTGCGTGCCCTTGCGCGCCGGTGCGATGTACGGGCCTTCCAGGTGGATGCCGATCACGCCTGGTACACCCTGCGTGATCGCCTCGCGCATCGCAGCGATCGCTTCGCGCATCACTGCCACGTCATCACTGATCAGGGTCGGCAGCATCGCCGTGGTGCCGAAACGGCGGTGCGCCTGCGCGATGGTGCGCAGTGCCGCCACGTCCGGCGTGTTGTTGAACAGTGCACCACCGCCACCATTGACCTGCACATCGATGAAGCCGGGCAGCAGCCAGCCGCCACCCAGGTCCACCTGCTCGGCGGCATGGCCGAGCTGCGGTGCGGCGTCGGGCAACAGCGCGCTGATGCGACCGTTCTCGATTACCAGCGCCAGATCATCACGGAAGTCGTCGCCCGCCAGGATGCGGGCATTGCGCAGGACGGTCGCCATTACACGGTCTCCGTCACCTTGTTCAGGTGCGGCGGCAGGTCCGGGTTGAAGCCACGACGCAGCGCCAGCGCATTGATCGCGCGGTAGAAGCTCTGCACGGTCAGCAGCGGTGCGCACAGCGGGTGCGGCGCAGCAGCCACCGGCAGGTTGCCGCCAGCACCGGCCATCCATACCTGTGCGCCACGCGCGGTGAATTCCTCGACGACGGCACGGGTGCCGGCGCCGGTTTCATCCGGCTGGGCAAAGGCCAGCACCGGGAAGCCGCGGTCGACCAGCGCCATCGGGCCGTGCTTCACTTCAGCCGAGCTGTAGGCTTCGGCATGCAGGCTGCAGGTTTCCTTGAACTTCAGCGCCGCTTCCTGCGCCGCCCCCAGGCCCAGGCCACGGCCGAGCACGAACAGGTTGGTGGCCTCGACCAGGCCTTCGGTCACCGCGCTCCAGTCGCACTGCCACGCCTCACGCAACGCGTCGGGCAGCAGGTCCAGCGCAGCGCGCAGGCTGCTGTCCTGCTTCCAGTACGCGGCCAGCTGCAGCAGCGCGGCCAGCGACGCCAGGTAGCTCTTGGTCGCCGCCACGCTCTTTTCGGCACCCGCGTGGAGCGGAATGACCGTATCGGCCAGCTGCGCCAGCGGTGAATCCTCGACGTTGACCAGCGCGATCACGCGCGCACCGGCCGCCTTGGCGGCCTCGGCGTTGCGCAGCAGGTCCGGGCTCTTGCCCGACTGCGAGATGACGATGAACAGTGCGCCGCGCAGCTGCAATGGTGCGGCGTAGACCGACCCCACCGATGGCGAGGCCGACGCGACCACCAGGCCCAGCTGGGTTTCCAGCAGATACTTGCCATAGGTGGCGGCGTGGTCGGAGCTGCCGCGTGCACAGGTGACCACGAACGGCGGCGGTTCAGCACGCAGGCTGGCGGCCAGGGTTTCCATGGTGGCGTGGTTGCGCGAGAACTGGCGCGCGACCACGTCGGCCGCTTCAGCGGCCTCGGCGAACATCAGGGTGGACGTGGGGTCTGACAGCGACATGGCAGGCTCAGGCAGGATCGGAAGGAAGGGGGCGTGCGCCGGCGGGGCGCATCGGCGCGGTCGAACCACGCACCACCAGCTGCGGCACGAAGCCCTGGTTGTGCAGCGGCGCCGGCGCATCGTCGTAGGCATCGCTGCGCAGTTGCGCGATCAGCAGGCGCGCGGCGTGGCGGGCGATGTCCTCGGTGGCCTGCTTGGCGGTGGTCAGCGGCGGCCACGACTGGCGCGAGAACGGGCTGTCCTCGAACCCGGCAATGGACAGGTCGTAGGGCACGTTCATGCCGGCCGACTTGGCGGCGGCCAGTACGCCGGCGGCGATTTCGTCGTTGGAACCGAAGATGGCGGTAGGTGGCTCGCGCAGCGCCAGCAGGCGGCGCGCACCGCGGAAACCGTCATCGAAGGTGTAGTCGCCCTGCACCACCAGATGCTTGTCCACGGTCATGCCGTAGTCCTTCAGCGCGGCTTCGTAACCGGCATAGCGTTCGCCAGAGGAGCGGTGCGAGATGCCGCCCCAGAGGAAGCCGATGCGCTGGTGACCCAGCTGGATCAGGTGCTCGGTGATCTCATAGGCCGCTTCGCGATCGTCGACGAATACGCAGGCGCCATCGGCCGGGTCTTCGGTGGCAGCGATGATGCGCACCAGCTTGATGCCGCGCGCGGTCAGCGCCTGGATCAGGTCGCGGCGCTCGGACATCGGTGCGGTCAGCACCAGCCCGGCCAGCCGCGAACGCTGCACCCAGTCGGCCAGCTCATCGGCCAACAGCGGCGAGCTGGAGTCGCAGGGATGGATCTGCAGGCCGAAACCGGTCTCGCGGCATGCGGCCAGCACGCCGTTCTGCACACCGATGATGTGGTACGGGTTCGGGTTGTCGTAGACCAGCCCGATCACGAAGGTGGTGCCGCTGCGCAGGTTGCGCGCGGACGGATCGGGCTCGTAATCGAGTTCGGCGATGGCACGCAGCACCCGCGCACGGGTGGCCTGCATCACCGAGGGCTCGTTGTTGATCACCCGCGAGACCGTCTTCAGCGAGACCTTGGCCTTCTCCGCAACGTCCTTGATGGTCGCTCTGCGCATGGGTTTTCCCTGGGGTTGGCTGCCGTCCATCATCGCCGATCAGGCCTTGTCCTGCGGCAGGCCGGCGCGATGCCCGACCACCGAATAGAACAGGATGTACAGGTAGCAGGGCACCATCAGCAGCACGAACACCAGCTGGAAGTCGATGTGCTGCTTGAGCACGGCGAACAGCTGCGGAATGATCGCGCCACCGGCAATGCCCATCACCAGCAGCGCCGAACCGGTCTCGGTGAAGCGGCCCAGGCCACGGATCGCCAGCGGGAAGATCGCCGGCCACATCATGGCGTTGGCAAAACCCAGCAGGGCCACGAAAGCCACCGACACGTAGCCGTGGGTGGCCCAGGCGCCAAGACAGAACACCACGCCCAGCACCGCCGAAATGGTCAGGTAGCGCGACTGCGAGACAACCTTGGGGATCAGCAGCAGGCCGACCACGTAACCGACCAGCATTGCGCCCAGGGTAAGCGAGGTGAACATCTTGGTCTGGTCCAGCGGCAGGTCGAAGCCGTGGCCGTAGGTACCGATGGCATCGCCGGCCATCACCTCCACGCCCACGTAGACGAACAGGCACAGCACGCCCAGCCACAGATGCGGGAACTGGAAGATGCTGCGACGCTCGGCGGCACCGGCCGCAACCGGCGTGGCATTGGCTTCGGACGACTTGATTTCCGGCAGCGGCGAGAACAGCACGGCCACCGCCAGCAGCACCAGCAGGCCGGCCATGGCCAGGTACGGCACATGGATCTTGGCGGCGAATTCGTTGAGCAGCTGCGCCTTGGTCGCTTCATCGGCAGCGGCCACCGTGGCCGACAGATCACCGATGCCATGCAGCACCACGGTACCGATCAGCACCGGCGCGAGCATGCCGGCGATCTTGTTGCAGATGCCCATCAACGCGATGCGGCGTGCCGCCGTCTCGATGGGCCCAAGGATGGAGATGTAGGGGTTGATCGCGGTCTGCAGCAGGGCCAGGCCGCTGCCGATCACGAACAGGCCGCCGAGCGCGCCCGGATACCAGCGCTGGGTGGCGAATTCGCCGAACAGCGCGGCGCCCCCGGCCATCACCAGCAGGCTCAGGCTCAGGCCCTTCTTCATGCCGGTGCGGCGCAGGATCCACGATGACGGCAGGGCCAGGAAGAAGTAGGACAGGTAGAACACCATCAGCACCAGGAAGGCGCCGACCTCGCTGAGTTCGAAGGCGAGCCTGACGAAGGTGATCAGCGGGCCGTTGAGCCAGGTGAAGAAGCCGATCAGGAAGAACAGCACGCCGACGATGGCGATGGAGGTGGCCACGTTCGGGCGCACGCTTGCAGCGGAGACGGCGGACATCGGGAAGGGCTCCTGCGGCGACGGCCGCAGAACGCGGCGTCGGAGAGTGGCTGGGAACAACGTTGTCACATTCTTTCGATGGACAACCGCGGTTTGTCAACTTCCCCGCGAGGCCGCGTGAACCTCGTGCTGCACTGCGCAACCCGATGGCAGCGGATCGTGCTGAATGCGCCGCAGCCCTTGAGCCCCGTGCAGCAACGGCTCCAGCGTGAAACCCATGCTCACGCCATGTAAACGTTTACTGCACGCCGCATTCGTTGCGACGCAGCAACGAAAGTGTCACGAACTCGTTGACATCGTTGTCAGCGCGGTTACAGACTCCGCCCCAATCGCCGCCCTCGAGCCTTGGGGACGGCCCCACCTGCAGCAGGAGCCCGCGTGACCGCCAGCCACCCCGCCCCGGCCCATGTCCTGTCCCGAATCGCGCCCTCGTTCCTGGCCGCCGACGTCGGTGGCACCCATGTGCGTGTGGCCCGGGTCCAGGCCAGCGGTGATGCCGCCCATCCGGTGCAGGTGCTGGAGTACCGCAAGTACCGCAACGCCGACCATGCAGGCCTCAGCGCGATCCTGTCCGACTTCCTCGGCGAAGGCCCGCGGCCCACGCACTGCGTGGTCGCCAGTGCCGGCTACGCCCGCGAGGACGGCACGGTGATCACCGCCAACCTGCCGTGGCCGCTGTCGGCGCGCCAGGTGGAAGCCGACGTCGGCCTGCAGCGGGTCTTCATCGTCAACGACTTCGAAGCCGTGGCCTATGCCGCTGCGCAGGTTGACGCCAGTGGCGTGCTGCACCTGTGCGGACCGGAAACCGCCGCCCGCGGCCCGACCCTGGTGGTCGGCCCCGGTACCGGCCTCGGCGCCGCGCTGTGGATCCCCACCGCGCACGGCCCGGTGGTGCTCCCGACCGAAGCCGGCCAACCGACCCTGGCCGCCAGCACCGAACTGGAAATGGCCATCGTCCGCCACATGCAGCGCGACCGCGCGCATGTGTCGATCGAACATGCGATCTCCGGCCCGGGCCTGATGAACCTGTACCGCGCGGTGTGCGCACTGCAGGGCCAGGCGCCGACCCTGGCCAGCCCCGACGCGGTCACCGCTGCGGCCATGGCCGACAGCGATGCACATGCGCGCCAAGCGCTGGATGTGTTCTGCGGCCTGCTCGGCAGCACCATCGGCGACATGGCGCTGTTCTACGGCGCCCATGGTGGCGTCTACCTGGCCGGCGGCATCCTGCCGCAGATCCGCGAATACCTGCACGCCAGCACCTTCGTCGAACGCTACCTGCAGAAGGGGCCGATGGGCGAAGCGCTGGCACGCATCCCGGTGAAGGTCGTCGAGCACGGCCAGCTGGGCGTGGTCGGCGCTGCCAGCTGGTACCTGCAGCAGCAGTCGGCCGCCTGACACCGCAACAGGCTTCAACGCAATCGCAGCACGCAGTACGTGGCACGCCAACGCACGGGACTTCGCCGCCGCCCCGCGCATGTCATCGCAACCGTAATCGAACACCGCCGCCGGCATCCAATCGAGTGATGAGGAGAGACATCATGAACACCCGCAAGACCCTGCTTTCGGCCGCCATCGTCAGCTGCATCGCCTTCAGTGCACATGCGCAGCAGGCCGCCCAGACCGCCACCGACCTGGATACCGTGCAGGTCACCGGCATCCGTGGGTCGATGGAAAAATCGCTGGACACCAAGCGCGAAGCCAATGCGCGCGTGGAAGTGGTCACCGCCGAAGACGTGGGCAAGCTGCCCGCGCACAACGTCGCCGACACCCTGCAGCGCCTGCCGGGCGTGAACATCAGCTCGTCCAGCGCCGACGAAGGCGGCTTCGACGAAGCCGACCGCGTCAGCCTGCGTGGTACCAGCCCGAGCCTGACCCAGACCCTGATCAACGGCCACACCGTCGGCACCGCCGACTGGTTCGTGCTCAGCCAGGGCAACAACGTCGGCCGCAGCGTGAGCTACTCGTTGCTGCCGTCGGAACTGGTGCGCTCGGTGGAAGTGAACAAGTCCTCGCAGGCCAAGCTGCAGGACGGCGGCACCACCGGTACCGTCAACATCCTCACCCGCAAGCCGCTGGAATTCTCCAAGCAGCTCACTGCGGAAGGCTCCATCGGCATGGTGCGTTCGGACCAGGCCAAGTCCAACGACCCGCAGCTGTCGGCACTGTTCAACTACAAGAACGACGAAGGCAACTTCGGCGTGATGGTGCAGGCCTTCAGCCAGAAGCGCGAGCTGCGCCGCGAAGCGCAGGAAATCCCGGGCGGTTTCTTCCAGATCGATCCGAATGGCACCGTGGCCAAGTCCAACCCGGACCTGGCCGGTGTATACGCGCCGGGCCTGCTCGGCTCGACCCTGTTCGAACAGACCCGCGAGCGCAAGGGCGGCCTGGTGTCGCTGCAGTTCAAGCCGATGGACAACCTGACCCTGGGCCTGGAAGGCTTCAGCTCGGAACTGAAGGCGAACAACTACAACCGCAACTTCATGCTGTGGGGTGGCCGCATCCTCAATGACCGCACCGTTGAAGATGCCAATGGCAACAAGATCCTGATTCCGGGCCAGGCCCCGAATCCGGGTTACGTCATCAAGGATGGCGTACTGTCCAACGCCACCTTCGCCGGCCAGGCCGACCGCGACTACGCGGTGTACGACATGATCTACCGCGAGTCGAAGGCCAAGACCAACTACATCACCTTCGATGCCGACTGGCAGATCAGCGACAACCTGGGCATGAAATTCCAGGCTGGCAGCACCAAGGGCACCGGCGAAACGCCGCGCCAGTACATCGCCGAAGTCAACCTGGCCCGTGGTGGTGGCGCCACCTGGGCAACCCACGGCAACGGCTCGCCGATCGACTGGAACGTCGGGGGCAACATCGGCCCGAGCGGCGTGACCGACTTCGGCACCTGGGGCAACCAGCAGGTCACCGCGATCGACAAGGAAAAGTGGGCCACGCTCGATTTCAACCAGTACTTCGCCGACGCTGGCGTACTGAACTCGATTGATTTCGGCGCCCGCTTCGGCGACCACAAGCGCGAGGCCAAGTCGCCGGAAGGCGCAACCCCGGGCGCGATCTGGAATGCGCTGAAGAACGGCGCCACCGCCAACTTCCCCGGTGGCTTCGCCAACGGCATCGGTGGCAGCTTCCCGCGTGACCTGTGGTACTTCACCCCGGGCGCACTGAAGGAAGCAGTGACCAACAACTCCACCTGGCTGTCCGGCAATGACGGCCCGACCGGCCGCCACAACTACGGCGCCGAGTGGAAGGTGTCCGAGAAGAACTTTGCTGCCTACGTACAGGGCAACTTCAGCGGCGACCGCTGGAGCGGCAACGTCGGCCTGCGCTACGTCAACATCAAGCAGGATATCGATACCTACGCCGCCGCCACCGGCTCGACCGTGCCGGACGTGAGCAGCCTGTTCGGCGCGTGGACCCGCGAAGCTTTCGAGAACAAGCACAACCGTGTGCTGCCGAGCGCCAACTTCAAGTACGACCTGCGTGACGACCTGGTGCTGCGCGTGGCCGCATCGCAGACCCAGACCCTGCCGGACTTCTCGGCACTGGGTGCCTCGTCGTACGGTTCGGACCTGAACCGGACCGGCGGTGGCGGCAATCCGAAGTTGAAGCCGGTGGTGTCGACCAACTTCGACGCCAACCTGGAGTGGTATTTCATGCCGCGCGGCATGTTGTCGATCGGTGCCTACTCGATGCGCCTGAAGGACTACGTCGCCTTCAGCACCGAGAAGGAAATGCTGTTCAGCGAGCTGACCAACCGTCTCGAGGAATACAACATCTCCCGCCCGCGCAATGCCGACGGCAAGGTGCGCGGTATCGAAGTGGCCTATGAGCAGCCGATCGGCGAGTACTTCGGTGTCAATGCCAACTACACCTACGCCGATGGCAGCACCGACCACACCTGGGCCGATGGCAGCGACAACCTGCTGGGTACTTCGAAGAACACCTACAACGTCGGTGCCTACTTCGAGAACGATACCTTCGGTGCACGCGTCAGCTATACCCGCCGTTCGTCGTTCCTGATCGGCCTGTCCGGCGCCAACCCGTACTACCAGGATGACTTCGGCACCCTGTCGGCGTCGCTGAGCTACAAGGCCACCGACTGGCTGAGCATCAGCTTCGATGCGCTCAACCTCAACAACCCGACCTACAAGTACTACCAGACCGCGGCCATCCCGACCTCGTTCTACAGCAACGGTCGCCAGTACTACCTCAACTTCCGCTTCAAGTACTGATCCAGCGGCGGCAACATCGCCGAGTCGTGCACGCACGCCGGGCCTGGGTCATTCCGGGCCCGGCGTTTTTCATGTATAGCGTTCATCGCACCGATCCAAGGAGTCGTACCGATGGTCAAGCCTTCCCGCGCCCGGATGCGCAGCGCAGCGCTGCTGGGCAGCCTGCTCGCCCTGTTGCCGGCACTGCCGGCACTTGCCGCCGACCCCACGCCCGCCACTGAAGCACCCGGCCCCCTGCTGCGCGCCGGCAACCTGATGCTGATTCCTGCCCCGGCCACCGTGCAGCGCGGCCAGGGCAGCGGCATCACCGTCCGCGCCGACACCGTGCTGCAGGCCGAAGGCGAAGCCGCGCAGCGCGTCGCCAGCCAGTTCGCCGATCTGCTGGCCCGCAGCGGTGGTCCGCGCCTTGCACCAGCCAGGGGCAAGGCGGCAGGCACGTCGGGCAGCATCCGCTTCCAGATCGTGCCCACCTTCCGCGACAGCGGCGAAAGCTACACGCTGGAGAGCACCGCGCAGGGCGTGCTGATCCAGGCCGGCAACGAAACCGGCCTGTTCTACGGCGCGACCACCCTCGCCCAGCTCGCCACCGGCGGCAGCAATGGCGTGCTGCCGGCGGTGCAGATCCAGGACGCGCCGCGCTTCAGCTGGCGCGGTTTCATGCTCGATTCCGCACGTCACTTCCAGAGCCTGGACGAGATCAAGCGCGTGCTCGATGCGATGGCCGCGCACAAGCTCAACACCTTCCACTGGCACCTGACCGATGACCAGGGTTGGCGCATGGAGATCAAGCGCTATCCGAAGCTGACCGACGTGGGCAGCTGCCGCCTGCCGGCCGGCGACGGTGGCATCGATCCGGTCACTGGCAAGGAGCATCCGTATTGCGGCTTCTACACGCAGGACCAGATTCGCGAGGTGATCGCCTATGCGGCGAAGCTGCATATCCAGGTGATTCCGGAAATCGATGTGCCGGGCCACGCGACTGCCGCGATTGCTGCGTATCCGGAGCTGGGCACCATCGATACGCCGTTGAAGCCGATCAGCGAATGGGGCGTGTTCCCCAACCTGTTCAACACTGAGGACAGCACCGTCACCTTCCTCGAGAACGTGCTGGAAGAAGTGATCGACCTGTTCCCGGCCAAGTACGTGCACGTCGGTGGCGACGAGGCGGTGAAGGACCAGTGGGAAGCGTCGAAGCAGGTGCAGCAGCGCATGCGTGCGCTGGGCATCAAGGATGAAATGGCCATGCAGAGCCACATCATCAAGCGCCTGGAGACCTTCCTGGAGGAGCACGACCGGCGCCTGATCGGCTGGGATGAGATCCTCGAAGGCGGGCTGCCGCCGCAGGCCACGGTGATGTCCTGGCAGGGCACCGAAGGCGGCCTGGCTGCGGCCAGCGCCGGCCATGACGTGATCATGTCGCCGGTCGGCTACCTCTATCTGGATTACCTGCAGACGGCCTCGCCGAACGAACCGCCCGGCCGCCCGACCCAGGTCAACCTCGGCAAGCTGTACAACTTCGAGCCGGTGCCGGCCGAGCTGGCCGCTGACAAGCGCGGGCACATCCTCGGCCTGCAGGCCAACATGTTCACCGAGCACACGCGCAGCTACGCACGCCTGCAGCACAACCTGTTCCCACGCCTGGCCGCCGTGGCCGAGACCGGCTGGAGCACGCCGGAACATCGCGATTTCCGCGATTTCCTCGCGCGCCTGCCGTCCCAGCTGCAGCGCTACCGTGCCTGGGGCCTGGCCTATGCGCAGACCCCGTTCGAAGTGGGCGTGGACTACACCGACAATCGCGCGGCCAACACGGTGACGGTGTCGCTGGCCAACCCGCTGGGCTATGAAGTGCGCTACAGCACCGATGGCCAGCCGGTGACCGCGCAATCGCCGTTGTACCAGCAGCCGCTGACCGCGACGCTGCCGACCACCGTGCAGGCCGCCGCGTTCTACCAGGGCCAGATGCTGGCGGCGAAGCCGACCATCACCGCGTTCACCGCACAGTCGTTGCTCAGCCGCCGCAGCGATGAGCTGCTCAGCTGCGTGGGCAAGAAGGGCCTGGTGCTGCGCCTGGAAGACGATGGCCCACGCGAAGGCAACCGTGCGGTGTTCAACGTGGACATCTTCCAGCCGTGCTGGCGCTGGCCGCAGGCGCAGCTGGACGGCATTGGCAGCCTGGAAGTCCGCGCGGGGCGTATTCCGTACTACTTCCAGCTTGCCCACGATGAATCCAAGCGTCGCTTCGAGAAGGCCAAGCGGCCGCACGGTGAGATGCTGGTGCGTCGTGGCGACTGCAGCGGCAAGGTGTTGGCGGAAGTGCCGTTGCCGGCCAAGCCGGATGCCGATGGCTTCGTGATGCTGAAGGCAACGCTGCCGAAGGGCACGCAGGGCAGCGGTGACCTGTGCATCAACTTCACCGGCGACACGCGCCCGGCGATGTGGGTGCTGGATGAGATGACCCTGGGGAAATGACGGCAGGCCTGTCCGGGTGGGTGCCGGCCTTGGCCGGCACCTCGGGCAAAGCATCCACGCATGGCGTGGATCTACGGGTAGGTGCCAACCTGGGTTGGCACGCCTTTACCCGCGCCAGCGCAGCAGCAGGTCGCGCAGCGGGGTCAGTGCGGTGGCCATGCCGGCGAGCACACCGACCGTGTTGGCGATGGCATCCATCGGGTCGGCCATGCGGTTGCTGGTCAGCGCACCCTGGGCAAATTCGATGCCGATGCCCATCAACACCAGGCCCACGCCCACCCACAGCAGCGGGCGGCCCCGACGGAACAGCTGCACCGCGCTGCCGGCCAGGATGAAGTAGGCGAGGAAGTGCTCGCCCTTGTCGCTGTTTTCCGGCAACGGAATCGGCGGCGGTGGAATCAGGCAGACCACGATCACCAGCAGTACTGCCGCCGCCCACAGCCCGGCCCACAACCGCGGCCGCCGCAGCGGCTTGATCGCCGGCAACACCTCGCTCACAGGCGCCAGCTCAGGTCACCCAGCTCGAAGGCCGGTTCGAAGTCGACGCCACGCTGCAGGCCGATGGCCTGGAAGCGCTCGCCCATCTCGGTCGGCAGGGTCAGCTTCTTCACCTGGTCGCGCAGCTGGATGCGGCCGACCTCATCGGTGCGTTCCTCGGCCAGCAGCAGCACCTGGTCCAGGCCGTTGCCGAGCAGGAAGCTGGCCTGGCTGCAGTAGCCGGCCAGCTCGAATCCGCCGTGCATGCCGGCCTCGGCCATCGCGGTGAAATCCACCGACGCGGTGATGTCCTGCAACCCCGGCCAGCGGTGCACGTCGTTGTGCACGTGGTGGCGGTAGAACGCACGCACGGTGCCATCGTCGCGGTCGTGCTGGTAGAACTCGCCGCGGCTGTAGCCGTAGTCGACGAACAGCATCGCACCACGCTGCATGCCACCGGCCACCGCCTGCAGCCAGTACGGCAGCTGCGGCAGCACTTCAGAACGGTAGCCTTCGGCGAAAGGCTTTTCCAGGTAGCGCTCGATATGGCGCACCGCACCGTTGAGCAGGATGTCGGCCGGCTGCGCGCCACGGATGAAGTTGCCCTCGGCGTCCAGCTCGACGGTTTCCTCGTAGACCTCGCCGTCCCGGATCAGGAAGCGCGGGGTCGGCAGCGCGTCGATCACCTCGTTGGCGAACACCACGCCTTCCCAGTCCTCCTCGAACGGGCGGTCGACCCAGTCCACCCGCGCGGCCAGCTCCGCCGGCAGGTTCTGCTGCAGGCGCTGCTGCTGGCGCTCGCGCAGGTCGGCGCTGGGTTCCAGGATGGCGTAGCGCGACGGCAGCGCGTCCAGCTCGGCCAGGCGCAGCAGCACCGCCTCGGCGAAGGCGCCGGTGCCGCCGCCCAGTTCCAGCATGCGCGCCTGCGCACCCAGCTGGGCGAACACGGGCGCCAGCGCATTGGCGACGCTGCCGGCGAACAGGCTGCCGAGCTCGGGCGCGGTGGTGAAGTCGCCACTGCCACCGAACTTGCTGGCGCCGGCGCTGTAATAGCCCCAGCCGGGGGCATACAGGCAGAGCTCCATGAAGCGCGAGAACGGCATCGCCCCGCCCTGGGCAAGGATCTCGGCGCGCAGGGCGGCCGCCAGCTGGTCGCTATGGGCCAGGGCATCGGCTTCGGGCAGGGGAAAGGTGGGCTGCATGGCGTCTTCGAATGCGGTGACAATGGTGCACAGGATAGCCGAGCCTTGGAGGACCCTCGATGAGCGATACCCACCCCGTGGTCCTGATCACCGGCAGCGCGCGCCGGATCGGTGCGGCCATCGCCCGCCAGTTCCACGCCTGTGGCTGGTCGGTGGTGCTGCACGCCAATACCTCCAGCGCCGAGCTGCAGCAGGCCGCGTTCGATTTTGACAACGTGCGCCCGGGCAGCGTGCTGGCCCTGCAGGCCGACCTGCGTGACGCCGACGCCCTGGCCGACCTGGTGGAACAGGCGGTCACCCACTTCGGCCGACTGGACGCGCTGGTCAACAACGCCTCCAACTTCTTCCCCACCCCGCTCGGCCAGGTCACCGCCGAGGCAATGGACGAGCTGTACGCGGTCAACGCGCGCGCGCCGCTGCTGCTGTCACAGGCGGCGGCGCCCTACCTGCGCCGCCAGCAGGGCTGCATCGTCAATTTGACCGACCTGCACGGCACCGACCCGATGCGCGACCACATCGCCTACACCATGGCCAAGGCCGCGCTGGAGATGGCCACCCGCGCGCTGGCGCTGGAGCTGGCACCGAAGGTGCGTGTGAATGCGGTGGCCCCGGGTGCGATCCTGTGGCCGGAGCAGGGCAAGGACGATTTCGCCCGCGAGGCGTTGCTGGCTCGCACGCCGCTGGCACGGATCGGCACGGTCGAGGAGATCGCCGAAGCGGTCTACTGGCTGGTGGCCGAAGCCAGCTTCGTCACCGGCCACACCCTGCGCGTGGATGGTGGGCGCACGGTCAGTTGAGGTAGTGCCGGCCGCTGGCCGGCAACCGCCATCATTCCAGGTCCACCACCTCGAACGCTTCGCCAAACTGCGCGTGCGCCCGCCACAGCGTGGCCAGGTCCTGCCCGCTGACCGGGTCGATGAAGCCCGGCGCGATGTCCGCCAGCGGCTTCAGCACGAAGGCATGCTTCAGTTCCGGGCGCGGAATGCGCAGGTGGCCGGGGCCTTCCACCACCAGGTCGCCGTAGAACACCACGTCGATGTCCAGGGTCCGGTCGGAGAAGCGCGGCCCGCTGCGATCGCGGCCGTGCGCGTCTTCCAGCGCATGCAGCCAGTCGTCCAGTTCCTGCAGCGGCAGATCGGTCTCGATCGCCACCGCATTGTTGAGGAAGGCCGGGCCATCGAAGCCGACCGCGGCAGTACGGTAGGCGGGTGACACCTGCAGTGCGCCAAAGCGCTCGCGCAGGGCCGTCACCGCGGCGTGGAGGTAGCGGCGGGGCTGGACGTTGCTGCCCAGGCTCAGGAGCACGGTGGTCATGCGGTTCAGGTGACGGCACTTGGGGGGCGTGGACATGCCGTCGTCACGGCGGCCTGCCTACAATCCGGGACGCACATGATAGGGCACCGACATGACCTATTGCGTTGGAATCGAGGTGGACGAAGGCCTGGTCTTCGCTGCCGACACCCGGACCAATGCCTCGCTGGACGATGTGCGCGTGCACCGCAAGCTGCACGTGTTCGAGTACCCCGGCCAGGCAGCCTACGTGCTGATGGCGGCTGGCAACCTGGCCACCACCCAGCTGCTGGTGTCACGCCTGGGGCGCGACGCCGGTGAACGGCGCACGCCCAACCTGCGCGACATGACCCATCTGTTCGAAGCTGCCGAGTACGTCGGCCAGCTGCTGGTGGACAGCCAGGTGCACAGCAGCCACAGCGAGCACGGCCATGACGGGGTCAACACCCAGGCGACGCTGATTTTCGGTGGCCAGATCGCTGGCGAGCGGCCCGGGCTGTACATGATCTATCCGCTCGGCAACGCCATCGCCGCTTCGCCGGAGACGCCCTATCTTCAGATCGGTGAGTCCAAGTACGGCAAGCCCATCCTGGACCGCATCCTCAGCCCGGCCACACGCCTGGAGGACGCGGCGCGCACGGCAATCGTGTCGCTGGATTCGACCATTCGCTCCAATCTGTCGGTAGGCCTGCCGATCGACCTGGCGCTGCTGCGTGATGGTGAACTGCGCATCGGGCAGCAGCTGCGGCTCGGCGCGGATTCAACGTTGTATGCGGACATCCACCAGAACTGGTCACGGCGCCTGGAACAGGCGGTGGACGCCCTGCCACGCTTCCCCTGGGAAACTGCCGAACGGTAGTGCCGGCCGCTGGCCGGCAACCGCATTGATTCCACCACACTGGGATGCCGGCCAGCGGCCGGCACTACCGGGGCATCAGCCCAGCGCCTCGGCCACGGCGCGGAAGACCAGCTGCATCTGCAGCGGCTGGAGCAGGCGCTGCCACGCTTCCCCTGGGAAACTGCCGAGCGGTAGTGCCGGCCGCTGGCCGGCAACCGCATTGATTCCACCACACTGGGATGCCGGCCAGCGGCCGGCACTACCTGGCATCAGCCCTGCGCTTCGGCCGCTGCGCGGAAGACCAGCTGCATCTGCAGCGGCTGGAACAGGCGATGGGCGCCCTGCCACGCTTCCCCTGGGAAACTGCCGAACGGTAGTGCCGGCCGCTGGCCGGCAACCGCATTGATCCCGCCACACAGGGATGCCGGCCAGCGGCCGGCACTACCGGGCATCAGCCCAGCGCTTCGGCCACGGCGCGGAAGACCTGCTGCATCTGCTGCGGCTGGAACAGGCGGTGGACGCCCTGCCACGCTTCCCCTTGGGAGACCGTGGACCGGT